>NZ_SGTZ01000045.1:0-492 GCF_005435115.1 Halorubrum sp. ARQ200 | reverse complement strand
ATCCCTGCCAGGCCGGCGTGGTCGTAGTGCCAGTGGGTCAGGAACACGCGATCGACGTCGGCAGGCGTGACGCCGAACGACGCGAGCGCGTCGACGAACTCCTCGCGGGTCGGCTCGGTAGCGACGCCGGCGTCCACGAGCACGGTCTCCTCGCCCTGCAGGAGGTAGACGTTGTTCTCCCCTTCGAAGACGGTGTTCCCGAGACGTATACGCTCCATACTCGAACTGCTCGGCCGCGGCCCAAGAGGGTTCCCAATTCGACGTGGCGGAGTGTCCACGTGTCACCCAATCAACTGGCGTCTGACGGTCTGCGTGCGGTAGATTCAAACACGGACTGGTCGTAGCGGGAGCCATGCCGGCGGACCTCTACGACGTTCTCGGTGTCCCCGACGACGCCGCCGCCGAGGAGTTGAAACGCGCGTACCGAAAGCGCGTGCGTGAGTACCATCCGGACGTGAACGACCACCCAGAGGGTGACGCACAGTTCAAACT
>NZ_SGTZ01000044.1:0-494 GCF_005435115.1 Halorubrum sp. ARQ200 | reverse complement strand
CTATAGCGCCATGTACACTGGCTGGGATAGTTTTGAAGAACTTAAAGCAACAGGTTCTGGCTGTTCAGCGACTGATGGTGTGTGTTTCCAAAAAGAAGAAGGTTGGGACAACAGCTGGCGTTATGCGCTGGGTGCCACTTATACCATGAATGATAACTGGGCGTTCCGTGCTGGTTACGCTCACGATGAGAGCCCAGTACCGGCGGAAAAACGGACGCTAAGCATCCCAGACTCTGACCGCCAGTGGTGGAGCTTAGGTGCCACTTATACTGCTAATGAAAACCTTTCTATCGATGCAGGTTTCGCGTTCCTAGACGGTGATCAAGTCGACGGCAGTGAGAAGTTAACAGACAACTCTACTATTGAAGGCGCTTTGGGTGGCGATTCATCTGTAGACTTCTCAGCCGGTGGCGATGCGTACATCTATGGTTTGCAGCTGAACTACTTGTTCTAATCCCGACTGCTTAACCTAAACCCAAGGAGCCGGCCTATTA
>NZ_SGTZ01000043.1:0-495 GCF_005435115.1 Halorubrum sp. ARQ200 | reverse complement strand
CCCCACGCACCGCACGCCACTCACTCACATCGGCCAGCAACGCATCCGCCGTCACATACGCTGGCTGGACGCTTTCATAGTGCGCGTCTTCTGCCCCGAGCGACTGATCCAGCTGATTGTTTTCATCAATAAAATCACGGCTTGCTTGCGCGATGACATCCGCTTGATAACTATCTTCCACATACTGTCCCACCAGCGCCCGCAACACAGTGACCTCATAGGGTGTCGCCCCACCCACTTTGACGCCGCGCAACTGTAAACTATTAAGGTTAAAACAGGCACTTGCATCTTGTAAGTGCCCACTTACTTCTCCGCCATCGAGCGGAAAGGTTCGAGCCGGCTCTGCCCAGGCTTGACTTAAATTCACCGTCTCACTGCCTGCTAAGCTCTCACGCAATACCGATGCCGCCAACCCCTCAACCGCATTGCCAAACCAGTAGGCTTGCTGAAAATGCAGCTGGTTTTCAGCGCGATGATAGTTGGTGTATAACCGCG
>NZ_SGTZ01000042.1:0-496 GCF_005435115.1 Halorubrum sp. ARQ200 | reverse complement strand
ACTTTATCCACTGGACGGATGCACTGCCTAAAACCCGTTCAGGCAAAATCATGCGTCGCATTCTGCGCAAAATCGCCACCGGTGATACCGGTAGTCTGGGCGATACCTCGACATTGGCCGATCCCAGTGTGGTGGATAAGCTTATCGCAGAAAAAGAAAGTGTGGTCTAACCCTCACGAAAGATTGCTTAGCAACCTTTGCCGCCTGCGGGCGGCTTTTTTGATCCCCAGCACACGGGAAACGGAACTCTTTCCCTCCCTCGCAATCACACAAAAAGTAGGGGCATGAGGGGTCACCTCGCGTCAAACCGCCCGTCACTCACCATTTTTTGATAGCAAAAGGACAAAGTGTGCTGATTAGACCAGTATTTTGCTGCGATTTGCGCTGAAGTCTCTATAATTGCTGTCAGTAAGGACAAATTTGCATGGTATGCGCCGTCATAACATGCCCACCGGCTGGAATCCGCATTAAGCTGCACAATAACAGCGAATAGGAG
>NZ_SGTZ01000041.1:0-499 GCF_005435115.1 Halorubrum sp. ARQ200 | reverse complement strand
CATCACTGTACTCCTCGAACTCGGAAATCGACGGCGGCCCATCACTACCGGCGATGTCGGCGACGCGACGGAGTTCTTCGAGGAGTTCCTCGTCTGAGTATGTTTTGGTGTTTGACTCCTCGTTGCCTCCCTTGTCGATAGCGTTGGTTGGGACGGTCTCGAACGCCGCGTCGAGTGCGTCGTCCCACGAACCAAACCGGTTGTAGTACGTCGCGCGCGAATATGACCCGTGCTCGCGAACGATCGTTGTCGTTGGCCTCCCTCCGAACTCGTCATAAAGCCGCCGCAATTCGGCGAGTAGCTCCTCGGTGGTCACGCGCTGTGGCGGCGGTGGCTCGAAGCCGGCCGCTTCGAGCGCATCTCGCCACGAGCCGAACCGGTTTTGGTACGTCGTTGTCGCGTGGGTACCGCATTCTTCGGCATCAACTGTCGTCGGACGGTCACCATCGTTCGCTTCGCCGAGTCGTTGTAGATCGGCGATTAGTTCAGCGTCAGAGAC
>NZ_SGTZ01000040.1:0-458 GCF_005435115.1 Halorubrum sp. ARQ200 | reverse complement strand
GGACCTGGGGGAGCGTCAGCGCCCCCACCGAGATAGCCGAGAATAACTGCGGCCCCGAGGCGATGAGCGCGTCCGTCAGCGCCCACACGACCTCCGGGTTCAGCACCGCGGCGATCGCGCCAAGTCCCGCCGACACCTGCGTCAGCGGATCCTTCGCGATGTCTTTCAGTGTCACTCTGTCAACCCTCCGAGCTGCAGCAGGTCGGCGACGATGTACACGATCCGACGCAGCACCACGATCGCCACGACGACCTCCGCGATCACGACCGCCGCCACGATGACCGGCGTGAACGGCCCGAGAACGCCCACCGCCTCGAAGACGACATCGTTGAACCCGCGGATCGCGTCGAGTATCGTCGTCCCGAACGATGCTCCCGCACCGCCGAGTGCCTGAGCGACCGCGACCGGCACGTCCGCTAGTCCGAGCGTCTCGCCGGGCGCGTTGAACCGCCCCGGCT
>NZ_SGTZ01000039.1:0-503 GCF_005435115.1 Halorubrum sp. ARQ200 | reverse complement strand
TCCTTCTGTTCCGTCGGCACGTACGTCTTCACCGACTGTCGATCGCCTCCCATCGTTCTCGGACGACCGTTCTCGCTGCCGTGACTTCAATCTATCCTAGATTTCTGGATAAGTGACCTTATCTCAGTGGGCAGGACCACATTTTGGCCGGGTCGAGTTTATTATCCAACTCTCTAGTATCATTAGTTCCAACTACTAGTTATACAATCCAAGATATTCAATTGGGACACGCGATGCCCAACGGACGGCAATGTGAATCTGATCGGCCCCGGATGTCGTCCGTCGGCCCAATCGCTTTCCCCGCTCTGCGCGAGGCGCTCGGTGCGGCGACGAGAGTCGTAGTGCGAGAACGCTGGGGTAACTGGCGATAGTACTCGGCGGGTGCCGGTTCGAAACGGCACACATCGGCGCCGGACGTCGTCCCGACTCGAACGCGTACATCTCATGCCGCTATACTATCTCTGGTATCAGACGCGGATCTCCGAGTCGGCCGCCTCTCGGTC
>NZ_SGTZ01000038.1:0-508 GCF_005435115.1 Halorubrum sp. ARQ200 | reverse complement strand
GGCTTGATGATGGGCTTGGGTGAAACCAAAGAAGAGATCATCGAGGTTCTCAAAGACTTGCGTGCGCACGGCGTGACTATGCTTACGCTTGGCCAGTACTTGGCACCGAGCCGCCACCACTTACCGGTTGAGCGTTATGTGCCACCTGAAGAGTTTGACGAGCTGAAAGAGATTGCCCTCGATTTGGGCTTTACGCATGCCGCATGCGGCCCGTTTGTTCGCTCTTCCTACCATGCCGATCTACAGGCGAAAGGCGTAGAACTTAAATAAACGCCCAAGCTGTCGAGACAATAAAAACCGCTAGCCAGACTAGCGGTTTTTTATTATCGGTTATCATGGGTACTCAGTGACGTGATAAATAGTCCGCACGCCCTACCCATTTATAGGTAGTCAGCTCCTCAAGCCCCATCGGGCCACGTGCATGCAGCTTTTGCGTCGAAACTGCCACTTCTGCCCCCAGCCCAAACTGCGCACCATCGGTGAAGCGCGTTGAGGCGTTGACATACAC
>NZ_SGTZ01000037.1:0-516 GCF_005435115.1 Halorubrum sp. ARQ200 | reverse complement strand
CGGTGGGCGGGCCGGTGGAGAGTGGTCGCGCTCACACCACTCGTTGGCCGCGGACGGACAAATGGCCGACGGTCGGCGAGGCGGTCCGCGCGAAACGCCGCCGCAGCCGCCGAACGGAAGCCGTAGCACATACAGTCCCCCCGGAGGTAGAGGGAGGTATGGTCGACCCCATATTCACCTACGTCGGCGGCATCGGGTTCCTCGTCCTGATCATCGGGTCCATGCTGTACCTGATGTACAACTACGAGGGCGTCGACGAGGAGGACACCCCCAGCGAGAGCGTCGTCCGCGGTGCCGGCCCCGTCGCGGCCGAGAACGAGGCGAACGAGCCGGTCGACGGCGCCGCCGACGACGCGATGGACGCCGTGGAAGCGGCCGAGAGCGACGAGGCGGCTGCGGAGGAGGACGAAGCGGCCGAGGCGGAGGTCGACGACGAGGAAGCTGAGGCGACCACGGAGGAAGACGACGAGGAAGCTGAGACGACCACGGAGGAAGACGACGAGGAAGCTGAGACGA
>NZ_SGTZ01000036.1:0-516 GCF_005435115.1 Halorubrum sp. ARQ200 | reverse complement strand
AAGAAACTCTACACGCGCGCCATTATCCACGAGCTTTTATGGTTTCTTAACGGCGATACTAACGTGCAGTATTTGCAAGATAATAAAGTGCGTATCTGGGATGAGTGGGCAACCGAAAGCGGTGATCTGGGGCCTGTGTATGGTGCGCAGTGGCGGTCTTGGGCGTGTCCTGATGGCTCGACCGTGGATCAAATCGAACAACTGATCGAGCAAATTAAAACGAAACCTAATTCACGTCGTCATATCATTACCGCTTGGAACCCTGCTGACTTGCCTGATGAGTCGATAAGCCCAACAGAGAACGCCGAACAAGGCAAGATGGCCTTAGCGCCTTGTCATTGTTTGTTCCAGTTCTATGTGGCCGATGGCAAGCTTTCCTGCCAGTTATATCAGCGCAGCGCCGATTACTTCTTGGGAGTGCCGTTTAACATTGCCAGCTATGCGCTTTTCACTCACATGATTGCGCAACAATGCGATTTAGCGGTGGGTGATTTTGTCCATACCTTTGGTGACGTG
>NZ_SGTZ01000003.1:0-318190 GCF_005435115.1 Halorubrum sp. ARQ200 | reverse complement strand
CCGGGGCTCAGTCCAGCACGTGTTCGGTGTCGTACGAGCCGAGCACCTTGACCCAGCCCTTGTCGGCGATGGCCTCGACGTCCCCGACCGCCTTCGCCATGTGGTCCTCGTAGAGGCCGGCGTCCACGTCGAAGTGGAACAGGTAGTCGCCAAGGCGCTCGCCGCTCGGGCGCGACTCGATCCGGGAGAGGTTGAGGTTGCGGTCCGCGAACGCCTCCAGCAGTTCGAGGAGGAGCCCCGGGTAGTTCGCGTTCGGGTAGACGATCAGCGTCGTCTTGCCGCCGGCGTCGGAGCGCGCGGAGTCGGGCGCGACGACGAGGAACCGGGTCGCGTTGGAGGTCTGATCCTGGATGTCCGCGGCGAGGATGGAGAGGTCGTCGCCGGCGTTGTCCGGGTGGCCGATGCCGGCGACGCGGGCGTCCTCGCGGGCGCGCTCGACGCCGCGGGCGGTGGAGGCGACCGCCTCGAGGCCGGCGTCCGGGTACTCGGCCTCCAGCCAGTTGCGGCACTGCGCGAGCGCCTGCGAGTGGCTCGCGACGACCTCGAAGGCGTCGTCCTGCGCGAGGAGGGCGTGCCGGATCGGCGTGACGACCTCGCGGGTGACCGACACGTCGTACTCCGCGAGCGCGTCGAGGCTCTCCGTGACCGACCCCTCGATGCTGTTCTCGATGGGGACGACGCCGCGCTCGAACTCGCCGTCGGCGACGGCGTCGACGATGGCGGTGACCGATTCGCGGAACGACACCTCGGCGGCGACGGCGCGCGCGGCGCGGTGCGAGTACGTGCCGGCGGGGCCCAGGGTGACGGCGTTCATCACCCCACCGTACCGGGGGCGGTGAGAAAAGCCTGCGGGGCGCGGCGATGTTTCGGGTGCGTCCGGTCGGATTCGAGCCGCGGGGCAGGTCACTCCTCGTCCGGGTCGGTCGGCACGCCGCCGAGGTTCCCCTCGTCGTCGAACAGCTTCGCGCGGAGGAACCGCGTCCGGAAGCGGTTCGCGCCCTCCTTCGTGTCCGCCTCGCGGATCTCGTCGATCCGGCCGTCCGCGACGGCGTCGATAACCTCCTCGACCTGCTCCTTCTCGCTCGGGGTCAGCTCGAACTCGTAGGTCCGCGGCTGCTCGCTCTCCAGCCGCGTCCACTTCCGCGCGGCCGACACCACCACGGAGCAGGGCTCGCGGCAGGGGAAGGCGCCGTCGCCGCCGTCGACGTCGAGGTCCGTCTCGTCGTCGTACTCCCACTCGCGGCGCTTGAGGCACTGCGAGTCGTCGCAACAGGCCTCCGCGACCCAGTTGACGTGCTCGTACCCCTCGCCGCGGTCCCACGTCTTCACGACGCCGTAGATGCCCGACTGGCGCTCCATCGTCTCCCGCCAGTGGTTCACGTCGAGTTCGCCCTCGCGCTCGCGGTGCCAGTTGGCGACCGTCGCGGGGTATATCGTCTCGACCGTCTCGTAGAGCTCGCGGGGGCCGAGGTCGGGGAAGACCCAGCCGCCCGCGAGCGACGGCGCCGTCTTGAGGGGGCGGTACCGCCCCCTCTCGTCGAAGGTGACCAGGTCGCGCGCGTCGAGCGGGTCGTCGTACGCGTCGAGCTCGTCGACCGGGACGCCCGCGTCGTCGGCGTGACGCACGTCGTAGCGGCGCTCGCCGCGGTCGGTGAGCGTCGCGGTAATCTTCAGTTCGCCCCAGGCGCGCTCGATCCCGGCCGCGAGCGCCGCGTACCGGGTCGCGACGGTCTCGCCGTCGGCGTCCTCGATCCAGCGGAGGAAGGCCCGCCGGGGGCCGAACTCGCCGACGACGCGCTCGAAGACGTACCAGTCGGTGACGGCGGGCGCGCGCTCGGCGAGCGCCTCGTGGAGGTCGCGCTCGCTCATCCCGGTCGGCCGGCTCCCGTCGGCGAGGACGTACTCG
This sequence comes from Halorubrum sp. ARQ200, assembly GCF_005435115.1. Lineage (NCBI taxonomy): Archaea > Methanobacteriati > Methanobacteriota > Halobacteria > Halobacteriales > Haloferacaceae > Halorubrum > Halorubrum sp. ARQ200. Next base: position 316,284 of record NZ_SGTZ01000003.1, on the reverse strand, counting down.
TCGGGCGAGCCGCCGGGCAGCTCCTCGTCGGTGCCCTCGGTGCCGCGCGCGACGCTGAACCCCTCGAACCGCAGGGGCTCGCCGGGCTCTAACTCGTCGAGCGCGTCGAGGACCGCGTCGAACGCGTCGCTCGGGAGGTCGATCTCGGGGACCTCGGGGTCGTCGCCGCCCGCCTCGCCGCCGTCGGTCGCGGAGGTGGAGTCGGCCACGGTCAGTCCCCCGTGGCGACGCGGGTCGTCTCGCGCACGTCGTCGAGCGCGCTCCCGAGGTCGGCGCCGGCGTCGGCCGCGCGCTCCAAGACCACGTCGGCCATGAGCGGCTCCGTGCCGACCGCGCCGGCGTACCAGATCCGGGTGCCGTCGACCGTCTCGGGCACGTCGTACCCCTCGGTGTGGTCCTCGCAGAGGCCCACGTCCTCGGGGATGTCCTCCTGGGTGTGGTAGCCGTCGGCGATGAAGAGGGGGACCAGGACCACGTCGTCGCTCTCGAAGTGCTCGGGGAGGTCGTCGACCTCGGGGTCCTCGTCCATGTACAGCGCCTTCACCTCGTCGAAGCGGTCGCGCTCCGCGATCCGGTCGGCGTGGTACTCGATCGCCTTCGCGGAGTTCTCGTTGCGCTCGGTGCCGTGGCCGACGACCGCCAGGCCGAACCCCTCGCCCACGTCGGGGTCGTCCGTCACGGACTCGGCGCGCCGGACGATCACGTCGGTCATCGCGCGGTGGGTCCCCACCGGCCCGCAGTAGTGGACCTCGCGGTCGATGTCCTCGGCGACGAGCGTCGCCTGGTCCGCGGAGAGGCCGTCGGAGCCCCACTCGGAGACGTCCCAGCCGTCGAGCCGGAGCTCGCGCGGGATCACCTGCTCGGTGAAGTAGCCCTCCGAGACGAACAGCGGGACGACGTATATCTCGTCGCCCTCGACGGTGCGGAGCACCTCTCGGAAGTGCGGCTCCTCCTTCCAGAACCCGGTGCGGACCTCGTCGAAGGCACCGGTGGCGCGGATCGTGTCGGCGTGGTCGTACGTCGGCGCGCTCGACTCGGGGTTGAGATGGGAGCCGTGCGCGACGATGACGAGCGACTGCATACCCGTGCTGGGGCCGCGCCGCTATTAGGGACTTCGGAGGCTGCGGAGCGACGGGAACGTGGCGAGGCCGCGACTCGAGTGCGACCGGAAGCGCGGCGGCGGTCGACCGCCCGTCAGGCCGAGTCGGTCGTCGGCACCGCGTCGAGCGACGCCTCGACGACGCGGACCGCGTCCGGCCCGTCGCGCCGGCCGACGACGCAGACGAGCGCGTCTCCCGCGACCCCGGCGGCCGCGACGTCGACGTCCCGGACGGCCAGCCGGCGGAGCGCCGCCGCGAGCGCCCCGGCGTCGACGTCGCCGGTCGCGACGATCGCCGTGCGGTCGCCCTCCGGGACGAGCGCCGCGTCGCCGACGCGGAGGAGCGGCTCCCCGGCGTCGCCCTCGGTCGCGTCGTCGGCCGCCGAGAGCCCGACGCCGCTGCGCATCGAGACGGTCACCGCCCGCGACTCCGCGGCGTACGCGGGCAGGTCCTCACGGAAGCGGCGGAGGGCGGCCGCGACCGCGTCCGGGTCGCCGTCGAGGGGGGCGGCCTCGGCGAGCCACGCGGCCGCGGCGCTGTGGTTCAGGAGTCCGGCGCGGAGCGCGTCGAAGACGAACGGGCGCGATCGAACGGCCTCGCGGGTGTCGGCTGCCAGCGACATAACTCGACGTGCGGGCGTCCGCAGCAAGCCGATTTCGATCGCCGCGGGGCGAGGCGGGGAAATGGTCGGGACGACGATGTGGGATGGTCGCGACGAAGACGGAGGTCAGTCGTCGTCCTCGGAGACGGTCGCGGGCGGGACCGAGGTGCGGTTCGGCGCGCGGTCGGTGTCGTCGGCCGGCAGCGGCTCCTCGGACGCCGACAGCCACCGGACGAACCCGCCCATGGCAACGAGGCAGACGAGCGCGAACGGCGCGCCGGTCACGATCACCGACGACCGGAGCGCGGTCGCGCCGCCGACGACGACGAGGACCGAGGCAATAGCGCCCTGGAGGACGCCCCAGAACACGCGGTTCGCGCCCGACGGCTCCCGGCTCCCGCCGGTCGTGAGCATCCCGACCGCGAGCGTGGAGGAGTCGGCGGAGGTGAGGAAGAACGTCGTCACCAACACGAGGAACAGCAGCTGCCACAGCTCGCCGCCGGGGAACGCCCCGAAGATGACGTAGCCGGAGACGCCGTCGCCGAACTCGCCGACAGCGCCGAGGACGTCGACCGCACCGGACTCCTGAAGCCGGATCGAGGTCCCGCCGACGACGGTGAACCACAGCGCCGAGACCGCCGTCATCGTGCCGAACGCGGTGGCAACGACCGACCGGATCGTGCGGCCGCGGGAGATGCGCGCGAGGAACAGCCCGACGAACGGCGCCCACGCGATCCACCACGACCAGTAGAAGACGGTCCACGCGGCCGTCCACCCCGCGCCTCCCTCGACGCCGCTCCCGGTGAACAGGCTCATCTCGAAGAAGGAGGTCGCGTAGGTGCCGAGCGCCGCGACGCCGACGTTCAGCACGTCGGTCGTCGGTCCGGCGACGAGCGCGACGCCGAGCAGCAGCGTCATGATCGCGATGTTGAACACGGAGAGGCGGCGGATGCCGCGGCTGACGCCGGCCACCAACGAGAGGGTGAACAGGACCGTGATCCCGACGATGACCGCGACGGTCTCCGCGTCGCCGAAGGCGATCCCGGTGCGGAACGTGACGCCCGTCAGGAGCTGCGTCGCGATGAAGCCGAGTCCGGTCGCGATGCCGCCGATGGTGGCGATGACCGCGAGCGTGTCGACCGTCCGGGCGACGACGCCGTCGAGCCGGTCGGGACCGAGCACGGGGTACAGCGCCGTCGACACCCGGAACGGAGCGTCGTGCCGGTAGGCGAAGTACGCGACCGGAATGCCGATCGCGAGGTACCCGCCCCAGGCGCTGACGCCGTAGTGGAAGACCGTGTACGCGACCGCGGGCACCGCCGCCGCGCTCGACTCCGCGGCCACCTCGCCCGCGAACAGCGGCGGGACGGTCTGGTAGTGTAACAGCGCCTCCACGGGACCGAAGAAGACGATGCCGGCCGACAGCCCGGCCGAGAAGAACATCGCCACGTACGACGCCGTCCCGTACTCGGGGTCGCCCTCGCCGAGGCGGACGCGTCCGTAGCGACTGACGAGGAGGTAGCCAGCGGCCCCGACCAGCGCGAGCACCGTGCCGAGGTAGAGCCATGCGAGCCCCTGGCCGAACGTGACGAACGCCGCGTCGATCGCGGCGGCGGCGCCTTCCGTGTCGGCCGCCGTGTACGCGAGGAACGCGAACGTTGCCAGCGCGCCGGCGGCGAAGGGCACGGGATCGACCTCGGATCTGAACGAGCGTATCGACTCGACGACGGAGCGTCCATTCATAAACGAGTGGGTATCGATCAGCAGGGGCTCAACCGGGTTAAACCTGTTTCCGAGCGCGTGTACGTCCGTTTTCGTCCGCGCACCGCGGTCGGAAATCGACGGCGGACCGTCACCGTCGTCGGCCGCGCCGATCCGGCGGCGCGCGGGCGGCAGAGATTCGTGTCGCCGGCCCGTATCCGCGGCCGTGAACCACGTCCCGAACGAGGCGCTGGCCGCGATCGACGCGTTCGGCGAGGGGCACCTCCGCGGCGACCCGCCGCCGGTCCGCGAGCGGTTGCGCTCGGACCTCCGGATCCGGATCGAGGTCAACGACGACGGGCGGACCGCGCGGTGTCGGTTCGAGACGGAGTACACCCGGACGCCGCCGACGCTCCGTGACCGGGATTCGTTCCTCGTCACCTACGTCGACGGGGTCGACGAGCGGCTCCACGAGTGGGGGATCGAGCCCCCGCCCGCGTACGAGTACCGCGAGACTGTCGACGGCACGCACCGGTACGAGGGGACGCTGACGCTCCCGTGACGCCGCGGTCCCGAAGCGCGGCACCGCGGGCCGGAATTTATGCCGGCGTCGGCCGGACGGCACGGTGTGCTGCTCACGACCGCCTTCGTCTTCCACGTGCTCTCCGGCGCCCTGTGGACCGGCGCGACGCTGTACGTCGTCTACGCGACCCTGCCGCGGGCGGCCGACGGGACGCTCGGCCGCGCCGCGTTCGTCGACGCCGCCCACCGGCTCCTCATGGTCACGCGGTGGACCGGCGTCGTCCTCCCGGTCACCGGCGCGTACATGATCTGGCGGTTGTACACGCCGCTCGGGACCCTCGCGACGACCGGCCGGGGGTGGGCCGTCCTCGCGATGCTGTCGCTGTGGGGCGCGATGAACGGGCTCGTCGAACTGGGCGTCCTCCGGATGCGCCGCGAGGTCGACCCCGACCTCGGGTGGGGCCGGTACATGGCCGAGGGGTTCCCGGTCGACGCCCTCGCCGGGGTCGGCGGCGTCCCGGGGTCCGCCCGGCTGGCCTCCGTCGCCCGTCCCTACCTGCTCGCGAGCGCGGGGCTGGCCGTCCTGTTGCTCGTCGACGCCGCGCTCCTGGCCGGCGGGATACCGGGATAACGGTCCCGCGGAACGCGAGTATATAAATGCCGCCGAATCGGCGCTCTCGCGCCGACAGAGGGGAATGCTAACCCTCCGCATGGATTTCGGCCCGAGGCGGCGGAGTCCGGTGTTTTCGAGCGAGTCGTTCCGTCGCAGACGGGCTGCGGGCGATAGCCCCTCAACGAGGGATTTATATAGAATCACAATCAATCAAACGCTGTATGAGTCAGCGAATGCAGCAGGGCCAGCCGATGATCATCATGGGCGAGGACGCCCAGCGCGTCCAGGACAAGGACGCTCAGGAGTACAACATCTCCGCGGCGCGCGGCGTCGCCGAGTCGGTCCGCTCGACGCTCGGACCGAAGGGGATGGACAAGATGCTCGTCAACTCGATGGGGGACGTCACCATCACGAACGACGGCGTCACCATCCTCCAGGAGATGGACATCGACAACCCGACCGCCGAGATGGTCGTGGAGGTCGCCGAGACCCAGGAGGACGAGGCCGGCGACGGGACGACCAGCGCGGTCGCCATCGCAGGCGAGCTGCTGAAGAACGCGCAGGACCTCCTCGAACAGGACATCCACCCGACGGCGGTGATCAAGGGCTTCAACCTCGCGAGCGAGTACGCACGCGAGCAGGTCGACGAGGTCGCGACCGCCGTCGACCCCGACGACACGGAGACCCTGCGTAACGTCGCCGAGACCTCCATGACGGGCAAGGGCGCCGAGCTCGACAAGGACGTGCTCGCCGACCTCGTCGTCCGCGCGGTACAGGGCGTCACCGTCGAGGCCGACGACGGCTCCCACGTGGTCGACCTGGCCAACCTCAACATCGAGACGCGCACCGGCCGCGCGGCGGGCGAGTCCCGCCTCCTCTCCGGCGCGGCGATCGACAAGGACCCCGTCCACGAGGACATGCCGACCGACTTCGACGCGGCCGACGTCCTCCTCCTCAACGACCCGATCGAGGTCGAGGAGGCGGACGTCGACACCTCGGTCAACGTCGACTCACCGGACCAGCTCCAGAAGTTCCTCGACCAAGAGGAACAGCAGCTCCGCGAGAAGGTCGACCAGATCGTCGACTCCGGCGCCGACGTGGTCTTCTGTCAGAAGGGCATCGACGACCTCGCGCAGCACTACCTCGCGAAGGAGGGCGTGCTGGCGGTCCGCCGCACGAAGAAGTCCGACCTGACGTTCCTGAAGAACGTCCTCGGCGCGCCGATCGTCACGGACCTCGACTCGCTTACCGCCGACGACCTCGCGGTCGGCTCCGTCGAGCGCGACGACGACGAGGAGCTGTTCTACGTCGAGGGCGAGGACGCCCACGGCGTCACGCTCCTCCTGTACGGCACCACCGACCACGTCGTCGACGAGCTCGAACGCGGCATCCAGGACGCGCTCGACGTCGTCTCGACGACCGTCTCCGACGGGCGCACCCTGCCCGGCGGCGGCGCGGTCGAGGTCGAGATCGCGCGCCGCCTGCGCGACTACGCCGACTCCGTCGAGGGGCGCGAGCAGCTCGCCGTCGAGGCGTTCGCCGACTCCCTCGAACTGATCCCCCGCGTGCTCGCCGAGAACGCGGGCCTCGACGCGATCGACCTGCTGGTCGACCTGCGCGCGGCCCACGAGGCGGGCGACCGGAACGCCGGGCTCGACGTGTTCGCCGGCGAGGTCGTCGACACGGCCGACGCGGGCGTCGTCGAGACGGCACACGCGAAGGAGCAGGCGATCGCCTCCGCGGCCGAGGCGGCGAACCTGGTCCTGAAAATCGACGACATCATCTCGGCGGGCGACCTCTCGACGTCGGGCGGCGACGACGAGGGCGGCGCCCCCGGCGGCGGCATGGGCGGCATGGGCGGCATGGGCGGCGCGATGTGACGCCCGTCGGAGACGAATTCCCACAGCCCGTCAGGCGCCGCCTGACGACGCCGACGTAGCCGGGGTCATTCGGACCTCGACGCCCGCGCCGACCGCGATCGCTCGACGACTGCCCCTCACGCGCTCCGAGTTTTCCCCGTTTTTCCACCCGCGCCGTAGCGTCCCACAGGCCCGAGTCCGCGACCGGGACGGGCCGGCCGTGCGCGCCGGACGCATCCGCGGCCGCACCTCTTTACGGGCCCGGGCCGTACAGTCGGGCGATGGCAAACCTAACGCTCTACGAGCTTGAGGGCTGTCCGTACTGCGCGAAGGTGAAGACGAAGCTGTCGGAGCTCGACTTGGAGTACGAGTCGGTGATGGTGCCGCGGTCGCACGGTGACCGGACGGAGGTCGAGGAGGTCTCCGGACAGACCGGCGTCCCGGTCCTCGTCGACGAGGACCACGGGATCGAGGGGATGTCCGAGAGCGACGACATCGTCGAGTACCTCGAAGAGACGTACGGCGGCGCGAGCTGAGGCCGGCGCGATCGGCCCGCGACGGAGCCGGCTGAGCCCGGCCCCGCAACGAGAGGCTATTTATCCGCCCAGGGCGAGGTGGCGGCCGTGCGACTCGTTCACCGTCCCGGGTCGGGGGGAGAGACCGTCCTCGCGAGCGACGTCGACGTCGCGCGCTCGACGCTCGAACAGGCCCGAGGCCTGATGTTCCGGCGTTCGATCCCGGACGACTACGGCCTGGTCTTCCCCTTCGACGAGGCCGACACGCAGTGGCTCCACATGCTGTTCGTGCCGTTCGCGATCGACGCGGTGTGGCTCGCGGACGGCGAGGTGACGGAGAAGAAGCGGCTCGCGCCGTTCGTCGGGCTGGGCCGCGGCCGCGCGGACACCGTCGTCGAACTGCCGGCGGGCGCGGCCGAGTCGGTGGCGGTCGGCGACGAGCTGCGGCTGGTCGAGTGAGCGGGAGCCGCCCGGGACCTACGGACCGTCCTCGAAGGCGTCGGGGTCGAACACGTCCGCGTCCCCGGAGCGCGGCTCGTCCGCGACGCGCAGCGACAGCTCGATCCGGCTGCCGCCGGCCTTGCTCTCGACGATGTCGAGGCTCCCGCCGCCCGCGGTGACGATCCAGTTCACGTACCAGAGCCCGAGCCCGCTCGCGTGGTCAAGCGGCGTCTCCTCGCCGGTGAGCACGGCGCGCTCCGCCGGCGGGATCCCCGGGCCGTCGTCCGCGACGACGAGCGAGACCCACGACTCGCTCGGCAGCTCCGCCGCCGAGATCCGCACCCGCGGGTCGGCCGCGTCGTTGTGGCGGACCGCGTTGTCGACGAGTTCGGTGATCGCCTCGGGGAGGAATGCGACCGCGGAGACGACGATCCCCTCGGGGACGTCCACCTCGACGGCGGCGCGCTCGCGGAGGTCCGCCGGGAGCGATTCGAGCGCCGCCTCGACCGCGGCAGAGAGCGCGACCGGCCGCGGCGAGGGGCGCTGGGAGAGCAGCCGCTCAACCTTGCGCGAGGTCTCGCCGAGGCGCAGCAGCCGCTCGGCGGTGTCGACGACCCGTTCGAGCTGCCCCGTGAGCTCTGGGTCGTCGACGGCCTCGATCGCCTGACCGGTGAACCCGGTGACGACGTTGAGGTCGTTCCGGAAGTTGTGCCGCAGCACGCGGGTCAGCACCGCGAGCCGCTCCTCCCGGAGCGACGCCTCCGTGAGGTCCTCGCCGACGCCGACGGCGCCGACGACTCGGTCGCCGTCGGTGACGGGACCGACCGAGAGCCGGTAGGGGACGCGCTCGCCGGAGCGGGTGAGCAGCCGCACCTCGCAGGAGACGGTCTCGCCCGCCCGGTACACCCGCGAGAGCGACTCGCTCACGCGGCCGCGCGTCTCCTCGTCGAACAGCGAAGTGAGCGCCCGCCCCGAGAGCGACGCGGGGTCGTAGCCGGAGTCGGCCGCCAGCCGGTCGTTCCACCGCGAGAGCGTCCCCTCCTCGGTACAGCGGAACAGCGCGAGCGGGACGGTCTCGGCGAGCGCGTCGACGATCCGGCGCTCGCCGTCGCGCTCGCTCTCGGCGGCGACCCGGTCGGTGGCGTCCGAGAGCCCGACGACGAGCCACTCGTCGCCGGCGATGGTCGCCGCGTGGAGCGCCGCGTCGACCCGCAGCCCCGGGTCGCCGAGCCGGAGGTCCCACTCGAACCGCTCGACTCGGTCGTCAGCGCCGTCCGACGCGGGAGGGTCGACGGCCGCCGCGGCGACGGCGGCGACGGACTCCCCCGAGACGGTGACCGCTGTCTCGCCCAGGTCGGGGAGGCCCATCAGCGTCAGCGTGCCGCGGTCGTGGTCGAGCAGGTCGACCGCGGGAGCGTTCGCGGCGCGGATCGCCAGCGTCTCGGGGTCACAGACGAGCGTCGGCGTCGGGACCGCCCCGACGAACGCCCGGAGGATACCGGTCGCGGCGGCGTCGCTCGACGACGACCCCTCGGCCGGAGAATCCCCGTTCCCGTCTCGCATCTAACGGTGATCGAAACACTCCGCGCATATGTGTTTATGGATTTATGAGTCGCGGCGGCCGCGCGACGGCGCTCGGCCCGAGCGGGGTCAGTCCGCCTTCGCCTGCCAGTCGCGGACGGTGTCGGCGCCGACGCCGTCGACGTCGGCCGCGAGGTCGTCCGGGTCGGCGGACTTGAGGTCGTCGACGCCGCCGACGCCGGCGTCATTGAGCTTCTCGGCGGTCTTCTCCCCGATCCCCTCGACGGTCTGCAGCTCCGAGCCCTCCTGGCGGGCCGTGAACTCGCGGTAGTTACAGATCGGGCAGCCGAGCTCCCAGGGGTCGTCGCCGGAGTGGACCCGGAGGTGCGGGAGGTCGTGTTCCTCGCAGGTCTCGTCGGTGACCTCGATCTCGCCGCGCCGCGGGAGCGGCAGCGAGTAGTCGCAGTCGGGGTAGCGCGTACAGCCGACGAGCCGCGAGCCGGACCGGAGCCGCTTGATCGCGAGCTCGCCGCCGTGTTCCTCCCCGCAGTCGGGACACGCCCCGATCACCTCGTCCTCCTGCTCGTCGGCCTCGTCCGCCTTACACTGCGGGCAGCCGTGGACGAACGTCTTCCGTCCGGCGAGCATCTTCACGTGGCGGAGGTCGTGGTCCTCGCAGCTCTCGTCGAGGAGGAGCGGCTTCCCGGTCGACGGGAGCGGGAGGGTGTACTCGCAGTCGGGGTAGCCGTCGCAGCCGACGAAGTACGACCCCCGGCGCGACTTCCGGACGAGCAGGTCCGAGCCGCACTCCGGACAGGGCCCGAGCGTCTTGTCGGCCTTCAGCGACGTCTGGAGGTGGTCGCCGACCGCCTCGCGCGACGCGGTGAGGTCGTCGAACACGCGCGAGAGCAGCTCGCGGGAGTCAGCCGTCACCTCGTCGTAGCCCTTCTCGCCCGCGGCGATGGCCGCCATGTCTTCTTCGAGCTGGGCGGTCATCTCCTCGCTCACGATGCGGTCGGCGAACTCCTCGGCGGCCTCGACGACCGCCTCGGCGAGCCGGGTCGGTCGCGGCGGGTCGCTCTCGACGTAGTTGCGGTCGTACAGCTTCTCGATCGTCCGGTGGCGGGTCGCCTTCGTCCCGAGCTGCCGCTTCTCCATCTCCTCGATGAGCCGCGACTGCCCGTACCGCCGGGGCGGCTGCGTCTCCTTGGCCTCGGTGGCCCGGTCCGACAGCGACAGCGTCTCGCCGACCTCGACGTCCGGCACGATCCGCTCGTCGCTGGAGCGGTACGGGTACACGTCGTGGTAGCCGGCCTCGAGCAGCCGCTTCCCGTTGGCCTTCAGCCGCAGCCCGCCGTCCGCGACGAGGTCGGCCGGCCCGGCCGCGTCCTCGGGGTCGCGGAGCGCGGCGAGCCCGTCCGCGTCCGCGGCGATCGGCGTCGCCTCGCCGTTCGCGAGCGCGACCACGCGCAGCCGCTCCCAGGTGGCCGGGTCGGCGCAGGTGGCGAGGAAGCGGCGGACGATCAGCTCGTACACCTCCCACTCGTCGTCGGAGAGGTCCGACGCCGACGGGAGCTCGCCGGTCGGGTGGATCGGCGGGTGGTCCGTCGTCTCCTCGTCGCCCTCGGTCGGCTCGATGTCGCCGTCGCCGTCGAGCAGGCTCGCGGCGTCCGCGCCGAACGTCGAGGCCGCCGAGAGGTCCTCGATCAGTTCCTCGGGCTCAAGATCGTCCGGGTACACCGTGTTGTCGGTCCGGGGGTAGGTGACGTAGCCGGCGGTGTAGAGGTCCTCGGCGAGCGACATGGCGCGCTGCGCGGAGTGGCCGAGCGACCCCGCCGCGCGGATGAACGCGGTGGTGTTGAACGGCGTCGGCGGGTCGTCGGTCTGCGTGCGGCGGTCGACGTCGTCGACGGTCGCCGCCTCGGCCGCGGCGAGCGCCTCGGTGAGCGTGTCGGCGACCGCCTCGTCCCAGACGCGCTCGCGCTCGTTGCCCTCGTCGTTCAGGTAGAAGTAGCGCGCCTCGAACGGGTCGCCGCCCGCCTTCGCTAACTCGCCCGTCAGCTCCCAGTAGGACTCGGGGTCGAACGCCTGGATCTCCCGCTCGCGGTCGACGATGAGCTTGAGCGTCGGCCCCTGGACCCGGCCGACGGAGATGAAGTCGTCGCCCATCTGTCGGGCGGACAGCGAGAGGAAGCGGGTCAGGGCGGCGCCCCACGTCAGGTCGATGGTCTGGCGGGCCTCGCCGGCGGCCGCCAGCTCGAAGTCGAGGTCGTCGGGGTTCGCGAACGCCTCTCGGACCTCGTTTTCCGTGATCGACGAGAAGCGCACGCGGTCGACGGGCACGTCCTCGTTGACCTCGCGGACGAGCTCGTACGCCTCCTTGCCGATCAGCTCGCCCTCGCGGTCGTAGTCGGTCGCGATGACGACCCGGGAGGCGTTGCGCGCGAGCCGGCGCAGCGCGGCGACGATCCCCTCCTGCGTCGGCGTCTTCGTGACGGGCGCGTCGATCAGCTCGACCGGCTCCACGTCGCGCCAGTCGTTGTACTCGGCGGGGAAGTCGACGCCGACGACGTGGCCGGAGAGCCCGATACACCGCTTGCCGCCCCACTCGTAGACGTTGACGTCGTTGGTCCGCTCCGCGGTCGCGGACTCGCCGCTCAGGATGTCGGCGATGCGCCGCGCCGCGTTGTCTTTCTCCGTGATGATCAGCTCGGGGCCGCGACTCATTGCGCCGAGATAGGCCGCTCCCCCGTCTAAAGCTTTCGCGACGCGAGACTGCCGGCAGGCTCGGGGGCGAACGAACGGCGAGAAGGGACCCGAGGGCGGCCGCTCACCGGGCCGCGTCGTCGGACTCGGCGAGGAACTCCGCGTCGGTCTCCTCTCCGTACGGCTCCGGGGGTTCGTCGTCCGCGTCGAGTTCGCGCCGTGCGAGGTGGTTCTCGAGTTGGCGGCGCTTGTTCCTCCCTTTCCGCTCGCGGCCCGATTTCGTGTCTGGCATCGTCACCCGTGACAACTACACCCACACATATGAGTCTTGTGTCGGTGTGTAGACGAGCCAGCAGTGACGCTCAGGGGTGGCGCGTGCCTGCGAGCGGCCACAGGCCGCGAGCAGCACCGCGCGAGGGAGTCAGTCGCCGGAGCGAAGCGGAGGCGACTGACGAGGCTGGGGAGGCGTGAGGCGCTGTGCGGTCGCTGTCGGGTGGGACTCAAAGGGGCAACCGTGAGGCGTTCGGAGGCGACGCAAGCACCGCAGCGAAGGAGCGGAGCGACTGAGCGAGGAGCGCAGCGAGCGTCCGAACGCCTCACGGTTGGGGCTTTGGAGGCACTCACCGTCGATCCGCGGTCGATTAGTTATAAACCGGCCAACAGCGATGTCCCGCCGGAGCTCAACACCGAGTCTCTCTGGACACGAACCTGCCGGCCGGATCGACGAAGACTGAGATGCCACCGGCAATTCGGGCATAGACCACCACGTAGATACAGCCGCCGTAATCCTCACCAAGAGGCTGGGTAAGGACGGTATCATCCTCGGACGAGTCGGGACTGTCGTCGGGATACCCCGCTTTCACGTCCAGCCACAGCGGCTCGTCACCGTTCCCGAACGGACCTTCGACGACAGCTAAATTTCCGTCACCCCTTTCGGACGCATCGACCTCGAACGAGTCCCAATAGAGTACGTTTTCGGCGGATCGCAGAACGACTTCGAACGTTCGCGCGACGTCTTGACCGTTTGCGATCTCGATTGTGTCGACGACCGTGGGGTCGTTGTCGCTCTCCGTGGAATCACCGCGGAGGTCGGTACAGCCGGCGAGACCGACGAACCCGACACTGCCGAGGCTCGCGAGGAGCTTACGACGGTCAGTAGAGATATGGGGGACCATTCGCTCAACGGATCTATTTCGGATAGATCTGTTTGTAGTTTTTCACCGTATTTCCGTACTGAATACAAGACAGAAGCGCATCGCGCTCCGAGGATTTCAACGGACTCGAACTGGGTAGACTCGATAATTCCGGACTCGCTCGTCGCTGTCGCTCCTCGCTCGTTGTTGCGACAGCGAAGCGCCAGGAGAGGGATTTGAACCTCAGTCGTTTCGCTCGCTTCGCTCGCTTCACTCCCTGATTCAAATCCACTCAGTTGGGTTTTCGACGAACGGCTCGCTACGCTCGCCGTGTCGTTCGTCGAAAACGCCAGGAGAGGGATTTGAACCCCCGATCCCGGATGGGAACACGCTTTCCAGGCGTGCGCCTTACCACTCGGCCATCCTGGCTCACGCGAAGATAATCCGGTGCGACTGTTAAGTCCTTCTTTTCGCGCGCACCCGGACCTCGGCGAGATACGTAATACCGGTCGACGCGACCGCGACCGCGAGCGCGACGAGCGCCAGCCCGCCGAGACCGAGCGGTAGCGATCCGGGACCGAGGAGCCGGTACCCCTGCGCGAGCACGAGGAAGGCGAACCCGCCGACGATCCCCCACAGCGCCGCGGAGCGCGCTCGGGCACGCGGGGTGGCCGGCGCGCCGGGCGCGGGGACGGACCCGTCGGTCGCGGCGTCCGACTCGCTCTCCGACCCGCCCTCGCCGTCGGCCATCTACTCGACGACGGCGACGGCCTCGATCTCGACGCCCGCCCCCTTCGGGAGCGCGCCGGCCTCGACCGCGGAGCGGGCCGGCGGCGACGCGTCGAAGTAGTCGGCGTACGTCTCGTTCATCGCGTCGAAGTCGCCGATGTCGGCCATGAACACCGTCGTCTTGAGCACGTCCTCGGGACCGGCGCCGGCCTCCTCCAGCACCGCGAGGAGGTTGTCGAGCGCCTGCTCCGTCTGGACCGCGATCGGGGCGTCGTCGAGCAGGTCGCCCGCGGGCGTCAGCGGGATCTGCCCGGCCGTGAACACGAGGTCGCCGTCGGTCGTCGCCTGGCTGTACGCGCCCACCGCCGCCGGGGCGTCGTCCGTGTGGATCGTCTCTTTCATGCGGGTGCGCCTTCGACCGGCGGCCTCAAGAGTACTCTGGAGCGGGACCGCCGGTCGGCGCGGGGCCCGGATCGCGGTCGCGGACGGTCGGAATCACCGTCAGACACAAGCGCATGGAATGGTAACACGCCACGTATGACGGGAGACCAGCTCCTGCCGCTCGCCGCGATATTCGTCGGCGTGGCGGCGCTGAACCTCGCGGTGACGTGGCTGCTCGTCCGGCGGAACCGCGACCCGGCGGAGCTGCTCGGTTCGGCCGCGGCCCGGTCGTCGGACGGCGACGGCGAGGGGCCCGAGGTCGGACCGACGCTCGCGCTCGACGGCGACGCCGGCTCGGCGAGCGGGGCGGGGGAGCCCGACGGGGGCGACCCGCCGCCGCTGGACGCCGACGGCGAGACCGTCGTCTGCCGGCACTGCGGCGCGGAGAACCGGGCGGGGTACCGGTACTGCCGGTGGTGCGTCCGGTCGGGGTTCGTCGACGAGGACGCCGGCGTCACCGCGGGGACCGCGATGGCCGACCGGTCGCTGTGAGCGGTCGGGGCGCGCGCCTCGCGGGGGACGGGGCGAGCGGGCCGACTCAGGCCGCGTCGATCTGACACCCGGCCGCGTAGTCGATGCCGTCGATGCTGTCGATGCCGTCGTCGCCGCACACCGGACAGTCGGGGTTGCGCGCGTACGGCACCGTCTCGAACGAGAGGTCCATCGCGTCGTAGAACAGCATCCGGCCGACGAGCGGGTCGCCCACGTCCATGATCAGCTTCGCGGCCTCGGTCGCCTGAAGGCAGCCGACCGTCCCCGGGAGGACGCCGAGGACGCCCGTGCTCGCGCAGTCGGGCATCGTCCCCGGCTCCGGCGGCTCGGGGAACAGGCACCGGTAGCAGGGGCCGTCCGGCGAGAGCGTCGTCACCTGCCCCTCGAACTTGTAGATGGCGCCGTGCGACACCGGCACCCCCTCGATCCGGGCCGCGTCGTTCACCACGTAGCGGGTGGCGAAGTTGTCCGAGCAGTCCACGACCACGTCGTGGTCGGCGATCAGCTCGCGGGCGTTGCCCGCGTCGAGCCGCAGCTCGTGGCGCTCGACGTCGACGTCGGGGTTGCGGTCGGCGACGAAGTCGGCCGCAGAGTCGACCTTCTTCCGTCCCACGTCGCCGTCCCCGTGGATAACCTGTCGCTGGAGGTTCGAGCGCTCGACGACGTCGTCGTCGACGATCCCGATCGCCCCGACCCCCGCGGCCGCGAGGTACTGGATCGCCGGGGCGCCGAGCCCGCCCGCGCCGACGACGAGGACGCGGGCGTCGAGCAGCCGCTTTTGCCCCTCCGGACCGACGTCGTCGAGGATGACGTGCCGGGAGTAGCGGTCGAGTTGGGTCGCGTCGAGCGAGAGACTCATGCCTACGACCTGTGCGGGCGCGGATATAATCGTGTTCCCGGGCTGCGGTCGAGGCGCCGACCCCGGCGGAACGTCGCAGTACGCGAACGACTGAAGGGGGTGAGCACTGAAAGCGAGTTATGTACTTCCCCGACGCGGACGAGTGGGAACGGCGCGACCCCGAGGCGGCCGGGCTCGATCCGGACGCCGTCACGGCCGCAGTCGCCTACCACAAGCTGAACGGGACGCCGCGCGAGCAGATCGACTACGACTTCGCGGACCACGAGACGTGGGACGACGCCGAAGGCGAGCACGGGCAGCGGATCGGGCCCCACCCCGCGCGGCGCGGCGGCCCCGCGGGGCTCGTCCTCAAGGACGGCTACCTCGTCGCGGAGTGGGGCGACACCCGCCGCGTGGACCAGGCGTTCAGCGTCGCCAAGAGCTTCCTCTCGGTCGTCGCGGGCGTCGCGTGGGACCGCGGCGGGATCGACTCAGTCGACGACCCCGTCCGCGAGTACGTCGACGACGGCGGGTTCGAGGGCGACCACAACGGGGCGATCACGTGGCGCCACCTGCTCCACCAGACCAGCGAGTGGGAGGGGACGCTGTTCGGCAAGCCCGACGCCGTCGACCGCAACCGGGCGGTCGGGAAGGACGGCGAGGCGCTCGACAAGTCGGAGACGCGGTCGCTCCGCGAGCCGGGGACGTTCTGGGAGTACAACGACGTGCGGATCAACCGCCTCTCGCTGGCGCTCCTGCGAACGATCGGCCGGCCGCTCCCCCGCGTGCTCGCCGAGCACGTCATGGGACCCGTCGGCGCCACCGACACCTGGGAGTGGCACGGCTACCACAACTCGACGGTCGACGTGGACGGGACGGCGATGAAGAGCGTCTCCGGCGGCGGTCACTGGGGCGGCGGGCTGTGGATCTCCGCCCGCGACCTCGCGCGGGTCGGGCTGCTGTACCTCAACGGCGGGGAGTGGGACGGGAACCGACTGCTCTCCGAGGCGTGGGTCGACGCGTCGACCGAGCCCTGTGAGGTCAACGAGAGCTACGGCTACCTGTGGTGGCTCAACGAGGGGCGGACGCTGTGGCCGAGCGCCCCCGAGTCGGCGTACGCCGCCCTCGGCCACGGACAGAACACCGTCTGGGTCGACCCCGAACACGACCTCGTCGTCGTGCTCCGGTGGCTGCGCTACGACGAGAACGCCGAAGAGACCGACGCGCGGACCGAACAGGACCGGTTCTACGCGAAACTGCTCGACGGGCTCGACTGAGCCCCGAGAGCGAGGCGCGCCGACTCACTCGGTCGACGCCGCCACGGCGTCGGTCATCCAGCAGTCGTCCACGTCGCCGAGGGAGGTGTCCGTGTCCCCGCTCCCGCCGGCGACGCGCACGAGTCGGAACTCGTACCGACCGGTGACGCTGCCGTTCTCCCGGGTGACGACCTCGACGTAGGCGGCGTCGTCGACGACGTCCGGCACGGAGTACTGGGCGGTGTCGTACGTGAGCATCGGTCCGTACCGCGGCGTCTCGAACAGGTCGGCGTACTCCCCGGTCGAGCCGACCAGGTCCCTGTTCCCCGGCGAGGCGAACGCCCGGAGGGTCCGGATCCCGTCGTTCGTCGCGTTGTCGTTGTAGCGGAGCGCGTTCATCTGGATCTGGACGACCTGGAGCGCGGACCGCTCGCAGGTGGGCGACGGCGCCGTGTTCCGCGCGGCCTCACCGGTCGGGTCGCCGTCCGCGACCGAGACGGTGTTCGCACCGTCGCCGTCGGTCGATCCGCCGCTCCCGCCGTCGCTCTCGTTCGCCGCTCCCGTCGGGTCCGAGTCGCCCGCGGCCGGGTCGCTCGCCCCGCCGCCCCCCACGCCGGCGAGGCCGTCCGGACCGCCGACCCCGGCGGCGCCGGCGGCGAACCCGGCCCCGGCCGCCGCGACGAGGAGGACGGCGACGCCGACCGCCGCGAGGAGCGCCCGTCGGTCCGTCCGTTCGGTCGCGCCGTCGGTCGGAGTCGCCTCGTCGCTCGTATCGGCCGCGGCGGCGTGGCTCGCGTCGGTCGCGGCCGCCTCGTTTCTCGTGTCCGTCGCGGCCACCTCGTCCCTCGGTCGAGCGTCGGCCCCCGAATCGCCCGACGAACCGGAGGCGGTGCGGTCGGCGGACCGGAGACCCGAACCGGCGTCATCACCGGTGGTTTCGGACGAGGCGGCGCCCGGCGCGGCGGCACCCGACTCGTCGCCGTCGTCCGTCACCGCGTCGGCGTCCGCCGGGCCGGTACCGGAGTCCGGTGCGTCGGCGGCGGGGGCGGCCGCGCTCTCGTAGGCCGCGGACCGGATCGGCACGCCGAGGAACCGGTCGGAAATGTCGTTCGCCGTCGCCGGCGGGACGCCGTACAGCAGGCGCTCTCGGAGGTCGGCCGGGGCCACCACGTCGGCGTCGAACCCGGCGTCGAGGTCGTCGAGCAGCGAGTCGCTCGCGACGACGACGGCGTCCGCCGGGGCGTCGGGGACAATCCCATCGGCGGCCGCGACCGCGAGCAGTTCGGTCCGTCGGCCGCCCTCGGTCACCGTGACCCGCGGCGGGTCGACGTCGACGGCGTCGGCGGTCGCCGCGTACGCCTCGGCGACGAGCGCCGCGAACGCGTCGCCGTCGAGCGACTCGAGTTCGGTCGCGAACGGGTCGGGCGGAATGGGCGCGTTCGCGGTCACGTAACGATCGCCACGTACGTGGGTATGTGACGCGGTGTCTTTGCTCTTGCGTCGCGGTCGCACGGCGCCGCGGCTCGTCGGGATCGCGGACCGCGAGGAAAAACGTCGGCGTCGTCGGGGGCGTTACTTGCCCTGCCGGTCGTTCGAGGTGACGCTCGGGCGCGTCTTCTCGGTGCCCTTGCCGCGCTTGCGCTGGCCGCGGCCCTTGGTGCCGGCGGAGGTGAGGCCGCGGTACGCGCGGCCCTTGTGGTCGTCCGAGCAGATCCAGTTCAGGTCGTCGTCGTTCTCGATCGCGGGGTGGGCGGGGTCCACGAGGATGACCTCGTGCCACTTCTGGGAGCCGTCCTCACCGACCCAGTAGGAGTTGAGCACGCGGAGGTTGCGGTACTTCCGCGAGGCGCGCTCCTCGGCGATGCGCTGGATCGACTTGCGCCGCGAGACGCGGTTGACGCCCTGGCGCTTCGAGCGGCGGCCCGCCTTGAAGCGCTGCTTGCGCGAGCCGCCCTTCCGGACGCTCACGCGGGCGACGATGACGCCCTGCTTGGCCTTGTAGCCCAGTTCGCGGGCCTTGTCCAGCCGGGTGGGGCGCTCGATGCGCTCGATGGCGCCCTGGTCGCGCCACTCCTGTTTGCGCTGCCACTGCAGCTCGGCCAGTTTCCCCTCCTTGGGGGACCGCCACGCCTCCTTGATGTGCGAGTAGAAGCTTCGTGCCATTGTGTGTCCGCGGACGGTTGCGATTCAGCCGCGAGGGGCCACATGTCGTCTCGTCCCGGGCGCGCGTCGGCCGACCCGACGTTCCCGGCGGCGAGTGCCCGCTGTGTCCGCACCAGCGAGTTGGCGGATTTACCCGCGGTCCGCCCTTAACCGCTTCGCTCCGCGGGTCGCGTGCGGAGGAGTGACAGGGAGGCTCGGCTCCGCTCCCGGCGCCCCGCGTCGATCGATTAAAGTTCACTTGTATCGATTAACCGCCAGTGGTACACATCGACGCCGCGCCGGGGCGACGCGGCCTCGACGGAGGGGGTGTCCGGTGGGGGACGTGACCCTCGTCGTCGTCGCCGGGACGACCGAGACGGCCGCGATCGACGGGATCAGCGCCGCGGGCGCCGACCCAGACCTGCGCGTCCACACGCCGAGCGCCGACCTCGAGATCGTCGCGTCCGGCCGCCCGGGGCCGGGCTCGCCCGTGCCGGTGAGCCCGGGCGGCTGTCCGACCCCCGCGGTCGTCACCCGCGCCGTCCGCGAGCTGCTCGGCCCCGAGTCGCTTCCCGTCGCGTTCGTCGACGCCGGGCTGGGAGCGCCCACCGCGGCCGCGACGCGCGGCGTCGGCGCGGCGCCGGGCGGCGACGTGCGCGACCCGGAACCGGTCCCGGGGGCGGCGACCGTCTTCGAGCGCGCGCGGTCGCTGGCGCCGGCCCTCGCCGCGTCCGGGAGCGGCGACGACGCGGGCGGCGACGGGGCGACCGAGCTCCTCGTCGCGGAGACGATCCCGGGCGGCACGACGACGGCGCTCGGAGTCCTGACGGCGCTCGGCGAGCGCGCCGCGGTCTCCTCGTCGCTCCCGGCGAACCCGATCGAACGCAAGCGCCGAGTCGTCGCCGAGGGGCTGGACGCGAGCGGCCTCGACCCGGGCGGCGCGGCGGGCGACCCGATCGAGGCGGTCCGGCTGGCCGGCGACCCGGTCCTCGCCGCGGTCGCCGGGCTCCTCGTCGGCTGCGCGGACGCGGGGATCGACGCCACGCTCGCGGGCGGCACCCAGCTCGCGGCCGCGGCGGCGCTCGCGCGGCACGCCGGCGTCGACCGCCGGCTCCCGCTGGCGACCACGTCGCTCGTCGCCGACGACCCCACGGCGGACCTCCCGGCGCTCGCGGGCGACCTCGACCTAGCGCTCGCGGCGGCCGACCCCGGGTTCGCCGAGGGCGACCACCCCGCGCTGGCGGCGTACGCCCGCGGCGAGGCGAAGGAGGGCGTCGGGATGGGCGGGGCGCTCGCGCTCGCCGACCGGGCGAGGGTCACCGACGCCGCCGTCCGCGATCGGATCGCCGCCGTGACCGACCGACTGCTCGCCGAGCGGAGGGCGAGCGACGGGAGCGGCGACGCGGAACCCGACGGCTCGACGCCGACCGACGGGGGCGACCGGCGGTGAGGGGGCTCGTCGGACACCGGACCCTCGGCACGCACTGCCGCGTCCACGCGACGAGCGACGCGTTCGACGCGTTCCCCGACGAGGTGGAAGGGTGACGGGGACCGGGCCGCTCCCGGCCGCGGCGGTCACGCTGGTCGCCCCGCTCGCCGTCGCCGTCGCGCTGGACCTCGCGGTCGCGGAGCCGCCCCGACGGGTCCATCCGGTCGCGCTGTTCGGGCGCCTCGTCGGGCCCTTCGACCGCGAGTGGGCGCGTCCGGGACTCGTCGGCGCCCCGGTCGCGGTCGCGCTCCCACTTGTTTCGGCCGCGGTCTGCGGCGGGGGCGTCTGGCTCGCGGCCGCCCGCGGGCCGCGAGTCGGCGACGTTCCGGTCCTTGCCGTCGCCGTCGCGGCCGCCGTCTGCTTCTCGGTCGCGAGCCTGCGCATGCTGCTCGACGTGACGAGCGAGGTGGTCGCGGAGAGCGAGGCCGACCCCGACGCGGCCCGGGAGTCCGTCCGGGCGCTCGTCGGGCGCGACCCCGCCGCCCTCTCGCCGGCCGACCTCCGGAGCGCCGCGGTCGAGAGCGCCGCCGAGAACCTCGCGGACGGGTTCGTCGCGCCCCTCGCCTGGTTCGTCGCGGGCGCGACCGTCGCCGTCGCGCTCGCCGCCGCTGCGGGGGGCGCCGCCGCCCCGTCGGCCGCGCTCGCCGCCGGCGTCGCGGCCGCGGCCTGGGCGAAGGCCGTGAACACGCTCGACTCGATGCTCGGCTACCGCTCGAAGCCGGTGGGGCGGGCGAGCGCCCGGCTCGACGACGCCGTCATGTTCCTCCCGGCGCGGGTCGCCGCGTGCTGTCTCGCGGTCGCCGCTCGGTCGCCCGGGAGCCTGCGACGTGCGCGGCCGCTGGCCCGCGAGCCCGCCTCCCCGAACTCGGGGTGGCCGATGGCGACGGCCGCGGTCGCGCTCGGCGTCCGCTTGGAGAAGCCGGGCGCGTACGCGCTCCCCGGGGGACCCGAGCCGCCGACCCCGACCGCCGCCCGGGACGCCGTGCGCCTCGTCGGCGCCGCGGGCGGCGTCGCGGTCGCGGCCGCGGCGGGGTGGCTCCTCGCGCTCGCGGGGGTGGTCGCGTGGTACTGACGGTCGCCGCGCTCCGCGGCGCGCTCGGGTTCTGCTCGCGGGTCCCCGTCGGCCGCGACGAGGCGGCCTGGGAGGCGTTCCGGCGGACGCCGGCGGCGATGCCGGCGGTCGCCTACGCGCTCGGCGCCCTGGTCGCGCTCCCGGTCGCCGCCGCGACGCTGCTCCCGGTCCCGGTCCCGTCCCCCACGGTCGCGGCGGCGGTCCCCGCGTGGCTGTACCTCGTCACCGGGATCACCCACCTCGACGGCGTCGCCGACCTCGGCGACGCGGCGGTCGTCCACGGGGACGCCGAGCGCCGCCGCGAGGTGATGAAGGACTCGGCGCTCGGCGTCGGCGGCGCGCTCGCGGTGGCGCTCGTCGTCTTCGGCCTCGCGACGGCGGCGACGGTGGCGGTGGACCTCGGCCGGCTCTCGCTCGTCGACGCCGTCGCCCTCGTCGTCGCCGCCGAGGTCGGCGCGAGGGGCGCCGCGGCCGCGCTCGTCTGCGTCGGCGAGGCCCCCCACGAGGGGCTCGGCTCGGCGCTGACCGCCGAGTCCGGCCCGCGGGGCCTGATCTGGGTCGCGCTCGCGGCGGCCCCCGCCGCGCTGCTGGGCCCCGCCGCGGCCGCGGCGGGCGTCGGATTCGACGCCGCGTTCGTCCCCGGCGCGGCGCTGGCCGCCGCGGGCGCCGTCGCCGTCGTCGGGCTGGCGTGGGCGAACGCGCGCCTCGGCGGGGTCAGCGGCGACGTGCTCGGCGCGACGACCGAGGTCGCCCGGGTCGTCGGGATTCACGCGGGGGTGATCGCGTGGACGCTCTCGTGATGTGCGGCGGCCGGGGCACCCGGCTCGGCGAGGGCGAGAAGCCGCTCGCGGCGGTCGCCGGGCGGTCGATGGTCGACCGCGCGCTCGACGCGCTCGCCGCGAGCCGAGTCGAGACGGCGTACGCCGCCGTCTCCCCGCACGCGCCGCGGACGCGCGAGCGACTGGTCGCGCGGCGGGACGGGAGTGCCGACGATCCGGACTCGGAAGCGGTCGACCTCCGGGTGGTCGACACGCCGGGCGACGGGTACGTCGCGGACCTCCGGGCGGCCCTCGAAGCCGGACCGGACGCGCCGGCGCTCACCCTCGCGGTCGACCTGCCGCTGCTCGACGGTCCGGCGGTCGACGCGGTCCTCGGCGCGCACGCCGCCGCCGACGCCGACGCGCTCTCGGTCCGCGTGCCCGCGGCGCGCAAGCGGGAGCTCGGCGCGAGCGCCGACGCCGCGACGCGGTACGACGAGGCGGACGACGGCGAGGCGAGCGGGGGAGTCGACGGCGACCTCGTGCCCGCCGGGATCAACGTCGTCGGCGCGCTCGACGGCGCGGGCGACGAGGCCGTCCGGGCGACCCGCGACGCGCGCCTCGCCGTCAACGTCAATCGCCCCGGGGACCGCCGGCTCGCGGAACGGCTGCTCGGCGGCGACGGACCCGAACCGCTCCCGACCGGCGGGGTCGACTGGCTCGACGCGACGGCGACGCGCGAGGGAGGTGGGCGGTCGTGAACCGCGAGCGCGCCGCGGCGCTCGGCCGCGAGCCGCACGGGAGCAGCGACGACCCCGACCTGCTGGACTTCAGCGCGAACGCGAACCCCGAGGTCCCCGACGGCGTCGAGCGCGTCTACCGGGCGGCGTTCGAGCGGGCGCGGACGTACCCGCCCGAGCCGCCGGCGGCGTTCCGGCGCGCGGCCGCCGACTACGTGGGCTGCGACCCCGGGGACGTGGTCCCGACTCCGGGCGGGCTGGCGGCGATCCGGGCCGCGGTCGCGCTCGCGGTCGACGAGGGCGACACCGCCCTGGTCCCGGCGCCGAGCTTCGGCGAGTACGCCCGCGAGGTCCGGCTCCGGGGCGGCGAGCCGTCGTTCGCCGACGCCGACCGCGTCCTCGACGCCGACCCGAGCGGTCACGCGCTCGCGGTCGTCTGTACCCCGAACAACCCCACCGGGACCGGCTACGACCGCGACGCGTTGCTCGCGTTCGCGGAGCGCTGTCGGGCGGCCGGGACCGTCCTGCTCGTCGACGAGGCGTTCCTCGGGTTCACCGAGCGCGCGTCGCTCGCGGGGACCGACGGCGTCGTCGTCGCGCGGGCGCTCACGAAGCTGTTCGGGCTCCCCGGAATCCGGGCCGGCTTCGCGGTCGCGACGGGCGACATCGGCGCGGCGCTGCGGGGCGCCCGCCGGACGTGGAACCTGGGCGCGCCGGCGCTCGCGACCGGCGAGTACTGCCTCCGGCAGGAGGAGTTCGTCCGCGAGACCCGCGAGCGCGTCAGGCGGGAGCGCGACCGGCTGCGGGCCGCGCTCGGCGAGCGCTACGCGGTGGCCCCCTCGGAGGCGCCGTACCTCCTCCTCGACGTCGGCGACCGCGACGTGGACCGCGTGATCGAGCGGGCCCGCGACCGGGGCGTCGCCGTCCGCGACGCGCGGTCCTTCCGCGGCCTCGACGCGCACGTCCGGGTCGCGGTGCGCCGCCCGGCCGAGAACGACCGGCTCCTCACAGCGCTCGGGGTCGGCGACGAAGCGGGAGATGACGGCGGTTCGAGCGGTGGCGGAAGCCGAGGTGCGGACGCCGATGTTTGAGGCGACCGTCAGCGAGGGCGTCCTCCGGCTCCGCCGACCGGGGACGCGCTGGCTCTCGACCGGCTGGGACGGCGGGCGGTCGCGGGCGGCGGCCGCGTACAACGTCACCGTCTCGGAGGGGTTCGACCGGACGGACCTCGCGGCCTACCGCGACGAGCGACTGGCGCGGGCTGGATTCGCCGGCGATGCCGACGACAGCGTCGGCGACGGCGGTAGCGGAGACCGAAACCCCGACGCCTCCCCGGCGCTGTTCACGGGCGTCTCGATGGACCACGCCAGGGGGGCGCGGCTCGGACCCGCCGTCGCGTACGCGACCGTCGGCCTCTCGAACCCCGCGATGCTGCCGGCGGATCCGGCCAGCGCGGCCGAGTCGCAGGGGCCGACGGAGGCCGCGGAGGGCCCGCCCGGCCCCGGAACGGTCAACCTGGTCGTCGGGACGACGCGGCGGCTGGCGCCCGGGGCCGCGGCGAACCTCGTCGCGGTCGCGGCCGAGGCGAAGGCGGCGACGCTGCTCGCGGCGGCCGGCGTCCCGGGGACGACGAGCGACGCGGTCGTCGTCGGCGACGACCCCGAGGGCGAGCCCGCGGCGTTCTCCGGCAGCGCCACGGCGGTCGGCGGGGCGGCCCGCGCCTGCGTCCGGGACGCGGTCCGCGCGAGCCTGCGGTCGCGGTACCCGGACGGCGACGTGCCCGGCCCGGCGGCCGACGCCGAACACGGCGTCGTCACCGACGAGCGGGCGGAGGTCTTCGACCCATGACACCGAACGACGACACCACCGACGAGGCATCGACCGACGAGAACGGCGAGGGCAGCGAGCGCGACGCGACCCCGGCCGCCGACCGGAGCCGCACCCCGGGCGGCGGCGAGGCCCCCGAGCCCGAACCGATCGAGCCCGCCGCCCCCGAGGAGTTCGGGCTCGTTCAGGCCTGGTGGGGCGACGGGAAGGGGAAGACGACCGCGGCGATGGGGATGGGATTCCGCGCCGCGGGCCACGGCTACCGCGTCCACATGCTCCAGCTGATGAAGGGCGGCGCCGACAGCGTCGAGGGCGTCCGCGGCGAGTACAACGCCATCGCCGCCGTTCCGGGGTTCACCTACGAGAACGCCGGTCACTACGGCTGGCACGGCCTGCTCGACGGCTCGGCCGACGACGAACACGAGGCGAAGGCGGCCGCCGCCTTCGAGCGCGCGGAGGCGCTCGTCGCGGGCGCGGCCGACGCGGACCTGACCGAGCCGCTCCCGCTCGACGGCGACCCCGAGGACGGCGTCCACATGCTGATCGTCGACGAGCTGCTGTACGCGGCCGACCGCGGGCTCGT
The DNA here is from genome assembly GCF_005435115.1 of Halorubrum sp. ARQ200. Taxonomy (NCBI): domain Archaea; kingdom Methanobacteriati; phylum Methanobacteriota; class Halobacteria; order Halobacteriales; family Haloferacaceae; genus Halorubrum; species Halorubrum sp. ARQ200. The sequence goes on along the minus strand of NZ_SGTZ01000003.1, from coordinate 291,205 downwards.
CGCCCCCGACGACGTCGTCGCCCTCGCCGAGTCGAAGCCGGGCGACCTCGAACTCGTGCTCACCGGGAGCCACGCCGAGCCCGCGTACCTCGACGGCGTCGCCGACCTGATAACGAACGTCCGCAAGGTCGCGCACCCGTTCGACGACGGCCGGCGCGCCCGGCGCGGGACGGAGTACTGACGATGGGGGGCGGGGTCGCGTGACCGGCGGCGAGACGGCGGCGGCGACCGAGGGAGACGCCCGCACCGTCCTGATCGCGGGGACCGCGAGCCACGTCGGCAAGAGCACGCTGGCGGCCGGGCTCTGTCGGCTGCTCGCGCGGCGCGGCGTCTCGGTCGCGCCGTACAAGGCCCAGAACATGAGCAACAACGCGCGGGTCGCGCTGACGCCCGACGGCGAGTGGGGCGAGGTCGGCGTCTCCCAGCACGTCCAAGCGCGGGCGGCCGAGGTCCCGGCGACGACGGACATGAACCCCGTGCTGCTCAAGCCCCGCGGCGGCGGCGAGAGCCAGGTCGTGATCGACGGCGAGGCGGTCGCGAACGCCCCGGCGAGCGAGTACTACGACGACCGCTGGGAGGCGGCGCGCGCGGCCGCGGTCGCGGCCCACGAGCGCCTCGCGGCCGGCCACAACGTGATCGTCGCGGAGGGCGCGGGCAGCGTCGCCGAGATCAACCTCCGCGACCGCGACCTCGCGAACGTCGAGTGCGCCCGGTTCGCGGACGCCGACGTCCTGATCGCGGTCGACATCGAGCGCGGCGGGGCGTTCGCGAGCCTCTACGGGACCCTCGAACTGCTCCCCGACGACCTCCGCGAGCGCGTCCGCGGCGCCGTGATCACGAAGTTCCGCGGCGACCCGAGCCTCCTCGAACCCGGCATCGAGGAGATAGAGGCGCGGACGGGCGTGCCGGTGGTCGGCGTCGTCCCGCACGACGACCCCGGGCTCCCGGCCGAGGACAGCCTCTCGCTGCCGGACGCGGAGGAGGACGGACCGGGCGGGAGCGACCGCGGCGGGGGCGTCCTCGGGAGCGACGAGGGCGTCGCCGACGACGCGGCCGTCCGGGTCGGGGTCCCGCGGCTCCCGCGCATCTCCAACTTCACCGACCTGGAGCCGCTGGCGCGCGAGCCGGGAGTCCGCGTCGCCTACCTCCCGCTCGACGCCGCGCTCGACGGGGTCGACGCGGTCGTCCTCCCCGGGTCGAAGAACACGGTCGACGACCTGCTGGCGCTCCGCGACGCCGGCTTCGGCGCGGCGCTGCGCGCGTTCGACGGCCCCGTGGTCGGCGTCTGCGGCGGGTACCAGATCCTCGGCGAGCGGCTCGTCGGCGCCGCCGTCGAGGGCGTCGGCGACCGCGAGGCGGTGCCGGGGGTCGGGCTCCTCCCCGTCGAGACCGAGTTCTCGACGGAGAAGCGCGTCGAGCGCGTGACGTGCGCCGTCGAGGGCGTCGGACCGATCGCCGGCGCCGCGGGGCGCGCGACCGGGTACGAGATCCACGCCGGGCGGACGCGGCGCCTCGGCGACGCGGCCGACGAGGGGGCGGAGACCGCGGTCGCGACCGAGCCGCTCGGCGCGGGGAGCGTCGCGACCGAGCGCGTCCTCGGGACGTACCTCCACGGGCTCTTCGAGACGGCGGCCGTGCGCGACGCCTTCGTCGAGCGGGTCTTCGCGCACGCGGGCCTGGCGCGTCCAAACGGCGCGGCGACCGACCGCTCGCCGTACGACCGCGCGGCCGACCTCGTCGCGGAGCACGTGGATCTGGGCGCGGCCGGGCTCGACGGCCTCCTCGGGCCGACGGAGTGACGCGCGAGCGGATCCGGCGGCGGAAGGTATATTGTTCTAAGTCTCCAATACTGTGGTATGAGCGACGCAGCCGACGCGGACGAACCGACGGGCGACGACGCGAAGACCGAGCGCGAGCGCATCCGCGAACGGAAGCGGCGGGAGCTCGAGGCGCGCCTCGGCGACGGCGAGGCGGTCGACGGGAGCGCCGGACCCGACGCCGGCGACGGCCGCGGAGCGGCGACCCCGAGCGAGCCGATCCACGTGAACGGGACGGACGAGCTCCGGCGCGCGGTCGACGAGCACGACGTGGTCTTGGTGGACTGTTACGCCGACTGGTGTGGGCCGTGTCAGATGATGGAGCCGGCGATCGAGGCGCTCGCCGCCGAGACCGACGCCGCGGTCGCGAAGGTGGACGTCGACGCGAACCAGGCGGTCGCCCAGCAGCTGGGCGCGCGCAGCATCCCGACGCTCGTCCTGTACGCCGACGGCGAGGCGGTCGACCGCTTCGTCGGCGCGCAGGACCGCGCGACGCTGGAGTCCGCGATCGCCGAACACGCCGCCTGAGGCGAGCCGTCAGTTCCCGGCGAGCGTCTCCTCCAACAGCTTCCGCTGCGCCGTCGCGAGGTGCTCGGCGAACGTCGACGGGGAGATGTCGAGCGCGCCGGCGACCTCGCTCGCGTTGGCGTCGCGGGGGCGCTCGAAGTAGCCCATGCGGTAGGCGGTCCGCAGCACCTCGCACTGGCGGTCGGTGAGGCGGCCGCGGTCGACGAGCGTCCGGTCCGGCGACCCGTTGCCGCGCGCCGCGCCCTCGACGAGGTAGCGGACCTCGACGCGCTCCGCCGTCCCGTCGAGCGCCGAGACGATGTCGCGCAGGCGTTCGAGGTCGGGGAGGTGAAGCGTCAGGAGGAGGACGCCGTCCTCGGCGCGGGCGTCCGCGATCGGGCAGTCGAGCTCCTCGATGACCCGGCAGGCGCACGTCCCGTCGCGGGGGCGCTCGTACCGGTACACGCGCTCGTCGCCGAGGTCGACGACGGAGGCGGGCTCCGGAACGCCCTCCGCGCCGTCGACCGCGTCCGGGTCGCGGGCGCGGAACTCCTCGGTGTGCGTGTCGCCCGCGTGCGTCCAGGTGACGCCCGTGATCGGGCCCTCGTGGGCGGTCGAGGCGGCGACGACCGGGCAGTTCCCCGTCCCGTGGATCGCGACGCCCGCGCGGACGCCGTCGGGCGTCGCGCCCGCGCCGCCGTCGGCCGGCTTCCCTCCGGTTCCCATCGCGTCGGGGTTAGTGCGACGGGCACAAAGGCCTGATCCCAGACGCGCGCGGCGCACCGATGGGTCGCACCGAGAACACCCGCAATACTGAGGGCCGGTCGGTATCGGTCCGCGCCCCGGAGTCGCGGCCGTGAACCGAGCGATCCACGCGGTCGGAGCGGTCGCCCTGACCGGCGCCGGCGCCGGGATGTGCGGCGCGGCGGCCGCGGGCCTTGCGGGCGGAACCGTCGGCGGACCGGAGCTACCGATCGGGGCGGCCATCTTCGCGGTCGCCGCGGTGAGCCTCGGGTACACCGCCGCGAGGGAGACGCGGGACGCGCTGCGGACGGACGGCTTCGGCGTCACGCGGGTCGACCTCGGCAACGCGACCGCGGTGGCCGTCGCGGCGCCGGTCACGTACGCGCTCTCGGTGCGAGTGGGCGTCGGCGCGGTCGTGGCGTCCGCGCTCGTCGGCCTCTGCGCGCACCTCCTGACCGAGACGTACGGGGCGCCGGCGTACTGCGGCTCGTTCGTCGGGATGGCCACGCCCGCGGCCGACGCGGACCTCGCGTCGGTGGCCGCGGCCGGGCTCGCCGCCGCCGTCGCCTTCGTCGCCGCCAAGCGCGCGTTCAACGGGTTCGGCGGGAAGCTGGGGACGACGGCGTTCGTCGGCTGCCTGTCCGTGGCGGCGCTCGGCGGGCTGACGCCGGGCACCGGGACCGTCCCGGACCCGGCCGTCGCGGCGGGACTGGTCGCCGCGGCCGCGGTCGCCGCGCCCGTCACGTTCCTCGTGAGCGTCCGGCTCGGCCACGGCCCGGTCGTCGCGAGCGCGGTCGTCGGGCTCGTCGCCGGCGTCGTCTGCCCGCCGCTGTTCGCCGCGGGCGACGCGGTCGCGGCGGTCGCCTTCTGCGCGTCGTTCGCCGGGATGGCCACGCCGGAGCGGATCCCCGGCCCCGGCGCGATGCTGCTGGCCGGCGGGACCGCGGGCGTCGGGTTCGTCGGCGCGGCGCCGTACGTCGTCGGCTTCGGCGGGAAGCTCGGCACCATCGCGTTCGCCGCCTGCCTCGTGACCGCCGGCGCCCTGTCGCTCGGGCGCCAGGTCGCGCCGGTCGGCGGCGACGCCGTGACGGGGTGACGCGCCCCGGTCGGCGGTCGCGCCGCCGGTCGCGGGATCGTTACTTAAAACACCACGCAGTTCCGGCCGCATCGGGAGGGTCGTGGAGGCCCTGCGTCTATCCGATGACCGATCCGACCGAGACGTCCGAGCGGCGCTTCGAGTCGAACCCGACCGTCTGTCCGTTCTGCGGGGTCGGCTGCAGCGTCGAGTACGCCGGGCGCGGCAGCGCGACCGGCGTCGAGGGACCGGTGAACGAGCGCGGGGAGATCTGCCCGAAGGGGGCGGCCGCGTTCGACGTGGTCGACAACGACGACCGCCTGACGGAGCCGCTGGTGCGTCACGGCGGAACCTTCGTCACGGCGCCGTGGGAGGAGGCGCTCGACCGCGCGGTCGAGGGGATCGGCCGCGTCGTCGACGAGCACGGGCCGGACGCGGTCCAGTTCTTCGCGTCGTCGAACTGTACGAACGAGGAGAACTACGTCCTCCAGAAGCTCGCGCGGGTGCTCGGGACGAACAACGTCGACAACTGCGCGCGGCTCTGCCACGCCTCGACGGTCGCCGCGATGAGCGAGCGGTTCGGCGCGGGCGCGATGACGAACACCTTGGACGACCTCGGGGAGGCGGACTGCGTCTTCGTCAACGGGGCGAACCCGGCCGAGCAGCACCCCGTCGCGTTCCGGTCGTACGTCCTCCCAGCGGTCCGCGACGGCGCGACGCTGGTCCACGTCGACCCGCGCGCGAACGACACGACCGAGGCCGCGGACGTCCACCTCCCGCTGCGGCCCGGCACCGACATCGAGGTGGCGAACGCGGTCGCCGCGGTGCTGGTCGAGGAGGACCTCGTCGACGAGGCGTTCCTCGCGGAGCGCACGACCGGCTTCGACCGCCTGCGCGAGCACCTCGCCGGCGTCGACGTGGCGGCCAACGCCGCGTCGGCCGGCGTCGAGCCCGAGGCGATCCGCGAGGCCGCCCGGGCGTACGGCGAGGCCGACCGCGCAGCGATCGTGACGGGGATGGGGACGAGCCAGCACCGCTGCGGCACCGACAACGTCCACGCCCTGCTCAACCTCGCGCTCCTCACCGGCAACGTCGGGCGGCCCGGCACCGGCGTGAACCCGCTGCGCGGCCAGAACAACGTCCAGGGCGCCAGCGACGTGGGCGGGCTCCCGAGCGTCCTCCCCGGCTACGAGCCCGTGACGGACCCGGAGGCCCGCGAGCGCGTCGCGGCGGAGTGGGGCGTCGAGCCGCCGGCGGAGCCCGGGCTGACCGAGGTCGAGGCGACGCACCGCTTCGGCGACGAGGTGCGCGCGGCGGTCGTCTTCGGCGAGAATCCCGCGGTCACCGAGCCGAACGCGACCGCGGTCGCGTCGGCGTTCGACGACCTCGACTTCTGCGTCGTCATCGACCTCTTCGAGACGCGGACGGCGGCGCACGCGGACGTGGTCCTCCCCGGCAGCGCGTGGGCCGAGAAGTCCGGCACGGTGACGAACACCGACCGGCGCGTGCTGCGGATGCGCCCCAACGCCGACCTCCCGGGGAACGCCCGGCGCGACTTCGAGATCCTGACCGCGCTCGGCCGGCGGCTGACCGACCGTCCCGAGGCGTTCGACTACGACGGCCCGGAGGCGGCCTTCGACGAGCTGACCCGCGCCGCGCCGATATACGAGGGGATGAGCTACGCGGGGATCGGCGACGGCTACCAGCGGTGGCCGTTCGACGCCGACGAGGGGCGCGGCACGGAGGTGTTACACGCGGAGGCGTTCGCGACGGGGGAGCGCACCGCCCCCCTCGCGGTCGTCGACCCGGTCCCGCCCGCCGACGACCTCGACGCGGGCGAACTGGTGCTCACGACCGGCCGCGTGCTCCAGCACTTCAACAGCGGCGCGCTCAGCCGCCGCTCGGACCGGCTCACGGCGATGCGCGGCGAGGACGCCCTCCAGGTCCACCCGAGCGACGCCGCCGAGCGGGGCATCGAGGACGGCGACCGGGTGACCGTCTCGAACGGGCGCGGGACCGTCGAGGTCGCGGCCGACGTCACGCCGGCGGTGCGCGAGGGGGTCGCGTTCTGCACGTTCCACTACGCGGAGCCGCTCGCGAACGCGCTCACGGGCGACGCGCTCGACCCGGAGGCGAAGATCCCCGAGTTCAAGCACTCGGCCGTCGCGGTCGAGCCCGCCGCCGAGGCGGGCGACGGAAGCGAGGCGGCCGGCGACGACTGAACGGGCGCCAAAGCCTCGCAGTCGGCGGATAAGCGGCTCACGGTGAAAAGTACGCGTCCGGCCCCCGAACTCCCGAGAGCTCGCGGAGCGGACGGGCGCCGCACCGGCCGCAGGCGGCGGGCTCGTCGGGGTCGTCGGGCCGCGCGAACACCGTGTCGCAGGCGTCGCAGGCGACGTATCGCAGCGCGAGCGACGGGGCGTCGGGCATGGGCCCCGTAGGCGGGCGACGCACTTGAACCGGCGCCTCGTGCGCTCCTCACAATCGGATTCGGCGTCGGCCTTCGGACCGCTATTGCCCGGACCCGGCGTCGCCGGACGACTCGATCCGCGACTCGTACTTCGCCAGCGACTCGTCGAGCGCGGCGTCGGCGTCGATATCGGCCGCGTCGGCGAGCGCGAGCAGCGCGAACAGCGCGTCGCCGACCTCGTCGGTCGCGATCGCGGCGGCGTCCGGGTCCTCCCCGTAGTCGGTCGAGGTCGCCACCTCCTTCGCGACCTCGCCGACCTCGCTCTCCAAGTCGAGGACGCGGTGCGCGAGGTCGGTCTCTAACCCGTGCTCGGCGACGAACGCGGCGACGCGGTCCTGCTCGTCCATGGGCGTCGCCTCCGCGCGATCGGCCAAAAGGCCCCCGCCGTCCGGTCGCCTTCGGTCGTGGCGAGGACGGCCGGTCGCGCAACCCCTAAGACGCGAGCGGCCCCACAAACAGTATGAAAATCGCCATCTTGGGCGGCACCGGTGACATCGGCGAGGGGCTCGCGCTCCGGCTGGCGGCTGACACGCCCCACCGGGTCGCGGTCGGCTCCCGGGAGGCCGAGAAGGCCGAGGCAAAGGCCGAGGAGTACACGACCGAACTGGAGAGCCGCGGCCTCGACGCCGCGGTGACCGGCGGCGACAACGCCGCGGTCGCCGCCGACGCTCAGATCGTCGTCCTCGCGGTCCCGCCGTACCACGTCGGCGACACCGTCGAGGCGGTCGCGGGGTCGCTCGACGACGGCGACGTGCTGGTCTCGCCCGCCACGGGGATGAAACGCGACGAAGAGGGGTTCCACTACCACAAGCCCGGGGCCGGCTCGGTGACGCGGATCGTCGCGGACGCGGCGCCCGACGGCGTCGCCGTCGTCGGCGCGTTCCACAACCTCGCGGCCGCGCGGCTGGCGAACCTCGACGCCGAGCTGGGCGTCGACACGCTCGTGATCGGCGACGACGGGGACGCCAAGCGGACGGTCGCCGACGTCGCCGAGGGGATCGAGGGGCTGCGCGCGCTCGACGCCGGCGGGATCGCCAACGCACCCGAAATCGAGGGGCTCACGCCGCTTCTCATCAACGTCGCCGCGAACAACGACGGGCTCGACGACCTCGGCGTGCGGTTCCGGTAGCGCGGCGGGCGCGCCGCCGCCGTCGTCCGAATCGCCCCCGGACGGCGTTCCGTTAGGCCTTTGCGCGCCGGGGCCCTCCGGGCGGTAGATGGAGTACCTGGAGCGTCGGGTCGGGCTCGTCGAAGACCGGATCGAGTCGGTCATCGACGGCGTCGAGCCCGAGGAGCTGTCCGACGAGGTCGGACACGTCGTCCTCGCGGGCGGCAAGCGCGTCCGGCCTGCGGTGACCGTCCTCGCCTGCGAGGCGTTCGACGGCGACCCCGAGGAGGCGGTCGACTTCGCGGCCGGCATCGAGTTCGTCCACAACGCCTCGCTCGTGATCGACGACATCATCGACCGCTCGGAGGTCCGCCGCGGCACCGACGCCGCCTGGGCCGAGTTCGGCTACGGCCCCGCGATCATCGCAAGCGACGGCCTGCTCGGCGAGGCGTTCGCGCTGTTCTCGACGGACCCGCGCGCGATGCGCACCGTCGCCGAGGCGATGGTCGAACTCGGCGAGGGCGAGGCGACGGAGCTGGCGGCGCGCCCGACGAACGAAGCGGAGTACATGGAGCTCGCGCGCCGGAAGACGGGCGCGCTGTTCCGCGCCGCCGCCGAACTCGGCGCGGTCGCGGGCGGCGCCGAGCCGCACGCGATCGACTCGTTCGGCGAGTACGCCGAGCGCGTCGGCGTCGCCTTCCAGATGCGCGACGACGTGTTAGACGCCACCGCCGACGCCGACGACCTCGGCAAGCCGACCGGGCAGGACGCCGAGATGGACCGCCCGTCGGTGCTCCAGGTCACGTCGCTGTCGCCCGAGGAGATCAACGAGCGCGCCCGGGCGGAGTCGGAGCGCGCGCTGGCCGCGCTCGACGACGCCGACCCGCCGGAGACGGAGGCGATCGAGTACCTCCGCGACCTCGCGGAGTTCGTCGTCGTCCGCGAGCGGTAAGCGGAAGCGCGGTTTCGGGGCCGCGCTACTCGGCGTTCAGAGCTCGTAGCCCGCATTCTCCATGAGGTCCGCGAACACGTCCGTCCCCATCGCCTGCTCGTAGACGATGGCGGTGACCATCCCGCCGGGGTGGGCCGCGTGTCGGGCGTGGACCGAGCGCAGCGTCACCTCGCGGCCGCGCTCGTCGAGGTCGACGACCTCCGGCGACCCCGTCTCGGGGAGCGCGGGCCCGTCGTCGTCCGCCTGCGTCGGCTCCGCGCCGTCGCCGGTCGCCGCGGTGGAGACCGTCTGGCTCATACAGCCCGCCAGCCCGGCGACGCCCGAGAGCCCCGCCGCCCGGAGGATCGTTCGCCGCGCGAAGCCGCCGTCGGAGTCGGAACCAGCGTGGGTCATGTCTGGACCGAGGGGAAGCGGCACCATAACCGGGTCGCGGCTTCCCGATCGGAGGTACGACCGACGAACCGGTTCGGCCCGTAGTATAGAAAAGAATCAGCCGCGGCGGGAGCGGGCGCGGATCAGTCGTCCGCCGGCTCGCCGGCGGGCGCGTCCGACTCGTCGCCGGCCGCCGCGTTCTCGCCGATCGGCTCGCTGTCCCAGTACGCGTGGCCGTCGTCGGCCCGGAAGCAGGTCGCCGTCCGGCCGTCACCCACGTCGTACCTCGGCGGCGCCGACTCGCGGCAGGCCGCGCGGGCCTCCGGGCAGCGGGTGTGGAACCGGCAGCCCGCCGGCGGGTTCCGCGGCGAGGGCACGTCGCCGCGGAGCGTCTCGAACTCCTCGTCGCGCGCCTCCGTGCTCGCGCGCGGGACGCTCGACAGCAGCGCCTTCGTGTACGGGTGCGCGGGGTCGTCGAAGATCGCCTCCACCGGCCCGATCTCGACGATCTCGCCGAGGTACATCACCGCGACGCGGTCGCAGACGTGGCGCACCACGCCGAGGTTGTGCGCGATGAACAGGAACGTGAGCCCGAAGTCGTCCTGGAGGTCTTCGAGCAGGTTCAGGATCTGCGCCTGGACGCTCACGTCGAGCGCCGACACCGGCTCGTCGAGGACGACGAAGTCGGGGTCCAGGGCGAGCGCCCGAGCGATCCCGATGCGCTGGCGCTGCCCGCCCGAGAACTCGTGCGGGTACCGGTCCATCTGGTCGGCGGAGAGGCCGACCCGTTCGAGCAGGTCGCGGGCCGTCTCGCGGCGCTGTTCCCGGTCGGCGACGTCGTGGATGCGGAGCCCCTCCGTGACGATGTCGCCGGTGGTCATGCGCGGGTCGAGGCTGGAGAACGGGTCCTGGAACACGATCTGGGCGCGCCGGCGGAACTCGTTCAGGTCGCGGTCGGTCATCGCCCGAACGTCGGTCCCGTCGAAGGTGATCTCGCCGGCGGTCGGCTCCCGCAGGCGCAACACCGTCTCGCCGGTCGTCGACTTGCCGCAGCCGGACTCGCCGACGAGCCCCAGCGTCTCACCCTCGCGCACGTCGAAGGAGACGCCGTCGACCGCCTTCACGCTCGCCGACTCCTGCCCGAGCAGGCGGTCGACGATCGACGAGTCGTCCGCGTAGTACTTCTTCAGCCCGTCGACGGAGAGCAGCGGGTCGCTCATTCGCCCTCACCCCCGTCGGTCGCGGCCTCCGCGTCGCCGACCTCGTCGAAGTGATCGTCCGGGAGCGCGTCCGCCGGGTCGTACTCGCGCTCGGCGAGGACGCACTTGGCGCCGTGGTCGGCGGCGGCGTCGACGGTCGCCTCCGCGGGCTTGTCGAGGCACGCCTCCATCGCCTTCGGGCACCGGTCCGCGAAGTAACACCGGTCGCCCATCTCGGCGTCGACCAGGCTCGGGACGTTGCCCGCGATCGGTTCGAGCCGCGGCCGCGGGTCGTCCACGTCGGGGATCGAGCCGAGCAGCCCCTGCGTGTACGGGTGGACGGTGTCCTCGAACACGGAGTCGAGCGTGCCGCGCTCGACGACCTCGCCGGCGTACATCACGCAGACGCGGTCGCACATCTCCGCGATCACGCCGAGGTCGTGCGTGATGAGCACGATGCTCATCCCGCGGTCGGCCTGGATCTCCTTCAGCAGGTTCAGGATCTGCGCCTGGATCGTCACGTCGAGCGCGGTCGTCGGCTCGTCGGCGATCAGCACGTCCGGCTCGCCGGCGAGCGCCTGCGCGATCATCGCGCGCTGGAGCATCCCGCCGGAGAACTGGCCGGGGTACTCGTCGACGCGGTCCTCGGGGTCGGGGATCCCGACCTGGCCGAGCAGCTCGACCGCCCGCTCCATGCTCTCCTCGCTGGTGTAGTCGCGGCCGGGGACGAGCCCGTCGAGGAGGTACTTGCCGAGCCCGTACCCCTGCGTCCGCGAGCGCGTCGAGCGGGGGTTCGCCCGCGCCCGGCGCTGTACCTCGACCGCCTCGGCGATCTGCTCGCCGACCGTGATAGAGGGGTTGAAGCTGCTCATCGGGTCCTGGAAGATGACGCTGAACGAGGGGCCGCGCAGCGACCGGCGCACGCTCGGCGGCACCGTCCGGAGGTCGACGTGGTCGCCGTCGACGTGGACCGCCCCCGTCCCGCGGAACTCCTCCGCGAGGTCGGGGTCGCGGTACCACACCTCGCCGGCCGTGATCCGGCCGGGCGTCTCGACGAGGTCGACGAGCGACAGCGCGGTCACGGACTTACCGGACCCGGACTCGCCGACGACGCCGAGGATCTCGTCTTCCCGGAGGTCGAACGACACCGACTCCACCGCGTTGATCTGCCCCTCCTCGGTGAAGAAGCGCGTCGAGAGGTCCCGGACCGACAGCACGTCGTCGGCCGCGGGCAGCCCGGTCGGGGCCGCGCCGGCAGCGCCGACGGCGTCGGCCGTCGCGGCGTCGCTCGCGCCGCCGTCGGTCGCCGCGGCGGACTCGTCGGTCGGCCGCTCGGCGTCGCTCATGCGGCACCCCCTTCGCCCTCGATACCGGGGTCTAAGGCGTCACGCAGCCAGTCGCCGAGCAGGTTGATCCCGATAACCGACAGCATGATCGCGAGCCCGGGGATGGAGGCGATCCACCACTGCCCGGAGGAGACGTAGTCGCGCCCCTGCGCGATGTCGAAGCCCCACGACAGCGTCGTCCCCGAGAAGCCGAGGAACGACAGCGAGCTCTCTAGGAGGATGATCGCCGCCACCTGTACCGTCCCGAGGACGATGATCGGCGTGATCGCGTTCGGGAGGATGTGGCGGACGATGATCGTGTTGTCGTCGGCCCCGAGGGCGCGAGACGCCTTCACGTACTCCTGCCCGCGCAAGGAGAGCGCCTCCCCGCGGGCGACGCGGGCGAACCACACCCAGTTGACGAGGCCGACGACGATCACCACCGTTATCGGCAACACGAAGCTCTCGGGCATCTCCGGCGCGAGCCCGGCGGCGACGAACGGGTCGGGGACGTTCACCGCCGCGCGCCCCCACAGCCCGATGAGCGCGACCGCCAGCACGAGCGAGGGGAACGCGAGGCTCACGTCCGCGATCCGCATCAGCGCGTCGTCGACGCGCCCGCGGTGGTAGCCGGCGAGCAGCCCGACCGGCACGCCGATCGACGCCGCCAGCAGGGTGCCGAGGACGCCGACGACGAGCGACGTGCGGGCGCCGTACACCACCCGCGAGAACATGTCGCGGCCGAGTCCGTCGGTCCCGAACACGTGGTCCGGGTCGGCCGTGATCTCCACCTCCTCGGTGACGGTCTGGATCTCGCCGTCGACCATCTGCGAGGAGGTCCGCTCGGCCGTCTGCGAGAAGCCGAGCGGCGGTAGCTCGCTCTCGTTGAGCTGTTGCTCGGTCGGGTTGTGGGGCGCGACGAACGGGGCGAACGCGGCGGTCAACACGATGACCACCACGAGCGCCAGCCCGAGCTTCGCGAGCCCGCTACCTCTGAACTCCTTCTTGAGATTGCGTATGACACGTGAAGAGACCATGTTAGTCGGTCACCACCTCCGGGTCGAGGTAGGCGTACACCACGTCGACGAGGATGTTGACGAGGACGAAGCTCGTCCCGATGACGATCAGGCTGCCCTGGAGCGCGGGCCAGTCGCGCTGGTTGATGCTCTCGATGACCAGCGTGCCGAGCCCCGGCCACGAGAACACCGCCTCCGTGATCACGGCGCCGCCGATCAGCGTCCCGAGCTGGAGCCCGAGGACGGTGATCACGGGGATCAGCGTGTTCCGGAGCGCGTGCTTGTACCGGATCAGGGTCCGCGGGAGCCCCTTGGCCCGCGCGGCCTGGACGTAGCCCTTGCTGAGCTCGTCGAGCATGCCCGACCGCGTCAGTCGGGTGATGAGCGCCATGAAGTAGGTCCCCAAGGCGATCGCCGGCAACGTGATGTACGCGAGCCAGGTCAACAGCGTGCCGACGAACGGCTCGGCGGTGATTGCCGACAGCGCCACGTCGCCGACGTCGGCGCCGCGGCCGCTGGTGTTGAAGACGTTGAACTCCACGGCGAAGATCAGGATGAGCATGATCCCGAGCCAGAAGTTCGGCGTCGAGATGCCGCCGAGCGACAGCAGGGTCGCGCCGTAGTCGACCGGCTCGTTGCGGCGGGTCGCGCTGATCACGCCGAGCGGGATCGCGAGGACGATGGCGACGATGCTGGCGGCGACGGCGAGCTCGATCGTCGCGGGCAGGCGCTCGAAGACGAGCGTCGTGACCTCCTGACCGCGGATGTACGACCGGCCCATGTCGCCCTGAAGCAGTTCGAAGACGTACCGCCCGTACTGGATGTACAGCGTCTGGTCGAGGCCGAGCTCGGCCGCGATCGCCTGTCGCGTCTCCTGTGACGCGTCGAGCGGTGCCACCGCGTTGATCGGGCTGCCGGGGGTGACGAACCGGAGCGCGAACACGACGGTGACGACGCCCCAGACGACCCCGATCCCCTGGAGGCTTCTTTTGAGTACGAATCTTCCGAATGACATTAATAACGATATTGCGAGATGACGGGCGCGTTACTGCCGGGTGGCGGTGTCCGGGTCGATGAACTCGTCGGCCCGCGGCTCCCACGAGATCTCGTTCGAGACGCCGTAGACGCTGAACTGCTGGTGCATGAACACCCACGGCGCGAGGTCGTGGGCGAGCTGGTTCGCCTGCTGGAGGATCTCGACGCGCTCCTCGGAGTCCTGCGTCGTCTCGGCCTCGTTGAGCAGCGCGTCGAGGTCGTCGTTCTTCAGGATCGTCAGCGCGCCGTTCGAGGCCATCAGCGGCGTCATGGTCTGACTGCCGTCGAACTCGCCGTTCCCCCAGCCGAGGAGGTTGAAGTGCGGCTTGTCCTCGATGTTGCCCGTCGTGATGTCTTGGACGAGCGAGGAGAACTCGCGCTGTTGCAGCTCACAGGAGACGTTCGACAGCGAGTCGATCTGGTTCGCCGCGGCCTGCGCGATCTCAACGTCGCGGAGGTAGCGACCGATCGGGGTCTGGAGCGTGATCTCGACGCCCGCGTGGCCGGACTCCTCGACGAGCCGCTCCGCCTCGTCGGGGTCGTACGGGTACGGGTCGATGTCGGGATTGTAGCCGACGTGGCCCTCCAGCGTCGGCTGGCCGGTGATGTTCCCGAAGCCGTTGAGCACGTTCTCGATGATGCTCTCGACGTCGACGGCGTAGTTCATCGCCTGCCGGAACTGCTGGCTGGAGAACGGCTCCACGTCGTACCGCATCTGGAGGAAGATGATCCGCGCGCTGGGCACGGAGTTGATCGTCGCCACGTCCGAGCCGTTCACCCGGGAGACCTCGTTCGGCGGCACGTTGGTCACGATGTCCGTCTCCTCGGCGAGCAGCTGGTTGACCCGCGTGCTCGACTCGCTGGAGGCGGTCATGGTGAGCTCGTCGACCTCGGGCGCGCCGTCCCAGTACTCCTCGTTCGGCTCGTAGACGACCTGGTTGCCCGACTCGTAGTTCGCGAGGCGGAACGGCCCCGTCCCGTTGGCGTTCCGGTTGATGTAGTCGCTGCCGTTCTCCTCGATCCACGACTGCTGGACGACCGGGCCGTTCGTCGCGAACAGCTGGAAGGCGATCGGGTTGTAGCCGTCGAAGGAGACGGTCACCTGGCCGTCGCCGGTCGCGACCTCGGTGACCGGCCCGAGGTCGTTCGACTGCGGGCTGGCGATGCCGACGTCCTCGAACACGATCCGCCGGATGCTGTACCGGACGTCCTGCGGCGTGACCTCGTCGCCGTTGTGGAACGTGAGGCCGTCGCGCAGCATGAAGCGGACGTCACCGTCCTCGGTGCGCTCCCACTCGTCCGCGAGGCCGGCGATGATGCCGCCCTGCTTGTCGCGGTCGAGGAGCCCCTCGTACAGCTGGCCGACGATGATCTCGGTGTTCGTCTCGGCGTGGTCCTGCGGGTCGAGCCCGGAGTCCATCTGGCCCATGGTGACGCCGAGTTCGAACGTGTCGTCGCCGCCGTCGGAGCCGTCCGACCCGTCGGAACCGTCGCCGCCGTCCATGCCGTCACCGCCGTCTGAACCGTCGCCGCCGTCGCCGCCGTCGCCGCCGTCGCCACCGCCGGCGCAGCCCGCGAGACCGACCGCACCGGCCGTTCCGGCGTACTTGAGCACCGTCCGCCTGTCGACGTGGTTGTCGTTGTCAGTAGGCATAGCCGATCCCATACGATAGAGCGTTATGAACCTACCGGCAGACGCGGCCCCTTTCGGGACCGACTGCCCGCGTCAGGCTGACAGTAGCGGGGCCGAGTCGGCGGGGTGAGCGCCGCCGAACTCGCCGGATCGGCCGCGAGCGGAAACCGACGGGTATGTAGGGCCCCCGGCGGTAGGCGGGCGGTATGGACGGACCCGATCCCGGACCGCAGTGGGACGCGGTCGAGGCGGACGCGGAGTCGACGGCGGCGGCGTACGGCGAGCGCGGCTGGACCGCGATCGCGGGCCACCCCGGGCAGGTGAACCCCGTCGCGGACGCCGCCCGGATCGACGTGCTGTTGCCCGGCTCCGAGTTCGACGACGCGCTCGCCGCGGTCGAGGACGCCGCGATCGACGGCGTCGACGTGTACGCGGGCGCCGCCGAGGGGGTCGCGTACCGGCTGGTGGTCGCCACCGACGAGTCCGCGCAGGTGGCGCTGTGCGTGCCCACCTACCTCGGGAGCGACGACCTCGACGCGCTGCGCGCGGCCGCCGAGGCGGCGGGCGCGCTCACCGTGCGGCTGCGCCCCCTCGACGACCGCGACCACGTCGAGGTCGCGATCGACGAGCCGGCGGTCTTCTTCGACGCGCCCGAGGCGTGAGACCCACACACGTGGGTATTCGATAGGCGTCTGACTTCGACGTATTCATATTTGTGCGATCGCGATCATCCGTATGAACCGCGCAGAGAAGGCGGCCCTCCAGCTACAGGCGGTCGCCGTGTTGCGGATGCTGAAGGAGACGCGAACGTACGAGGAGCTGTCGGACGTGACGGGGCTGCCCGCGGGCGACCTGAACCGCTACGTGAACGGCCACGTGCTGCCCGGCACCGACCGCGCGAGCGAGGTCGTCGAGTCGGTCGGCCGCGAGGCGCTCGCCGACGAGCTGGTCGCGCGCGTCGAGTTCGACGACGAGGGGTACGTCGACAACTCCGGGGTGGTCTTCGACCAGTCGTTCCTCGACCTCGTGGCGCCGGTCGCGGCGGAGACGTTCGAGTTCGAGTCGCCCGACGTGGTGCTGACGGCCGCGACCGACGGCATCACGCTCGGCGCGGCGATGGCCTCGTTCTTCGACGCGCGCCTGGCGTACGCGAAGAAGTCGAAGGAGACGGCGGTCGAGGAGTTCATCGAGTCGCGCCAGCGGCTCGCCTCCGGCATCGAGCTCACCTACTACCTCCCCGCGAGCGCCATCGACGCCGGCGACACGGTGCTGGTCGTCGACGACCTGATCCGCTCTGGCGAGACCCAGGAGCTCCTCTTGGACATCGCGCTCCAGGGCGACGCCGACGTCACCGGCGTGTTCGCGCTCATCGCCGTCGGCGACGAGGGGATGGACCGCGCGCGAGCGATCACCGACGCCCCGGTCGGGGCGCTCACGACGTTCGAATAGCCACGTTCACGCATACTCTTCGGGAAAAAATCCGTTTAGGAGAGTTTTTGATCCACATACGCGGATCATAGTTCGCGTCGTTCAGCAAGGCTTATCACTCGATCCACGGGAACCTCCACGCGTTCAATGGGGCTTTCAGACACGCTGGCTGCGCGGTTCGACGTGGAGTCGCACGGGTCGGACATCCGCACCGAACTGGTCGCCGGGCTCACGACGTTCCTCGCGATGTCGTACATCATCGTCGTGAATCCCGCGATCCTCTCTGAGGCGATCCAGATCGAGGGGTACGGGCAGGGAGAGGTGTTCCAGATGATCGCCATCGCGACGATCCTCTCGGCGGCCATCGGGACGGCCGTGATGGCGCTGTACGCGAACCGGCCATTCGGGCTCGCGCCCGGGCTCGGGCTCAACGCCTTCTTCGCGTACACGGTCGTGCTCGGGCTCGGAATCCCGTGGCAGACGGCGCTGGCGGCCGTCTTCGTGGAGGGCGTCGTGTTCATGGCGCTCACCGCGGTCGGCGCGCGCGAGTACGTCATCCGGCTGTTCCCCGAGCCGGTGAAGCGCTCGGTCGGGGCCGGTATCGGGCTGTTCCTGCTGTTCATCGGCCTCCAGGAGCTCCAGGTCGTCGTCAACGACGAGGCGACGCTGGTCGCGCTCGGGAACGTCTTCGCCAACCCGTGGGCGATCCTCGGCGTGCTCGGGCTCGTCTTCACGTTCGTGCTGTGGGCTCGGAACGTCACCGGCGCCATCATCGTCGGCGTCCTCACCACCGCAATCGCGGGGTGGGCGCTCACCCTCGGCGGGTTCTTCGCGCGCGGCGCCGTGACCCCCGAGACGCTCCCCTCGGCGCAGTACGACATCACGCCGCTGGCGGGAGCGTTCCTCAGCGGGCTCTCCGGGATCGACCCACTCACGTTCGTCCTGGTCGTGTTCACGTTCTTCTTCGTCGACTTCTTCGACACCGCCGGGACGCTGATCGGCGTCTCGCAGTTCGGTGACTTCCTCGACGACGACGGCGACCTCCCCGACATGGACAAACCGCTGATGGCCGACGCCGTCGGGACCACGTTCGGCGCGGTGCTCGGGACCTCCACCGTGACGACGTACATCGAGTCGTCGACGGGCGTCGAGGAGGGCGGCCGCACCGGGCTGACCGCCCTCGTCGTCGCCGCGCTCTTCCTCGCGTCGCTCGCCGTGATCCCCGTCGTCGCCGCGATCCCGGCGTACGCCTCCTTCATCGCGCTGATCGTCGTCGGCGTGATGATGCTCCAGGGGCTCGTCGAGGTCGACTGGAGCGAGCCCGCGTGGGCCGTCTCCGCGGGCCTCACGGTCACCGTGATGCCGTTCGCCTACTCCATCGCCGACGGGCTGGCGGCCGGCATCGTCGCGTACCCGCTCATCAAGCTCGCGATCGGCGAGGGCCGCGACGTCGCCCTCGGCCAGTACGTCATCGCGGCGCTGCTCGCGGCGTACTACGTCCTCTCGACCGCCGGTTACATCCTCTGAGCCGGACCGCTCGGCGGTCGCGTCGACCGAACCCTCTTGTCGCGACGGGCCGCATACCGACCGAGAGCCGATGTCCGGTCCGCCAGACGCCGACCCGTCCGTGACCGTCGCCGACCGCGAGCGACACGCGAGCGACCCGCCCCGCGAGCTCGCGCTCGACTGCGTCGTCGCGGGGATCGAGGCGGCGCACCCCGCCGCGGTCGTCGCCGACGCGCTCGCGCTCGACGGCGACGTGCTGACCGTCGCGGCCGCCGACGGGACGGCGACCGCCCGCGACCTCGCGGCGTACGACCGCGTCGTGGTCGTCGGCGCGGGCAACGCGGCGGGCCACTTCGCGGCCGCGGTCGAGCGGCTGCTCGGCGACCGGATCGACGGCGGCGCGGTCGTCACCGACGACCCGGTCGAGACCGAGCGGGTCGCGGTCCTCCCCGGCGACCACCCGACGCCGAGCGAGGCGGGCGTCGAGAGCGCCCGGCGGGTGCGCGCGGTCGCGGCCGACGCCGGCGAGTCCGACCTCGTGATCGGACTCCTCACCGGCGGCGGCAGCGCGCTGTTGGCCGCGCCGGCCGAGGGGGTCGCGCTCGGCGACCTCCGCGAGACGACCGACGCGCTGCTGGCGAGCGGCGCGACCATCTCGGAGATGAACGCGGTCCGCAAGCACCTCTCGGCGGTGAAGGGCGGGCGGCTGGCGCGGGCGGCCGCCCCCGCCGACGCGCTCGCGCTGGCGGTCAGCGACGTGACCGGCGACGACCCGGCCGTGATCGCGAGCGGGCCCCTCTCGCCGGACCCGACGACCTTCGGGGACGCAATCGCCGTCCTCGACCGATACGGGATCGACGCGCCCGCCGCCGTCGCGGACCGCCTCGAAGGCGGCGCCGCGGGCGAGGTCGCGGAGACGCCCGGACCGGGCGAGTCACCGTTCGACGGCGGCGGCGTCGACGTCTGGATCGTCGCGAACGCGCGCACGGCCCTGACCGCCGCCCGCGAGGTCGCTGCCGAGCGGGGGTACGAGCCACTCGTGCTCTCGGCGCGGATGCGCGGCGAGGCGCGGGAGGCGGCGAAGGCGCACGCGGCGGTCGCCGAGGAGTGCCGGGCGGTCGGGGAGCCGGTCGAGCCGCCGGCGGTCCTCCTCTCGGCCGGCGAGGTGACGGTGACGCTCGGCGACGACCCCGGAACGGGCGGGCCGAACGGGGAGTTCGCGCTGTCCGCGGCGCTCGAACTCGACGCGGCGGGCCCCGACGGCGAGGGGATCGTCGTCGCGAGCCTCGACACCGACGGGATCGACGGCGCCACGGACGCGGCGGGAGCGCTGGTCGACGACCGCCTCGTCAGCGACGGTCCGGAGGGCCCGCTGACCCGCGAGGCGGCCGCGGACGCGCTCGACGCGCACGACGCGTACCCGGTGCTCGACGACGCGGGGGCGCTGCTCCGCACCGGACCGACCGGGACGAACGTCAACGACCTGCGGGCGGTCGTGGTCGCGGAGCGCGGCGGGCACTCGGACGACGGCGGCGCCCGGGCGGACGCCCGAGAGGGCGGTTCGGAAGGGACTAAGTAGCGGCCGGCAAATTCTGCGACATGCAGACGCTGCTCTTGAACGCGGACGACGTGGACGAGAACGCCGAGATGGACCGCGTGATCGACGCGGTCCGCGGCGCGTTCACGGCCTACGAGCGGGGCGACGCGAAGATGCCGGCGAAGTCGTACATCGACCTCCCCGAGTACAACGGCGACTTCCGCTCGATGCCGGCCTACCTCGACGTGCGCGAGGAGGACGTGGCCGAGGAGACCGAGGAGGGCGACGGCTGGGACGCCGCCGGGATCAAGTGGGTGAACGTCCACACCGACAACCCCGACCACCACGACCTCCCGACCGTGATGGGGACGATGATCTACTCCGACCCGGAGACGGCGTTCCCGCTCGCGGTCCTCGACGGGACGACGCTGACGATGAAGCGGACCGGCGCGGCCGCCGCGGTCGCGACCGATCACCTCGCGGTCCCGGACGCGACGAGCATGGGGATCGTCGGCGCCGGCGTCCAGTCGTACACCCAGCTCGAAGCGGTCGCGGCGGTCCGGGACATCGAGGAGGTCGTCGTGAGCGATCTCGACGAGGCGCGCGTCGCCGACTTCGTCGACGCCTTCGAGGACCGGTTCGACGTGCGCGCCGGCTCGATCGCCGAGGCCGGCCACTGCGACGTGCTCTCGACGGTCACGCCCGTCGAGGACCCTATCGTCGGCCCGGACGACGTGGGCGATCACACCCACGTCAACGCCATGGGCGCGGACGCCGAGGGCAAACACGAGCTGGCGGACGACCTCCTCTCAGACGCCACCGTCGTCATCGACGACCACGAGCAGTGCACCCACTCCGGCGAGATCAACGTCCCGTACGCCGCGGGAACGCTCACCGACGACGACATCTACGGCGAGATCGGCGAGATCGTCGTCGGCCGCCGCGCGGGCCGCCCCGGCACGCCCGGCACGCCGGCCGACGCCGACGGCGTGCGCGGCGTCAGCGTCTTCGACTCGACGGGGCTCGCGATCCAGGACGTGGCGGCCGCGCGCGTCGTCTACGAGCGCGCCGACGAACTGGACAACGGCTACCCGTTCGACCTGCTCGGCCTCGACGGCTGAGTTCGGTCCGACCGCCGCGCTCGACCCCGACGACCGCGCTCGACGCGCCGCTTTTGCCCCTCCGTCCCCTATTACGTCCGTGAAACTCGTCAGCGTCGCCGCGCTCGCGGAGAACCGGGTAATCGGGAGGGACGGCGAGGTGCCGTGGTCCCACATCGAGGCGGACGTCAGGCAGTACCGCGAGCGCGTCGCGGGCTCGCCGGTGATCCTGGGCCGGCGCACCTTCGACTCGATGCGCGACGACCTCCCCGGCAGCCGCCAGATCGTCGTGAGCCGGAGCGTCGATGCGGTGGACGTGCCGACCGCGAGCGTCGCGAACGGCGACGAGGCGGCGATCGAACTGGCCCGCGACGCCGTCGCCGAGGCCGGCTTCGGCACGGCGTACGTCCTCGGCGGCGGGGGAATCTACGACCTGTTCCAGCCGCACCTCGACGGGATGGCCCTCAGCCACGTCGACGGCGCCTACGAGGGCGACACGTACTACCCCGAGTGGGACGACGACGAGTGGGAGGTCGCCGCGGAGACGGCGTACGACCGGTTCACGCTCCGCGAGTGGGTCAGGCGCGCCGGCGCAAGCTGACCGATCTCCCCGGTCGCGGACGACGACCGTTCACCGGCGGCGTGACCCACCGGGGCGACCGGCTCAGTCGCCGTCGACGCGCTCGGCGAACCCGAACCGGGGCTTCACGTCGGTGACCTCGACCGTGAGCGTCTCGCCGACGTCGCCGTCGACGAACAGCGTGTATCCCTCGACGTAGGCGATCCCGTCGCCCTCGTCGCCCTCCTCTTCGACCGTCACCTCGACGCGGTCGCCCTCGGCGACCGGGGAGGTCGTGTACCCCTTCGCGACGAGGTACACCTCCGAGGACGAGTCCCGCGAGGCGGGCGGCGAGACGGTCCGCACGTACTGGAACGACTCGCTCACGTCGTCGCGGAAGGCGTCGAGGTCCTGGCCCTGGAACACCTTCACGACGAAGTCGCCGCCGGGCGCGAGCAGCTCGTCCGCGGTGTCGAGCGCCTGCCGCGCGAGGTGGACCGACCGGGCGTGATCGAGGGAGTACTCGCCGGTCATGTTCGGCGCCATGTCGGAGAGGACCGCGTCGGCGCCGCCCTCGCCGACCGCCTCGCGCAGGTAGTGGCGGGTGCGCTCTTCGGTCATGTCGCCGCGGATCGTCTCCACGTCGTGGTCGTCGAACTCGTCGATGCGCTGGAGGTCGACGCCGACGACGGTGCCGCCCTCGCCGACCGCCTCGGCGGCGACCTGGAGCCAGCCGCCGGGCGCGGCGCCGAGGTCGACCACGGTGTCGCCGCGGCCGAGCAGGTCGGCCTCCTCGTCGAGCTGTTTCAGCTTGTAGGCGGACCGGGCGCGGTACCCCTGCTGTTTGGACCGGTTGTAGTAGTCGTCTTTCCCGCTCATGCGTCGGTCACCGCGGCCCGGGAGGGGGCCGCCGAACCCGCGGGCGAATTCGCGCTCATACCCGTAAGGACGGGGGCGACCGGGAAATGAACGTCGAATGCGTGCGCGCCGGCGAGACGGCGCGGAGCGCTTCTGCGGCGTGCGGATGAGGACGGACTACTCGCGTCCTCGCAGCCACGTCGCGACCCGCCCGAGGCGAGACGCGAGCGCGGCGAGCGGTCGCTGCCCGTCGCTCCCGGTCGATTCGGTGGGCGTCGGCTCGGTCGATTCGGTGGGCGTCCGCTGCGCCGCGACGATCGACTCGTAGGTGTCGATCACCTGCTGGCGCTGCCGCTCCTTCGACGCGATTTCCGCTTCGAGCGCCGCTACCTCCGCTTCGAGCGCCGCCACCTCGTCCGCGAGCCGCTCGACTCGGTCCGCCGGCGGGTCGCGCTCGGCCGCGCGGGCGCCGTCGCGGCCGGGTCGGTCCGGAACGGGCCGCTCGTCGTCGGTCGAGCGGTCGTCCGCGGACGCGGCCGGTCGGGGCGGGGGGCCGTCGATCGAGTCCACCGCCTCGACGTCGATACCACCGGGATCGAGGGATCCGGACGCTGAGGGCATCATCCGTGGGAAGCGTGGGTACGCGTACCATACTGAAAAATCTCAGTCAGCCGCGAGTCGGACGCGCCGCTTGCGCGGGGGTCAGTACCTCTCGCGACCGTCTGCGGAGATCCGCCCTTCGAGGCGCTCCGAGCGTCCGTCGGCGCCGTCGTCCGCCCCTCCCGCCGGGCGGACCGCGAACCCGAGGCCCTCGTAGAACCCCCGCAGCTCGGCGTCGAACGTCGCGGTGACGGCCGCGACAGCGGGGTCCGACGCCCCCCGGTCGAGCGCGGCCGCGACGAGCGCGGCGCCGATCCCTTCCCCTCGGCGCGCCCGCCTGACCGCGACGGCGTCGACGTGGAGTCGGTCCGGGTCGGGTCGCACGGCGACCAGCGCGCCGACGACGCCGTCGGTCCGCGCGGAGCGAGCGACGAGCGCGTCGCCCGCGTCGATCCGACTGTCGACGGTCGCCGCGTCGGTCGAGAGCATCGCGGCGTCGAGGACCCGGAGGACGTCGAGGCGGTCGCCGGGCGTCGCCCGCTCGACGGTCACGTCCGCGGGCAGATCGGGGCGAGATCCCTCGGCGGTCACGGCGGGCCTCTCGCGCCCGTTCCGCCCTTGATAAGCCGCAGGACCCGCACCTCCGCGGCGTCGACGACGCGGTCGCCCGGGACCGGCGAGCCGTCGACCAGCGCGGACGCCTCCTGCGGGTGGTAGCCCGCCGCGCGGATCAGGTCGTCGTACGTCGCGTCGGCGGCGAGGCTGTACTCGTCGGTCCCCTCGCCGACGACCTCGACGGTCACGTCCATGTGCGCGGTAGCGGGCGCGGCGGCGTCAATCGCACGGTTTCGGCGGCTCGGCTCAGTCGCCGGCCGGCTCGCGGACGTTCCACGTGTAGAGGAACCACGCGACCGCGGCGCCGACGGCGACCGCCACCAGCGCGCCGGGCCGCGGGATAGCACCGGTCCACGCGTCGACGACGAGGAGGCCCGTCGCGGCCGCGGCGACGACCAGCACGCGCGCCGCGTCGCGCGCGAGTTCGGCCTCGCGCTCGGGCGGCAGGTCGCCGTCGTAGCCGGCTATCAGGTCGGCCGCGTCGCCGCGGCGGATCGCCCACGCGAGAAGGAGACAGAATCCGCTGACGTGGCCGACCAGGACGGTTTCGACGATCGCCATGGCGCGTTGTCGGTCGCGTCGACCGCGGCTCAGCCGTCCAGCTCCTCGCGGAGCAGGCCGTTCACCTGGCCGGGGTCGGCGCTGCCGCCGGTCGCCTGCATCACCTGGCCGACGAGGAAGTTGATCGCGCCCTCGTCGCCGTCGTGGTAGTCGGCGACCGCGTCGGGGTTCTCGTCGACGGCGGCCGCGACCGCGGCCTCGACCTCGCCGCTCTCGGCCTTGCCGAGGTCCTCGCGCTCGATGATCGTCTCGGGGTCGTCGCCCTCGTCGAGCATCTCGCGGAGGACGGTCTCCTCGGCGTTCTTCACGGTCAATTCGTCGGCGGCGACGAGCTCGATCAGGCGCGTGAACTCGTCGAGACGGTCCTCGACGTCCGTGATCTGCATCTCGCGGTAGTTGAGCTCGCCGAGTAGGTTGTCGGCGACCCACGTCGCCGCGAGGTCGGGGTCGAACTCGCTGGCCACGTCCTCGAAGAAGTCCGCGACCGCCTTCGTGGAGGTGAGCTTCGAGGCCGCCTCGCGGTCGAGCCCGTACTCGTCCCGGAAGCGCTCGCGGCGGGCGTCGGGCAGCTCCGGGATCGCGATCTGCTCTTTCCAGTCCGCCACCTCCAGCGCGGGGAGGTCGCCCTCGCGGAAGTAGCGGTAGTCCTTCTCGGCCTCCTTCGAGCGCATCCCGACGGTGACGCCGCGGTCCTCGTCCCAGTGGCGGGTCTCCTGTTCGATCTCGCGGCCGCGGCGGAGGACGTTCTCCTGGCGGGTGACCTCGTAGGCGAGCGCCTGCTCCGCGCCCTTGTGGCTGGAGATGTTCTTCACCTCGGCGCGGTTCACCTCGTCGAGCGCGTCCCCGTCGATCGTCCCGTCCTCGGCGACGTGGTCGGCGGGGACTAAGGAGACGTTGGCGTCGACGCGCAGGCTCCCGTCGCGGCCGGGGTCGAACACGCCGAGGTACTCCAGCACCTCCTCCAGCTTGGCGAGGAACGCCCGCGTCTCGGCCGGCGAGCGGAAGTCCGGCTCCGTGACGATCTCCATCAAGGGGGTGCCCGCGCGGTTGTAGTTGACGAGGGTGTGGCTCGCCGACTCGATGGAGCCGCCGGCGTGCTGGAGGCTGCCGGGGTCCTCTTCGAGGTGCGCGCGGGTGATCCCGATGGTCCGCGGGTCGCCGTCGACGCGGACCTCCAGTTCGCCCTCGGCGCAGATCGGCGCGTCGTACTGCGTGAGCTGGAAGTTCTTCGGGAGGTCGGGGTAGTAGTAGTTCTTCCGGTGGAACGTGGTCGTCTCGGGGATGTCGGCGTCGATCGCCTTCCCGACCTTCACGGCGGCCTCGACGGCGGCCTCGTTGAGGACGGGGAGCGCGCCCGGCAGCCCGAGGCAGGTCGGGCAGGTGCGCGTGTTCGGCGCCTCGTCCTCGGCGGGCTCCGTCGAGCAGCCGCAGAAGATCTTCGTGTCGGTCTCGAGCTGGACGTGGACCTCCAGCCCGATCACGACTGTCCGGTCCGCCGTCGCGGCCTGCGTGCTCATTACCGGAGCGTTGTGAGCGGGCCGCCTAAATCGTGTCGGGACCGTCGCCGCCGACGCCGACCGGTCGGCCGCGGTCAGGACGCGGCGAGGCACCGCCGCTATCGATTCCGAAAACGGGGAGGGAACGATTATGAGGGGGACGTTCGTAGCAGAGCCGATGACCGACGCGACGAGCCGGGAGGGCACCGAGCCGAACGGGGTCGGCGAGCCGGCCGTCCCTCCGGTCCGGCGACGAGAGGCGAGAGGACCGCGGCCGGGATGACGGCCGCAGACAGCCCCCGCCGCGGACGACCGCGACGCACGCCCGCGACAGATGCCTGGTGAGTCGACGCTCCATCTCGGAGAGCCGGTCGACGCCGCGTGGGGGACCCTCCCGGAGGGGACTCGGACGGTCCCGCACGGCGACCGGGAGAGCGACGGCGACGGCGTCGGGTGCCCGGACGCGGTGATCGTCCGGCTGCGCGACGGCGCGGCGGGCGAGCGCGGCCGCGCCGTGCGTGACCGGCTGCGGGCGGTCCGCGACCGCTACCCCGACGCGACGACGCTCGCGTACACCGTCGAAGACGACCCTGACGCGGCGATCGACGCGGGCCGGCTCGGGGTCGAGTACGCCTCCGGGCGCCGGCTGGCGGCCGACGCCGAGACGCTCGCGGACCGCCTCGACGCCGGGCGGGAGGACCGACGACCCGACGACACGCCGCGTCGGGAGCGCGAGGCCGCCCTCGAACCGTTCATTCGGATCGTCTCGGACCGGACGACCGACCTCGACGAGAAGCTCGACGAGCTGTTGGCGCTGGGACGCGACCGGCTCGGCCTCTCAATCGGCTACTCCTCGCGGGTCGAGGGCGACCGGATCGAACTCCGGCAGTACAGCGACGGGACCGGGACGGTGGCGTCGCTCGCCGAGGGCGCGCTCGACGACGACGGGACGCTGCCGCTGGACCTGACCTACTGTAAGCGGACGGTCCGGAGCGACGACGTGGTCGCGTTCACCGACCCCGAGGCGGCGGGCCTCGGCGACGACCCGGCCTACGAGGCGTTCGGCTTCGGCAGCTACGTCGGCGGCCGGGTCGTCGTCGACGACGAGACGTTCGGGACGCTCTGTTTCCTCGACCCGGAGCGACGCGGCCGGCCGTTCGACGAGAGCGAGCGGCTGTTCGTCGAGCTGCTCGCCGACTGGTTGGGGCGGGCGCTCGAACGGCGAGTCGCCCGCGAGGAGCGCGAGGCGGCCGTCGACCGATTCGAGGAGACGCTCGAACGGGTCGACGACGCCTTCTTCGCGCTCGACGACGACTGGCGGTTCACCTACGTCAACGAGCGGGCCGCGGCGCTGTTAGAGCGCGACCCCGACGAGCTGCTCGGCGCCGACGTCTGGGCGGAGTTCCCGGCGGCGATCGGCGAGGAGTACGAGACGAACTACCGGCGGGCGATGGAGACGCAGGAGTCCGTCTCCTTCGAGAGCTACTACGAGCCGCTGGACCTGTGGACGGAAGTGACCGCGTACCCCTCGCCCGACGGGCTCTCCGTGTTCTTCGCGGACGTCACGGAGCGAAAGCGCCGCGAGCGGATCCTCGAACGGCTCCTCGGCACCGTGGAGGGTATCCAGCGGGCCGACGGCAGGGAGGCCGTCGCCGACCGGCTGGTCGAGGCCGCCGACGAGGTGTTGGGGTACGAGATCAGCGGCGTACGGCTGTACGACGCCGACGCGAACCGGCTCCGGCTGGTCGCGACGAGCGACGGGGTCGGCGACCGGTTCGCCGACAGCCGCGGGCCGCGCCGCCCCGGCGAGGGGTTCACCGGCGGGGTGTTCGAATCGGGCGACCCGCGGGTCATGGACGACATCGAGGCGCTCGGCGACGGGCGGTCGTACCACGGGATGCGCTCCGTCGCGGCGGTCCCGCTCGGCGATCACGGTGTGGTCGTCGTCGGCGCCGTCGAACCGAGCGCCTTCGGCGAGGACGACGTCGCCGTCCTCGAACTGCTGGCGACGAACGCGGTCGCCGCGATGGACGCCGCGGACCGCCGCCGCCGGCTCCGGACCTACGAGGACGCGCTGAAGAACGTCGACGACATGGTGTGCGTGCTCGACGGCGACGGCGCCGTCACGTACGCCACCGCGCCGTTCGTCGCGTGGTTCGGGGCCGACGACCGCGACGAGGTCGTCGGGGAGCGGCTCAACGCGCTCGTCGACGCGGCCGACGCGCCGCGGGTGGCCGACGCGGTCGGGGCGCTCACCGACCCGACCGCCGACGCCGGCGGCGACCCCGCGCCGGCCCGGACGATCGAACTGACCGCCGAGCGCGACGGCGACCCGCGGCCGCGGCACGGCCAGCTGCGGCTGTCGCGGCTCTCCGACCACGGGGGCGGCGTCGTCGGGTCGCTGAGCGACACGACGGACCTCCGGCGGACGCAGACCGAGCTGTCGACGGAGCGCGACCGCTTCCGGCGGCTGTTCGACCGGATCCCCGACCCGGTGATGGAGGTCGTCTTGGAGGACGACGAGACGGTGATAGACGGGGTCAACCCCGCATTCGAGCAGCAGTTCGGCGCGGACGAGGCGTCGCTCCGCGGCCGGACGATCGGCGCGTTGGACATCCAGGACGACCGGCTGGGGGACAGCGAGCGCGACGGCGACGAGGAGGCGGACCTCGACGCGCTGGTCCGCGAGCGCGGGTTCGCGACGCGCGAGGTCCGCCGGCAGACCGTGGACGGCCCGCGGGAGTTCCTCTTCCGCGGGTTCAGCTACGAGACGGAGGGGACCCGGCGGGCGTTCGGGATTTACACGGACATCACCGACCGGAAGCGCCGCGAGCGGTACGTGCGGATCGTCAACCGGATCCTCAGGCACAACGTCCGGAACGAGCTGAACGTCGTGTTCGGCTTCGCCGGCGAGATCGCCGACCGCAGCGACGACGGGCAGGTCGGCGACTTCGCGGAGCGGATCGAGGCCACGGGCAAGCGGCTGGCGGGCGTCGCCGACGGCGCCACCACGCTCCGCCGCGTCGTGGAGGAAGGGTACGTGACCGACCCGGACGCGGTCGACGTGGCCGAGGTCGTCGACGAGGTCGCGTCGAAGCACGCGGCCGAGCGGCCCGACGCCCGGATCACCGCCGACGCGCCGGCGGGGACCGCGGTGCGCGGCGACGACCGCCTCTCAGTCGCCGTCGAC
The DNA here is from genome assembly GCF_005435115.1 of Halorubrum sp. ARQ200. Taxonomy (NCBI): domain Archaea; kingdom Methanobacteriati; phylum Methanobacteriota; class Halobacteria; order Halobacteriales; family Haloferacaceae; genus Halorubrum; species Halorubrum sp. ARQ200. The sequence continues at coordinate 262,502 of NZ_SGTZ01000003.1, read as the reverse complement.
CACCTCGTGGAGAACGCCGTCGAGCACGGCGGGGACGCCCCGCGCGTCGCGGTGACCGCCGAGCGCGACCCGGACGACGGGGTCGTGGCGGTGCGCGTCGCCGACGACGGCCCCGGGATCGCGGCCGCGGTCCGGGACGTGATCACCGGCGACAGCGAGGTGACGCAGCTACGACACAACACCGGCGTCGGGCTGTGGATCGTCGCCTGGGTCGTTGAGGCGTACGGCGGCGAGATCCGGTTCGGCCCCGGGCTCGACGGCGAGGGGACGACGGTGACGCTCGTGCTCCCGGCGGCGGAGCGGAGCGCTCCGGGGCTCGACGGCGGGGACGAGCGGTAGCCCTCCGCGTTCCGACCCGTTTATTGTCGGCGGCGGTCCGTCTCCGTGTATGACCGACGACCGACGACGCGAGCTGATCGCCGCGCTCACCGCGGCCGACGCCGTCCGGTTCGGCGAGTTCGAGCTGTCCCACGGCGGCACGAGCGACTACTACGTCGACAAGTACCTCTTCGAGACCGACCCGGACGCCCTGACGCTCGTCGCCGAGGCGTTCGCCGACCGGCTCGCCGAGACGGACGCGAAGCTGGCGGGCGTCGCGCTCGGCGCGGTCCCGCTGGTGGCCGTCACGGCCGCGGAGCTCGGCCGCCCGTACGTCATCGCGCGCAAGCGGGCGAAGGAGTACGGGACGGGCAACCGGATCGAGGGGCGGCTCGACGACGGCGAGGAGGTCGTCGTCATCGAGGACATCGCCACGACGGGGCAGTCCGCGGTCGACGCGGTCGAGGCGCTCCGCGAGGCGGGCGCGACCGTGGACCGCGTGCTGGTCGTTGTCGACCGCGAGGAGGGCGCCGCGGAGCTGCTCGAAGAGCACGACGCGGAGCTGGCGTCGCTGCTCACGGCGACGGAGCTGCTGGCGGAGCGGGACGCGGAGTAGCCGGGGCGCCGCGGCCCGGAGGGCGCCTCAGGCCTCCGGCGGCTCGACCGTCGGCACCGCGACGCGGTCGAGCACGTCGGCGATCACGTCGCGCTCGTCGACGTCGTTGACGGCGGCGTCGGGCGTCAACACGAGGCGGTGGGCGAGCGTCGGCTCCGCGACGCGCTTCACGTCGTCGGGCGTGACGAACTCGCGGCCGGCGACGACCGCCGCCGCGCGGGCGGTCTCGAAGAGCCGCTGGGTGCCGCGGGGGGAGACGCCGGCCTCGACGCGGCGGTCCTCGCGGGTCGCCCGCGCCAGCGCCGCCGCGTAGCGCAGCAGGTCGTCGTCGACGCGGACCGACTCGGGCACCTCCCGCAGCGCCGCCACGGCGTCGGGGTCGAGCACGCGGTCGACCGTCGGCGACTGCTCGACGCGGCCGGCCCGGCGCCGGAGCAGCTCCAGCTCGCCGTCCTCGTCCGGGTACCCGATGGAGGTCTTGATCGTGAACCGGTCGAGCTGGGCCTCCGGCAGCGGGAACGCGCCCTCGCTCTCGACCGGGTTCTGGGTGGCGATCACGTAGAACGGACTCGGCAGCTCGTGGGTCTCGCCGTCGACGGTCACCTGCCCCTCCTCCATCGCCTCCAGCAGCGCCGCCTGCGTCTTCGGCGGCGCGCGGTTGATCTCGTCGGCGAGGACGACGTTCGCGAAGATAGGTCCCGGCGAGAAGGTAAAGGAGCCGTCGCGCTCGTCGAACACGTTGGTGCCGGTGACGTCGGCGGGCAGGAGGTCGGGCGTGAACTGGATCCGGGAGAACTCCAAGCCGAGCGCGGTCGCGAACGAGCGCGCCGAGAGGGTCTTGCCGGTGCCCGGCACGTCCTCCAGGAGGACGTGGCCGCGGGCGAGGATGCCGAGCGTGACGCGGTCGAGGAACTCGCGGTCGGCGACGACGGCGCCGCCGACCTCGTCGACGACGCGGGAACAGGCGTCGGCCGCTTCGGGGACGTCCATACCGACCGCACGGGAGCCGGGCCGAAAAGCGTTGCCGGAAGCGGAGACCGCGGGGGGACAGGGGCGCCCGGAGCCCGGCACGGTCGGCGGCGATCGAGCACCGCGCCGCGGGCGCGATCGAAACGCATAACAGCGGAACCGGCCAACCGGAGAGTGAGCCGAGGTAGCCTAGCCTGGCCAAGGCGGTAGATTCGAAATCTACTGTCCATTCGGACACCGGAGTTCAAATCTCCGCCTCGGCGCTTCTCTCAGCCCGATTCGGCGAGCGACGGCGCCGTCATTTCAGAGACGAGCGGGACCGAGCGACCGCACTACGCAGTCTCAGTCGACCCCGCTACGCGATCAGCGCCGCCGCGAGGAACATCCCGCTCGCGGCGGCGGGCGGGATGGTGAGGTTGTCGTCGAGGGCGACGCCGCGGACGAGCGGCGGGAGCCCGTCCGCGACCGCGGCGGGGACCGCGCCCGCGAGCGCGACGATTACGCCCGGGTCGGGGCCGAACGCCGGGACCGCGTACGGAACGGCGATCCCGAAGCAGACGAACACCATCGCCGCGACCACGGGGATCCGCTTCGGCTCGGTCGCCGCGTTCTCGCCGAGGCCGCCGCTTATCGGGTCGCCGACCGAGAGCATCCACATCGCGGGCACGGCGAACACCGGCGCGAAGACGAGCGCGGTGCCGGCCATGCTCACCTGATACAGCGCGTAGCCCGCGACGCTGTCGGACTCGTAGTCGCGGACGAGCGCGTCGTACAGCGGGTCGAGCGGGCCGACCGACCCCGATAGTCGGAGCGTTTCGAGGACGGCCGCGACGGCGACGCTCACGAGGAGCAGCCGGCCGGTCGTGCGCCACGAGATCCAGCCCAGCAGGTACGGGACCGGGTACAGCGTACCGCTCGCGTGGACCAGCCGCCGCTCGAACTCCACGCGCTCGCGCCACGCCGCGGCCGGGAGCGTCACGCCCTCAGTTCCCCGCGGTCTCGACGTCGGTGTCGACCGCGTCGTACCGGTCCGCGACCGCGGCGAACGTCTCGCCCTCGCGCAGCGCCGTCAGCTCGGCGGCGAGGTCCGCGACGGGGATCCGGACCTGCGCCGCGGAGTCGCGCTCGCGGAGCGTGACGGTGTCGGGGCCGTCGCCCTCGATGCCGTCGCGGTCGACCGTGACGCAGAACGGCGTGCCGACCTCGTCCTGCCGACGGTAGCGCCGGCCGATCGAGCCGGAGTCGTCGTACGCGACCGCGAGCCCCGCGGCCCGCAGGTCGGCCGCGACCTCGTCGGCGAGCGCCGTGAGGCGGTCGTCGTTGGTGACGAGCGGGAAGACCGCGGCGTCCTGCGGCGCGACCTCGGGCGCCAGGGAGAGGTACGTCCGCTCCTCGCCGTCCACCTCGTCGGTCTCGTAGGCGTGCGCCAGCAGCGTCTGGACGGTGCGGCCGACGCCGAACGAGGGCTCGACGACGTGGGGCGTGATGTGCTCGCCGCTCTCGGTCACCTCCTCGACCGAGAAGTTCGCGACGTCGGCGTCGACCTCGCGCGGTTCGCCGTCCACGTCGACCGTCACCGTCTCGCCGTCGAAGGCGTCCGGGTCGCGCTCGGCGAGCGCTTCGAGCGCGTCCGCGACCGCGGCGGCGTCGCCGCCGAACTCCGGCCCCAGCACGGACATGTCGGGGTCGACCGTCGCGCGCTCGACCGTCTTCGGCTCGTCGTAGCGCTTGAAGACGGTGAACGCGTCGTCGCCGTACTCGTCGTGCTTCGAGAGGTCGTAGTCGCCGCGGTACGCGAAGCCGGCGATCTCGATCCAGTCGCCGTCGACCTCGCTCTCCGCGTCCCAGCAGTCGGCCGCGTAGTGGGCGCGCTCGCCCGCGAGGTGCTGGCGGAACCGGAACCGGTCGAGGTCGACGCCGACGCGCTCGTACCACTCCTGCGCGACGCCGAGGTAGTAGCCGACCCAGGGGGAGCCGATGACCCCCTTGTCGACCGCCTCGCCGACCGTCGTGTCGAGGTAGTCGCCGTCGTCGGCCTCCTGCTCGGTCGCGGGGTACAGCCGGACCTCCACGTCGCGGACGCGGTCGAGCGGCGGCTCGTCCTCCTCGGGGTCGATGAACTGCTCGAGCTCGGCCTGCGTGAACTCGCGGAGCCGGAGGAGCCCGCCGCGCGGCGAGATCTCGTTGCGGTAGGCGGGGCCGACCTGGGTGATGCCGAACGGGAGGTTCCCGCGGGCGTACTCCTTCAGCCGCGGGAACTCGACGAAGATCCCCTGCGCCGTCTCCGGGCGGAGGTAGCCGGGCTGGGCGTCGCCGGGACCGATGTCGGTCGCGAACATGAGGTTGAACGCCTCGACCGGCTGGCCGGCGAGCTCGGTGCCGCAGGCCGGGCAGGCGATCCCGGCGTCGGCGATCAGCTCGGCGACCTCCTCGCCGGGGAGCGCCTCGGCGTCCTCGACGTCGGTGGCGTCCTCGACGAGGTGGTCGGCGCGGTGGGACTCGCCGCACTCGGGGCACTCGACGAGCATGTCGTCGAACCCCTCCAGGTGGCCGGAGGCCTCGAAGACGGCCTCGGGCATCACCGTCGGCGCCTCGATCTCGCGGTTCCCCTCGCGGATGGTGAACCGGTCGCGCCACGCGTCCTCGACGTTCCGCTTGAGGGCGGCGCCCTGCGGCCCGAACGTGTAGAAGCCGGCGGTGCCGCCGTACGCGCCGTTCGAGCCGAAGAAGAACCCGCGTCGCTTCGCGAGTTCGGCGAGCGCGTCCGCGGCCATCTACAGCCCCTCCAGCAGGTCCACGTCCCGGACGATCCCGTCGAGGTCCGTGCCGGAGACGAGCGGGACCTGCTCGATGTCGTTGCTGATGAGCTCCTGGGCGACCTCCCGCGCCGTCCGCGTGGCGTTGACCGTGATCAGGTCCTCGGTCATGAAGTGGCGGACCGCCTCGGCCGGGATCTCGACGTTCCGGGTCGGGAGGTAGCGCGCGCCGGTTGCCTTGATCCCCTCCCAGGACCACTCGGAGTCCTCCTCGGCGATCGAGTCGCCGGTGCTGGCCTCGCCCTCGACGACGCGGGCGACCTCCAGGATGTCGACCTCGGTGAGCATCCCCGCGACCGCGGCCTCGTCGTCGAGGACGACCGCGTACGGGACCCCGGAGAGCCCGATCTCGCGCTCGGCGACCGGCAGCGGCGTGCCGGCGTGGGTCGCGTTGACGGCGCGCGTCGCGAGCTCGCCGACCTGGGTCTCCCCGTCGACCTCGCCGCGAGCGATCGCCCGCACCACGTCGGTGACGGTGAGGATGCCGACGAGCTCGTCGCCGTCGACGACGGGGAGGCGCCGCGACTCCTCCCCGGCCATCGTCCGGGCGGCCTCAACCATGTCGTCGTCGGCCCCGACGGTCGGCACCTCGCGCATCAGCAGCGCGAGCTGGTCCTCGTCCGGCTGCTCGATCAGGTCGTCGCGCGTGACGAGCCCGCGGTACACCTCGTCGCCGTCGACGTCTTTCACGACCGGCACCGAGGAGAAGCCGTGCTCCTGGATGTACTCCAACACGTCGTTGCGGCTCCCGGGGATCTCGACGACGACGAGTTCCGACCGGGGCGTCATGGCGTCTGCGACGTTCATGCCCGTCATTCAGCGTGACACCTCTTGTATACTGCGAAGGTGGGCGGAGACGGACCGCGCGGCGCGCGGGGAATGGCTGGCCCCGGGCGGAGACGCGCGGAGCCGGAATCCCCGGCGCGGAAGCCCCCGGCGCGGGAGCCCCCGGCGAGCCGATGAGAAACTCGACACGTTCGAGCACATCGTCGGCCGAGGGGCTGCGCACGGGGAGATACGTCGGCCGGCGGTCGCCGGAAACTCGGATCTAACGGGGAATTCCGGTCGGGTTCGCAACTCTTATACGTACTGTGAACTATTCACAACCATGTCACGGAGTTCCACTCCTTGGGACGACCCGGACCCCGACCGCCGTCGGACGGCCCTGCCGACGGACCCGGCGCTCGACGCCGCCGAGGCGCCGGACGTGATGGCGTCCATCGACTCCTCGTCGTCGCGGCCGGAGCTCGTCATCGCGGACGTCTCGCGGGAGGACGCGTGGGTGTCGGTCGACGAGACCGACGCGACCGTCCTCGAGGAGTGGTGTTGAGCGCGTAGCGGCCGCGGACGCCGCCCGAACTGGCCCTTTTCGCGGTTCGTCTACCCCTGCCGGAGCCCCCGCGCCGCCTCCCAGCCGCGGATCAGCGACCCGACGGTCCGGCACGTCGGAACCGCCACGGCGTGACGCTCCGCTCGGTCGGCGATCGCCCCGTAGACGGCGTCGACCTCGGTCCGGCGGCCGTTCGCCACGTCCTCGCACATCGACGACCGGTTCGCGGCGGTGTCGTCGGCGACGCGCTCGACGGCCGCGACCGCCCGGTCGTCGGCGAGGTCGACCCCGACCGCCCGGGCCGTCGCGGCCGTCTCGCGGGCGGCCTCGCGGGCGACCTCGCCCGCCGGCCCGTCCAGCGTCGGCCCGTTCTCGGTCCGCGCGAGCGCGGAGGGGCCGTTGATCCCGGCGTTGACCGCGAGCTTCTCGAAACGGCGGACCGGCATGTCCTCGGCGGCGACCGCCTCGATCCCGGCCGCCTCGAAGGCGGCGCCGACCCGCGCGGCCGCCGGGCTCGGGCCCCCGGAGAGCGCGCCGACCACCACTTCGCCGACGCCGGTACAGGTGACCCGGCCCGGCTCCGCGAACCGGGCGCCGTAGGTCGCGGTGCCGGCGAGGACCGTCGCGTCGAGCGCGGCGACCAGCCGCTCCTCGGTGAGCCCGTTCTGGAGCGAGCAGACCGCGTCGTACTCGCCGGTCGCGAGCGCCCGGGCGGCCGCGTCGGTGTCGTACGCCTTCGTCGTGACGAGGGCGAGGTCGGCGGCGCGGTGCCGCCCGTCGGTGAGCGCGCGAGGGGTGACGCGGGCGTCGACCGCGCCGTCGATCCGGAGGCCGTCCTCCCGGATCGTCCGCATGTGCGGGTCGCGGCCGACGAGCGTCACGTCGTGTTCGCGCGCCAGCAGCCCGCCCACGAGGCTCCCGAGCGCGCCGGCGCCGTAGACGAGCACTTCCATACCGACGGCGACGGGCGCCGGCTGAATAGTGGTGACGGTGGGGCGGGTCGGCGCCGACCGCGCCGCCCGCCTCAGCCCTTCAGCCCGCTTCCGGTCAGCGGCACGACCACGTCCTCGTCCGGACCGATCTCGCCGCGGTCGCGGAGGGTCCGCAGCGCGGCGGGCGCGACCGCGCAGGTCGGCTCCGTGTAGAACCCGGCGGCGTGGAGCCGGTCGAGTTCGCGGGCCGCGGCCGCCTCGGTGACGGCGACCGCGTCGCCGTCCGTCGCGTCGACGGCCGCCAGGATCTCGCGGTCGCGGACCGGCTCTGCGATCTGGATCCCGTCGGCCGCGTCGTTGACGGCGCCTTCCGGGTCGGCCGCGTCCGGGCCGTGGAGCGCCCGGACGATCGGCGCGACGCCGGCCGCCTGCGCGCCGTAGAGCCGGGGGACGGAGTCGGTCCAGCCGGCGCGTTCGAGCCGCCGGAACCCGCGGTAGGCGCCGAGGAACAGCGTGCCGTGGCCGAGCGGCGTCACGACCGCGTCGGGGGCGTCCCAGCCGCGCTGGTACGCGACCTCGTACGCGACGGTGGCGGTCCCCTCGAAGAACGCCGGGTTCCAGGCGTGGCTGGCGTACCAGGCGGGGTCGTCGTCACCGTCGGCGGCCGGGGCCCCGCCGTCGCCCGCGGCGTCGTCTCCGCCCCCGTCGAGCGCCGCGGAGCACGCCTCGGTCACGTCCCGCCGGCTCCCCTCGATCCGGACCGGCTCGGCGCCGGCGCGGCGGATCGCCGCGAGCTTCGACTCCTTCGTGTCGGCGGGGACGTATATCTCGGCGCCGATCCCGGCGCGGGCGGCGTAGGTCGCGACCGCGGCGCCGGCGTTGCCGGAGGAGTCCTCGACGACGCGATCGACGCCCAGCTCGCGGGCCCGCGTCAGCGTCGTCGTCGCGCCGCGGTCCTTGAACGAGCCGGTCGGGAAGACGTACTCCAGCTTGAATGACGCGTTCCACGGGGCGTCGTCGCCGTCCGCGTTCGCCGCGGCTCCGCTGTCGTCGTCGGCGTCGACGAGCGGCGTCAGGCCCTCACCGAGTGTCACCCGGTCAGCGGGGTCGTCGCCGACGGCGAGCAGGTCGGCGAACGCCCACAGGCCGTCGCGCGCGTCGAACGACTCGGGGTCGGGCGCGGGACCGTCCGGAACCGGTGGCTCGGCGAAGTCGAGGGGGGCGCCGCACCGGCAGCGCCAGCGGTCGCGGTACGTCTCGCCGCACTCGGGGCAGCGGAGGGCGCGCACTCCCCCGCTCGGTCCGTCGGGAGAACCCATCAGTACTCGTCGACGTTGGTGCCGACCGAGCAGACGTACTCGCCGGCGGCCACCTGCGGGAGGCGGCGGGTCCGCCAGAAGATCCCGTCCGTGTCGGCGGTGACGCGGCCCTCCAAGGCGCCGAAGGTGTCGGTCACCTCGAAGAGGACGTCGCCGGCCGAGACGCGTTCGCCGAGCTCGCACTCGAAGCGGACGAGACCGCCCGCGGGCGAGCCGTACTGGTCGAAGCCGCGGGCGCGCGTCTGCGAGTCGAGGGCGGCGTTGCCGTCGAGGAACCCGTAGTGGCGGAGCACGTTGAACACGCCCTCGACGCCGTACCGGATCGACTCCTCGTCCCAGCCGACGCAGCCGCCGAGCTCGGGGTCGACGGTGGGGATCCCGTGTTCCGGGCCGGCCCGGGCGAGCTGGCCGTCCGGGCCCTTGATGTCGAGGACGTGCCCGCAGCCGAACGCCTTCGCGAGCTCCAAGCAGTCGCCGTGGAGGCGGTGGCGGACGCCGCAGCGCACCCGGGTCTCGTTTATCATCCGGCTCGTCGACCCCTGGTGGAGGTCGAGGATGTAGTCGGCGCGCTTGGCGACCTGGAACGTCTCGTGGGCGATCCGCTCGCTCGTCGTCCCGTCGGCGTCGCCGGGGTAGCCGCGGTTCATCTTCCGGTCGTCGACCGGGTTCCGGTGTTCCGCCGCCTGGAACGCGAAGTGGTTCACGATGCCGACGACGAGGACCGACCCCGACAGCTCGGCCGGGTCGAGCCGCGGGACGACGCGGTTGACGACGCCGAGCCCGTTCAGCTCGTCGCCGTCGCTCACCGCCTGGACGTACAGCGTCGGCCCGTCGGCCGCGCCGTTGATCGCGGCGACCGGCAGCCGGACGGGGCTCCCGTCCCGCATCTCTCCCACCTCGAGACGGCCCGTGTCCGTCTCGCCCGGAGCGGCGCGGGCCGTTCCCAGCGTTATCATTACGCGGAGGTGGGGCGGGCGGGACTTTATCCGTTCGGTCCGCGGCGATCCGACCGACACAAGCTTTATCGCCGCTTTCGCCCAACCAGACGGTACCAACCCCCGCGGCGTCCGTCCCCGTCCGCCCGAACGGCGGCCGCGGAGCCCCCATGAGCATCGACATCGACCCGCTGCGCGAGGCCGACGGGATCACCGTCACGGACCACATCGAGAACACCCAGTTCGAGGTGTACACCGACCGGCCGGTCGAGCCGCGACGGCGCCCGGAGTCGGACCACTACTTCCCGGTCGACGCCAGCGTCGCGATCGAGACCGGGTCGATCGAGATCCCTCGGGTCGCCGTCGTCGAGACGCGCGCCGGCGACGGGACGCTGCTCACGCACGGCGACTGTTACACGATGCCCGACGGGACCTACCACGTCGGGATCAACCCGGCGCCGACGAAGCTGTACCTCACCTTCGACGCCGGCTTCTCCGTCTCCACGACCGACCGGACCACCCGGATCGACCTCGACGCGCCGGGGACCGTCGGGCTCGGCTTCCGGTCGCTCCACCAGACGCCGGCGGGGACGATCACCACGCCCACCGACCCCGAGTCGCTGATGGACGCCGTCTCGCTGCTCGGCTCGGCGCTCCAGACGACCAGCCCCGAGCGGTCGTTCCCCACCCTGCGGGGGCATCCCCCGCTGATCGAGCCGGGCGACGAGTTCCGCGTCCCCGAGCGGGTCGAGCCGGTGGACAGCGGCGTCCGGATCGTCGTTCCGCCCGAGTACCGCTACCTCTACCCCGTCGTCTCGCTGGCGTACTACTTCGCGGCCGACGTGGTGCCCGGCGACGACCCCCGAATGGAGGGCGACGGGTGGACGTACCCGCTCGAACCCGGCTTCGAGGCGCGGACCGCCCAGGTGCTCAGGCAGTCGTTCCACATGGACTGTCTCGCCCGCACGGAGGGATTTTACCCGGTCGACCTCCACGAGCGCGAGACGACCGACCTCGACCTCGACTGGGGGCGGCTGTACGACCTCCCGCTCGCGGAGCGGCTCGGCGAGTACCTCGACGTGCCGTTCGCGGACGTCGAGCCCGAGCTGCCGCAGTGGACGCTAACGACGGACGTGCGCCCCGACCCCGGGAACGTGGAGATGCTCCCGTTCGTCGCGGGCGAGCTGTCCATCGTCCGCTCGCCGGAGACCGTCACGCCGGTGGAGGACGACGGCGGGGCCGGCGTCGGCTTCCTGGGCGGCCCGGACCGGAGTTCCGCGCGGGCGACGAGGCGGGAGGTTCCGGCCGGCGGCGGCCTCGGCGACGACGAGTTCGTGCGCGGCGGCGCGAGCGCGGCGGCCACCCGCGGCGCGGACGCCTCCGCGGAGCGCGGCGCCGTCGCCGCCCAGACCGACTTCGTCCGGCCGGAGCCGGTCGACACCGTCGAGCACGCGTGGGTCGGCGACGGCGTCCCGCTCGACGCGAACAAGGCGACGCTCGACGCGTACCACCGCCGGCTGGTGACCGAAGAGGTCGAGCAGTCGCGGATCTCCGTTCTCGTCGTCTGTAACGACGCGCAGATGCGCGAAGAGGGGAAAGTCGCCAACCTGTACGGGCTTCGCGACATGGTCCAGTTCGACATCGAGGTGCGTCATAGCCTCACCCGCGAGGAGATGCGCGACGTGCTCGCGTCGGACGTCGATTTCCTCCACTACATCGGCCACGTTGACGACCGAGGGATGCAGTGCGCGGACTGCTACCTTGAACTGACCGACGAGGATCTTGAAATCAAGGTCAGCGCCTTCCTGCTCAACGCCTGCCAGTCGTACCAACAAGGCGAGGCCCTCGTTCACCGCGGCTCGCGCGGCGGCATTGTTACCCTCTCCGATGTGGCAAACTCGCCCGCGACGAAGCTCGGCCGAATCATCGCTCGCCTGATGAACAGTGGGTTCAACCTCCGGACCGCGCTCCACGTGGCGAAGCGGGAGCTGATCACGGGTCACCAGTACATCGTGGTGGGTGACGGGGGGACGACCGTTTGTCAGAGTCGGAGTGGGATCGCAGTTGTGTTTGGCATATCAGAACAGGGTACAGAATCTTACAATCTCTCAGCAGACTTTTATCCAAATGGTAATCATGGGGTTGGATCACTCTCATGGCTTAGCCTCCCTGTTACGGAGGACAACCACTATGTCCCAACTCAGCTGACTGTTGAGGACGTGCCTGCGAAAGAACTGACCGATCTGCTTGACTTAGAATTATTGCCCGTCTTCTATTCGGACGAACTTGTCTGGAGCGACAATTTAGAACTTTGCTAGGGGCCAGGGTTTGCTCCAGCCGCATTCGCCGCCGCGGGCGCCGCCTGCGTTAACAGCAGCAGCGCGGTGAACAGGACGCCGGCCATTTTCGGGTTCTCTGCCACGTATTCCGCTACACTTTCGTGCATACTTGTAAAGTGTCAGCCTTATTAAATATTTAAATTGTTCTGCGGTTGAATAATACTCATATTTGAAGAGTTTAAGATCAGTATTAAATTGAGACAGCGTTAGAAGGGTGTAAAACGCCCACAACACATCGAAAGGAAGCAACGAACGGTCGTCACCGAAACGGCGACCAAGGACCGCGTTTTTTCACCGCCGCGCGTGGAGGTTGGGACGCTATGACCGACATCGAAGCGGCGATCCGAGAGGCGTTCGAGCACACGGAGTACGACCTCGGCGACGTCGCGGTGAACCGCCGACAGGTCCGCGTGCCGGTGAGACAGGAAGGCGCCGACCCCGACGCGCTGCGGGCGGTGATCGAGGAGGCGCTCGGCGCGGACGCACTCGCGGCCGTGACCGTGACCACGGAGCGCATCGCCGGCGAGGACACCGTCGGCACCGTCGTCTCGTTCCGCTACCGGGACTGAGCGACGGGAGCGCGCCGGTCGCGGCGACCGGCGCGAGGACGCGGTACGGTTAACACGGCGGTACCCGTACACACGGATCGTACGATGACGGCCGAGGAGGGACACGACGGCGCACAGTACCTCGCCGGCTCGCCCGTTCGGGTCGCGATACTCCGGGCGCTGCGCGAGGAGCCGCGGCGTCCGGCCGAGCTGACCGACGCGGTCGACGCGACCCGAACGACGGTTCAGCGGATCCTCGGGGGGTTCCGCGAGCGGAACTGGGTCGTGAAACGCGACGCCGACTACCGGGTGACGCCGACCGGAGAGCGCGTTCACGACGCGTACGAGACGCTCCTGACCGAGGTGGAACGCGGCGAGCGCTACGGGCGGTTCGCCGAGGCCGTCGAGCGCGTCGGCGTCGACTTCCCGCCGGAAGGGATCCCGGACAGCGAGCTCACGGTGGCGTCCGACCAGAACCCCCTGGCGGTGGTCGACCGGCTCACGGACCTCCTGCGCGAGAGCCGCGGCGCCGAAATCCGCGCCGTCTCTCCGGTCGTCCTCCAACAGTTCAACGACGCGGCGGCCGCGGCGCTGGACGGCGGCGCGGACGTGGAACTGATCATCGACCGTCGCGTCGCGGGCGCGTCGGTCGCGGAGTTCGGCCCGGCGACCGACCGCGCGTTGAACGACGACGACGCCGAGGTGTACGTGAGCGCCGACCCGATCGAGTACGGCCTCGTCCGCTGCGACGACGTGGCCTGCGTGACCGCGTACGACGAGCGGAACAACCCGCGATGCGTGCTCAAATCGACGGACGAGACGGTCGTCGACTGGGTCGACGAGGCGTTCGCGTCGCTTCGGGACGAGGCGACGCCGCTCGCCGCCGTCGTCGAACGCGTCTGAGAAGTCGGCTACGCGTCGTCGGTCGCCGCGGCCTCCTCGGCCGCCGCGTCGGCCGCGTCGTCGTCCGGGTCGAAGTTCGCGGGAACGACCGTCGGGTGATCGATGCCGACGGAGGGCGTGGTGGCGCTCATGGCTCTACGTGACAATACGCGACTCACGCCCTAAAAATTACCCATAGGCATAACGCATCCGGCCGCGGGCGACGGATGCGTCCCGGTTATCCGACCGTTACGCGAAGTGCTCGTCGTACAGGTCCTGCGCGTGTTCGATCGCGTCCTTCGCGGCGGCCTTGTCCTCCCAGCCGAGCGTTTCGACCTCCTTGCCGGCCTCGAGGTTCTTGTAGGTCGCGAAGAACTCGTCGATCTCGTCGAGGGTCTGCTGCGGGATGTCCTCGAGGTCCTCGATGTGGTCGAACCGCGGGTCCTCGGTCGGCACCGCGATCACCTTGTCGTCCTGCTCACCGTCGTCGTCCATCTTCATCAGGGCGACGGGGCGGGCCTCGACGACGCAGCCGGGGAACGTCTGGTCCTCGACGAGCACCATCACGTCGAAGGGATCCTCGTCGTCGTAGTACGACTGCGGGATGAAGCCGTAGTCGTACGGGTAGTGGACGTTCGAGTGGAGCACGCGGTCCAGGACGACGCCGGGGACGTCCTTGTCGTACTCGTACTTGTTGCGTTCTCCTTTGAGACACTCGACGACGGCGTAGATCTCGTCCGGCGCGTTCGGTCCCGTCTCGAGATCTTCCCAGAGGTTGACCATGTGGCCGGAGATGGGTCGAAGCCGGCCAAAGTCCTTTCGGGATCGCCTGAGCCGGTGGAGCCGCAACGCTCGAAGCGGTCAACCCACAGCGCTCGTTCGACCCCGTTAGGCGTCGAACTCCGAGTTTCGATCGCAAACCGAAACGACGCTGTGGCCGACGGATCGTCGGCACAGTCGGTGCGAACGGAATCGATCGGTCGAACCTGCTCCGCCGCCGGATCGCACGGGTGTCCGCCGAAACTCCCACAATACCGGCTTATTCGGACGTACGTTCGGGGTTACGCATCGCAACGATAGTGAATGTTGAGAAAGATTATAAGTTCGGGTCCCTTCCCCTCTGGCATGTCAGAGGCACAAAGAGTCACTGATGAATCGAGGGCGGCGAGCGACCTCACGGCGTTCCAGCAGAACATCCTGACCATTCTGGCCGAGGAGCCGATGTACGGCCTCGCGATCAAGCGGGAGCTGGAGGCGTACTACGGCTCCGAAGTGAACCACGGCCGCCTGTACCCCAACCTCGACGACCTCGTCGACGACGGGCTCGTCGAGAAGAGCGAACTCGACAAGCGGACGAACCAGTACGAGCTCACCGAGGCGGGCCACGACGTGGTCCTCGGGCAGATAGAGTGGGTCCTCGACCGGTTCGTCACCGACGAGGAGCGCGCGGACGAGGTCCGCGCGCTGCTGGAGTAATCGAGCGCGCCCCGCGGGGCCGTCCGGCATCGACCGCTAACCGATCCTTTTGGCACACGACGCGGCGAAAGCCGCGTTCTTTTCCGCCGAGCGACCGCTACGCCGAGTCGCTCGTGTCGGGTGAGCCCGCGGCGTCGGCGGACCCCCCTGCGTCGTCTGATTCGTCGCCGGCGGGATCGTTCACGTCGGCTACCTCCGCGTCGTCGACCTCCACGCCGTCGGCGACGGACGCGATCACGGACAGCGACTCGTCGACGGCGTCGAGCTGCTCGTCGGTCGGCCACCCGTTCCGGACCAGGTACTCCTCGCGGAACTCGGCGCGCATCTCCGGGGTGGCGTCGTCGACCGTGCGGACGTAGTGGTTGCTCATGAACGCCGCGAACGTCTCCGCGGTGCGCGCGTGGACCGCGGCCTCGCGCTCGGCGACCGCCGCGGCCACCGCCTCGTTGTACGCGGCCACCTCCCGGTAGCGGTCGGCGTCGCCGGGACCGGACAGCGACACCTCGACCGCGCGGTCGGTGTCCTCGACGCGGTCGAGCCGGACCGTCCCGTCCTCCATCCACTCGTCGGGGTACAACACGAGCGCGTCGTCCTCCTCGCGGACGCGCGCGGTGTAGCCGTACTCGGCCGCGAGGGCGTCGCGCCGCTCGCGGTACTGCTCGGCCGCCTGCTCGATCTCCGGGGTCGGCTCCGCGGACTCGGCCTCGCGGGCGAGCCGCGTGAGCCGCTCCGCCTCCTCGACCGCTTCGACCGGCACGTCCGGGACGCGCCCGTCGTCGGGGTCGGGGGACTCCGCGGCGTCCGCGGGGTCGTCGGCCGCCTCCTCGTCTCCCGCCGCCATCATCTCGCGCGCCCGCTCCTTGGCCCACTCGGGCGGGTCGTCGTCAGTTCGCGTCATCGAGTGCCTCGTTCGCTAACTCGTCGGCGCGCTCGTTTATCTCCCGCGGTACGTGGGCGATCGACCAGCGGTCGAACCGCTCCAGCAGCTCCCGGACGCGGACCCGCCGTTCGCGCAGCTCCGGGTCGTTGGCGTTCCACTCGCCGCGGACCTGCTTGACCGTCAGCTGGGAGTCGCCGCGGACGTCGACCGCGTCGAATCCGTACTCGTCGGCCGCCTCCAGCGCGCGGATCAGCGCCGCGTACTCGGCCTGGTTGTTCGTCGCGCGGCCGATGCGCTCGCCGCCCTCGGCGACGACGCCGTCGGACGTGACCAGACACCAGCCGACCGCGGCCGGGCCCGGGTTCCCGCGGGAGGCCCCGTCGAAGTAGACGTGCGCGCGGCCGCCGCCGTCGCGAAGCAGGGCGGTCAGGCGGGTGGGGTCGCTTCCCTGGACGACGACCTTGCCGTCGTACGCGACCGCGACGGCCCCGTCGCGGTCGGCCCGCCACCGCTCGTGGGGCGTGTTCCCCTCGTCGATCGGGACGCCGGCGTCCGCGAGGCGCTCGCGCGCGACCGTCGGGTCGCAGTCGATGGTCGGCATTCGTCCGGGTTCCGCGCCCGTCGGACAAAGGGCTGTCCGTCCGCCGGCTGAGAAAGAGTCGAACGGCGGAGCCGTCGTCGACGCGGGCGGCGCGTCCACCGGTTCCGAGGCAGGGCCCTCGTCGACGGTCGGCCCCGACCGAGCGAGCGCCGCGAAAATCCGTGCCACTCACCCACACGGTAACGAACTTTTAAGTTAAACGGATTGGATAGTATATAAATGCGATGACACGGCCCACCCGGCAACGGGATCACGACCGGCAGCGCGTGGGGGACGAAGACGCCGAGGAAGCGGAGATAGACATCGAGGACGTCGACGAGTTAGACCCCGAGGACTTCGATCCGGAGGATCTCACCCGGACGGCCGACGGGGAGCTGATACACGAGGAGACGGGGATGATCATCGAGGACGAACAGATCGATCCCGGCCCGGAGTGGCGCGCGTTCAACCACTCGGAGCGGCAGGAGAAGTCGCGCGTCGGCGCCCCGACGACGAAGACGATGCACGACAAGGGGCTGACGACGACTATCGACTGGAAGGACAAGGACGCCTACGGCCGCTCCATCTCCTCGAAGAAGCGGTCGCAGATGCACCGCCTGCGGAAGTGGCAGGAGCGAATTCGGACGAAGGACGCAGGCGAGCGCAACCTCCAGTTCGCGCTCTCCGAAGTCGACCGCATGGCCAGCGCACTCGGCGTGCCGCGCTCGGTCCGGGAGGTGGCGTCGGTGATCTACCGACGGGCCCTGAACGAGGACCTCATTCGGGGGCGATCCATCGAGGGCGTCTCCACCGCCGCGCTGTACGCCGCCTGCCGCAAGGAGGGGATCCCCCGCAGCCTCGAGGAGATCTCGGAGGTCTCGCGGGTCGACCGCAAGGAGATCGGCCGGACGTACCGCTACATCTCCCAGGAGCTCGGCTTAGAGATGCGGCCGGTCGACCCGAAGAAGTACGTCCCGCGCTTCTCCTCGGAGCTGGAGCTCTCCGAGGAGGTCCAGTCGAAGGCCAACGAGATCATCGAGACGACGGCCGAGCAGGGGCTCCTCTCCGGGAAGTCGCCAACCGGCTACGCCGCCGCCGCCATCTACGCCGCGTCGCTGCTCTGTAACGAGAAGAAGACCCAGCGCGAGGTCGCCGACGTCGCGCAGGTCACCGAGGTCACCATCCGCAACCGGTACCAAGAGCAGATCGAAGCGATGGGCATCCACAGTTAGGCGGCCTCGGTCCCGCGGTCTCTCTCCGCTTCCCGCTCTCTGCCGTTCTGAACGGCCCCCGCGCCGGAAACGTTCAAGCCGGTGCGCCGTCAACACTGATCCGGATGCGGCTCGACGAGTTCATCGAGTTCGAGGCGAACGAGCGCGCCGAGCGGCGGCGCCTCGCCGCGGAGAAGGACTACGGCATCCTCGATCACCTCGACTCCTTCGAGCGGCGCTTCGACGAGCACGTCTCCGACGACGCCGTGGTCGGCAGCGTCTCGCCCTCCATCTTCGTCGGCCGCGCGGACTACCCGAACGTCTCGACGGGCCTGCTCTCGCCGGTCGGCCGCGAGGAGCGCGCGGAAGCGTTCGAGACCTCCGCGGCGTGGTACGACGAGGGGGTCTCGATCGCGGACGTGTTCGACCGCCGGACCAGCCTGCTCAACTCGACCCGCGGCGTCGACGTCGCGGACGCGGGCGCGACGGGCGGAGTGGAGTCGGTCGGCACAGGGGGCGGCCCCGCCGAGAGCGTCCACGACGCGTGGGACGGCTGGCTGGGCGTCCAACGCGAGGTCGCGATCGCGGACCGCCCGGTCGACGTAGAGATCGGGCTCGACGGCCACCCGGACCTCGACTTCGAGGTGGGGACGGAGGACATCAAGACGCCGACCGGGCCGCGCGCCGCGGCACAGCGCGCAGACCTCGGCGAGAACCCGCACGTGCCGCGCCCGGTGAAGAAGACGCTCGAAGACGACGACTGGCGCGCCGAGGGCGCGATGACGTACCTCTACCGCCGCGGGTTCGACGTGTACGAGATCAACACGATCCTCTCGGCGGGCGCGCTGGGGCGCGGCGAGCACCGCCGGCTCGTCCCGACGCGCTGGTCGATCACGGCCGTCGACGACACGGTCGGCCAGTTCCTCCGGGGCTCGACCCGCGACAGCCCGACCGTCGACCAGATCGAGGTCCACCGCAACGAGTACCTCGGAAACGCCTTCTGGGTGATCTTGGTCCCGGGCCGCTGGGAGTACGAGCTCGTCGAGATGAAGTCGCCCGGCTCCATCTGGAACCCTGACCCCGAGGCGGGAGTGTACCTCGCGGCCGCCAGCGAGGGCCGCGAGGGTCGGACCGGCTACGTCGAGGAGACGGCCGGCGCCTACTACGCCGCCCGGCTCGGCGTCCTCGAACACCTCGATGACCGCGGCCGGCAGGCGAAGGCGCTCGTCCTCCGGCACGTCTCCGACGACTACTGGGGCCCGGTCGGGGTCTGGCAGGTTCGCGAGGCCGTCCGGAACGCCTTCGACGGCGAGTTCGGCGCCGCGGAGACGTTCGGCGAGGCGGTCCGCGGCGTCGCCGACCACCTCCCCGTCTCGCTGGGGCGCCTGCGCCGGAAGTCGACGCTCGCGGCCGGACTCCAGGCGAACCTCGCGGACTTCGTCGACGCGGACTGAGCCGCTGACTCCTCGCCCCGATCGCTTTAGTCGCGCCGTCGAGTGGACGGCACATGGTCTCTCTCGTCCCCGCGTTCGGCGGCGTCCCCGGCGGTCCGGAGCTGATAATCATCATGATCATCGCCGTGCTCCTCTTCGGCGTGCCGCTCGTCCTCGTCGCGGGCGCGGTGGTGTACCTCACGACACGCTCCGACGACGGAGGGGCGGACGCCGACCGGATCGCCGAACTGGAGGCGGAGGTCGAGCGCCTCCGCGAGCAGGTGGGCGACGAAGGGGACGAGCTTGAGGACGAAGAGGAGAACTCATAATTGCTCGAAGCGGTCGGCGCGCGCCTCCGAGCGCCTGGCAGGGCGCGAGGAGCGCGTGTGAGGGAGTCGGGCGTCCGAAGCGAAGCGGAGGACGGCCGACGAGGTTGGGGAGGCGTGAGGTGCCGTGCGGGGCGGGGTGGGACCCGAAGGGGCAGCCGTGAGGCGGCCTGAGGCGACGTAAGCACCGCAGGGAGCGAGTGAAGCGAGCGACCGAGGAGCGCAACGAGTGTGCGGCCGCCTCGCGGCTGGGGCTTCGGGGGGTCGTCATCGGAGTTTTTCAGTCGGCTGTGTATAGCCTCGCGGCTGGGGCTTCGGGGGCGTCACCGGTAGCTACACGGTCAGCCGCTCACGAGAAGCCGGTATGAACGCGAGACCGCTTCTCGCGGTGATCGTGTCAGTCTTCGGCCCAGTAGTACAGCTCCTCGCGGGGCGCGTCGCAGCTCGGGCAGTTCGCGGGGAGTTGGTCGCCAATCTCGCCCATCTCGCCGCACTCCCAGCAGCGCCACATCACGTACGCGGTGCCGAACACGTCGCGCGCGTCGGTAAGCGTCAGCGTGTCCGTGCCCGACGGCGACGCGACGTAGAGGCCGTCGTCGTCAACCCCGCGGATCGAGCCGAGCCGCTCCCCCTCCTCGTTGTACACCGCCTGTCCGATGCTCACGTCGGGGAATACGGGTTCTTCTGAGGCCATGCGCGACCGTACGTGTTTATCACATATAATTGTGATAGTAGGTGACACGACACAGGCGGAGTGTTCGACCACGGATCGGCGGCCAACACCGCAAAAGCCCCAGCCGGGAGGGCTCGCGCGGCTTGTTGCGTCCTGTCAGCCGCTCGCAGGCGCGCGCCACCGCCGTCGCTATACGTGACGAAGGAAGGGAACCGACGCGAGAATCGAAGACCGCCCGCTCAGGCGACCGGTGTTCGCTCGACGACCGTCCCGTCGACGGTCGGGTACTGCTCGACGATCTCGCCCTCGTCGAGGTCGCCGTCCTCGACCATCTCTTCGAGCAGCCACCACGCCACCTCGACGTGGTTCGATTTCACGGTGTAGAACTCCTCAGGGACGCCGAGCGCCTCGAACCGCTCGGGGTCGGCGAACGCCTTCCCGTAGACCAGGGTCCCGTCGTCGGTCACCTCGTCGAACTCCCGGCGGATGTTCCGCGCCATCCGCTTGAGGCGGTTCCGGTGCTGGGCGGCGTCTTTGAACACCGACGTACAGAAGTACACCTTCTCGTGGCTCGCCATCTCCTCAAGTATGGCGTCGTCCTTCGACCCCTCGACGGCGGACATGTGGCCCTCCTGGAGCTCGAACCCCTCTTCTTGCATCCGGCGGTAGTTCCCGTCGGACATCTCGAACTCGTTGATGTTACAGAACTCCGCGGCGCCTTCGTCTAAGAACTCTAAGAACTCCGGTTCCGCGCGGATACCGGGGATCTCGAAGGCGGGCGTGAGCCCCTCCTCGCGGGCGATATGGAGGATCTCCTCCCACTCGGTGCCGTGCATGTTGCCCCACATCTCCAGCGGCGGGTGGAAGCGGATCTCGTCGAGGCCCGCCTTCGAGAGGCGACGCATGTTCTCGCGGCCGCCCGTGATCCCGGTGTAGAGGTGGGTGTGGTGGTCCTCGCCGAACTCGTCTTTCAGGAGTTCGAGGTACCGGGTCGTCTTCGCCATCGCCTCCTGCGGCTCGCCGCCGGTGATCGAGGTGCCGAGCGCGCTCATGCGCTTGGCCTCCTCGATCACGTCCGCGTCCGACTCGACTTTCCGCTCGTTGGCGTACACGTCGGTGACGTTCTTCCGGTTCTCTCCGAGGGGGCAGTAGAAGCAGTCCCGCTGGTCGCAGTACCCGTAGACGAAAAGCACCATCTTCCCGCCCTTGGCGCACTGTTCACAGCCCTTGGAGATCATCTACTCCCTTCTACCGGCCGCGACGTGAAAAAGCGTGCGAAGCGCGGAGTCGGGCGAGAGCGGTTGTCACGGCGACGTGGCGGGGTGATCGAGCGGGCGGTGGCTCCGACCCGCCCGGAACACAAAGTATGTACCCCCCCCACCGCCGTCAGTGACGGCCATGAACCGAGACCCGACCGCCGAGCACGACGCCGAGAACAGCGACGCGAGCGACGCCGTCACCCGTCGCCGGGCGCTCGCGGCGGGCGGGGCGGTCGGCCTCGCGAGCCTCGCCGGCTGTACTGCGTTCGAGGTCGCCACCGGCGAGGGGCCGGCGGAGTTCGCGGCCGGCACGGCCACGGTCGCCGACGCCACGCTCTCGGAGAGCGGGTACGAGCTCAACGAGGTCTCGGAGGAGACCCTCTCCCGGGAGGTCGAGGCGGCCGGGCAGACCCGCGAGGTCCGCGTGACGAACACGGTCGCCGAGTACGACAAAGCCGTCGAGCTGTTCGGCGAGCGCTACCAGGCCGCCGTCTTCGCCGCGGTGACGACGCCGCAGATCGAGGTGCTCGGGCGGGCGCTCAACCCGATCGCGGAGTTCAGCACCCGCGAGCGCGCCGAGCTCATCCTGAGCCGCTTCGAGGGCGTCGGTGACCTCGAACGCGGCTCGGAGTACTCGACCGAGGTCCTCGGCTCGGACGCCGGGGTCGTCGTGTACACGGCCGACGCGGAGATCGAGGGGACAGGCGTGACCACCGAACTGGAGCTCCACATCGGCGAGCCGGTCGGCGTCGGGAGCGACTTCGTCCTCCCGCTCGCGGCGTACCCGGCCGCGTTCAGCGACGGCGAGAACGTCCGCCGGATGATGAACGGAATCGAACACGAGCCGAACGAGGAGAACTGACGGACGCGGCGGCGCGGGCCGACGCGGTCGCCGGGTTCGCTGACGCGAGCGCGCCGAGCCGAAAACATATGCCGTCCCCCCGCGTAGCCCCGAGCGATGCTGCTCGTCCTCTGCGTCGACCTCGACGACGACCTCGGCCGCAAGACGGGGATCCCCACCCCCGTCGTCGGCGACGAGGACGTCACGGAGGCCGCGGTCGCGCTCGCGACCGCCGACCCGGAGGACTCCGACGTGAACGTCCTCTTCCAGGGCGTCAACGTCCACGACGAGCTCGCCGCGGAGGGTGAGACCGTCGAGGTCGCCGCGGTCACCGGCGTCGACGGCCCTGACGTGAAGGCGAACCGCGCGGTCGGCCAGGAGGTCGACCGCGTGCTCGCCGAGCTGTCGACCGGCGAGGAGGTGTCGGCGGTCGTGATCACCGACGGCGCCCAAGACGAGTCCGTCCTCCCCGTGATCCGGTCGCGGATGCCGATCGACGGGATGCGCCGCGTCGTCGTCCGCCAGGCGCAGGACCTCGAGTCGCTGTACTACACGATCAAGCAGGTCCTCGCGGACCCGGAGACCCGCGGGACGATCCTCATCCCACTCGGCGTCCTCCTCCTCATCTACCCGCTCGTCGTCGTCGCGAACCTCTTCGACGTCGCCGGCGCGGCCGTGCTGGGGATCCTCTCGGGCGCGGTCGGGCTCTACTCGCTGTTCCGCGGGCTGGGACTCGAAGAGAGCGTCGACGGCGCCGCGGAGAGCGTCCGCAACGTGTTGTACACCGGCCGCGTGACGCTCGTCACCTACGTCGTCGCGCTCGCACTGATCGTCGTCGGCGGCGTCCAGGGGGTCGACACCGTCGACGCCGTCCGGACCGCGCTGGGGAGCCCGCTCGCCGCCGGCACCGCCCTCGCGGCGTTCGTCCACGGGTTCGTCCAGTGGCTCGGCGTCGCGGGCGTCACCTCCAGCCTCGGGCAGATCACCGACGAGTACCTCGCCGGTCGGTTCCGGTGGCGCTACCTCAACGCGCCGTTCTACGTGGCGTCCATCGCCGTCGTGCTGTTTGCCGTCTCTGGGTTCTTCCTCCCGGACGCGCCGGGCGTGACGACGCTTGGCCTCTCGGAGCTGGCGATGGCGCTCGCGGCCGGCACGCTCATCGGCGTGTTGAGCACGCTCGCGTTCGCGGTCGCGGAGTCGCAGCTCCCGTCCGCGGAACCGGTGTGAGGCGGAGAGAAGAACGGGCGTCCGTCGCCTACCGCGGCGTCCAGGAGTCGCACGCCTCCATGTCGTCCATCAGCTCGTCGTAGTGCGCGCAGTAGGGGCGCATCCCGTCCTCGGTCCGGACGTAGTCGAATTTCTCGCAGTTGCCGCAGTAGGCGTCTCCCGGGCCGTCGCGCGCGGCGGGGGAGCCGGGCGAGGGGGTCGACGGCGAGGCCGGCTCCTCCGACCCCGGGCTGTCGAGCGGGGAGCTGATGTCGGTCTCGGCGCTGCCGCCGTCGCTCACGCCCGCCGAGCCGGGCCCGGGGGCGCCGCCCGTGCCCGACCGGCCCGTCCCGGACCGTCCCGTCCCGTTCGAGCGGTCGCCCGAGCGGTCGGACGCTCCGGGGGCGGCCGTCGCTCCCGATCCGTTGGTCGCTCCGGTGCCGGCCGCCGCGTCGGCGGGGTCTCGATCGGCCGGCCGGGACGCGCCGCGTGCCGGTCGGTCCGCGTCGTCGGGGCGGTTCGTCTGCGTCTCGACCTCGCCGTCGGGGGTGCCGCCGAGGAGGCCGACGCCACCGGGGCCGTTCAGCTGGTCGCGGGGGACCTCGACCACCTTCGTCTCCCCCTTGTGGGTCACCTCCATCGAGACGGTGCCGCCAGGGTCGTTGCGGGTTTTGAAGTTGGCGACGCCGACGAATACGCTCCACAGCGTCGTCGCGGCGCCGAGGAAGTAGACGCCCGCGGTCGGGAGGGTGAGGTCGGTCAGCTCCGGGCGCGGCCCGCCAACCCACTGCTGGGGGTACGCGTGGGCGAACAGGGCCACGCCAAGACACATGACGGCTGCGCCGACGACCGCCGCGGCGTAGGTGTTGCGGTCGGCCGGGAGGACGGCCATCACGCCGAGTAACACGAGCGGGACGCCGACGCCGCCAAGGATCCCGCCGACCTCCCTGGCGGTCCCGGACGAGAACCCCGACGGCATCGCCACCTCGGCCGCCACAAGGATCCCCGCGACGACGAGCAGCGCGCCCGCGAGGAACGACCCCACACCGAGGTACAGCCGACGCGGGTCGACCCCGGAGCGCCCCCGTCCACCGTACGCCTCCGAGAGACTGGTCATGGGCGGGGTATGTCGTCCACCGTGAAAACAGTACGTCAGACGCCCACGGACCGCGAGCGGTCGCGGCTCGCGGAGCGGTCTGAGTCGGGGAGACGCGCCCGTTCTCAGACGAGCGCGTCGACGTCGACGTGGTCGCCGAGCAGCTCCGCCATCCGGTCGACGGTGCGGACGTCGCGCGTCCGGCCGCCGCGGACGACTTCCTCGGCGCGGTCGATGGCCGTGACCGTGTCGGTGTTCACGGCGAGGACGGGCGTGCCGGCGTCCGCGGCCTTGCCCAGCACCGCGCCCGAGGGGCGGTGGCCGCCGGTCAAGACGAGGCAGGCGACGCCGGAGGCGTCGAGTGCCGCGGTTTGGACGTCGGCGCGGTCGCCGCCGGTGATGACCGCGGCGTCGCGGGCGCGCCGGAAGTAGCGCAGCGCCTCGTCGCCGCCCATCGCGCCGACGAGGAAGCGCTCGACGAACGCGTCGGTGGGCGCGTCCGTGAGCAGCTCGGCGCCCAGCTCGTCGGCCAGCTCGCCGACGGTGACGCCGGCGAGCTCCTTCTCGTACGGCAGCGCGCCGAAGACGGTGATGCCCTTCGATTCGAGGAACGGGATCCCGTCTTGGTCGAGCGACTCGAAGGCGTCGTCGGACACCTTGTTGAACACGACGCCGGCGAGGCGGTCGCCGAACGCGTCGGCGGCCGCCAACACCTCGTCGAGGTCGTTCGGCGAATCGTAGTCGGCGACGAGCACCACCCGGGCGTCGAGCAACTCCGCGACGTCGACGTCGGTGAGATCGACGACGCCGCCGGTCGTCCAGCTGCCGCCGCCCTCGACGAACACCTGGTCGTTGTCGGCGGCGATCCCCTCGTACTCCTCGCGGATCCGGTCGCGCAGGGCGTCGGGATCCTCGGTGCCGCGGACCGCGCCCTCGACGAACGTCGGCGAGTAGACGACGGGCTCCATCTGGTGCATCTCCGCGTCCAAGCCGAGCACCTCGCGGGCGAGCATGGGGTCCTGATCGAGCGTCTTGCCGACGTTCGACTGGAGCCGCGTGCCCTTCGGTTTCATGTAGCCGACGCTGCGGTCGCGGTCGGCCGCGAGCCGCGCGAGGGCGACGGTGATCGCTGTCTTTCCGGCGCTGTCTCCGGTCGCGGTGACGAGTGTGGTGGGTGTGTCAGTCATCGGTGGGTGCCTCCGAGTCGGTGGCTTCGGGGTCGAGTGCCTCCGGGTCGACGGTGAGTCTCACGTCGACGGCGGCGGCGTTCGTGCTGCCGTCGTCGTCGGGCAGTGCGACGAGGGGGTTGATGTCGAGTTCGAGGATGGCCGGGAAGTCGGTGACCAGCTGCGAGAGCCGGCCGATCGTCTCGATCACGGCGTCGACGTCGACCGGGTCGCGGCCGCGGGCGCCCCGCAGCAGCGGCGCCGACTGGATCTCCTCGGTCATCTCGCGGGCCTCGGGCTCGGAGACGGGCGCGACGCGGAAGGTGGTGTCCTCCATCACCTCCACGAAGATGCCGCCGAGCCCGAACATCAGCAGCGGGCCGAACTGCGGGTCGCGGTTCATGCCGACGATGGTCTCGACGCCGTCGTCTAGGTCGACCATCTCCTGTACCTGGACGCCGAGGACGGTCGCGCCCGGCTGGTAGTTGCGCGCGCGGGTGACGAGGTCCTCGTAGGTGTCGGCCACGTCCGCGTCGGGGACGCCGACGGCGACGCCGCCGATGTCGGACTTATGCAGGATGTCCGGCGAGACGATCTTCATCACCACGTCGCCGTCGACGCGCTCGGCGACCTTGCGGGCACGCTCCGGCGAGTCGACGATCTCGCCGTCAGGCGTGGGGATGCCGTACGCGTCGAGCAGGTCCATCGCCTCGACGCCCAGGCGGTTGTCGTCGCGGTCGCGCACCGTGGCGAGGATCTCGCGGGCGCGCTCGCGGTCGACGTCGAACTCCATGGGCGGCGCGTACTCGCGGGCCTTGATGTCGCGGTAGCGCGCGAGCGTCGCGAGGCTGTCGATGGCGCGCGCGGGGTCGAAGTAACAGGGGATCCCCTTCGCCTGGAGCTGCTGTTTGGGCTCGCGGGTCCGGTCGCCGCCCATCAGGCAGGCCGCGACGGGCGCGTCCATCTCCTCGCTGACCGCCTCGATCGCGTCCGCGAGGTCGCCGAAGTCGATCGTCGCCGTCGGCGCGGCCAGCACGAGGGCGGCGCCGACGTTGTCGTCTTCGACGGTGATCTCCAGCGCCTCGCGGAACCGCTCGACGTCCGCGTCGCCGATCACGTCGACCGGGTTGTGGATGTTCGCCTCCTCGGGCATCGACGCCGCGAGCGCGTCGCTGGTCTCGCGGGTGAACGACGCCATGTCGAGGTCGGCGTCGCCCACCGCGTCGGTCGCCATCACGCCGGGGCCGCCGGCGTTGGTGACGACCGCGACGCTGTCGGTGTCGGGCAGCGGCTGGCTCCCGAGGATGCCCGCCGAGTCGAACAGCTCGTCGACCGACTCGGCGCGGATGACGCCCGCCTGGTCGAGGCCGGCCTCGTACGCCTTGTCGGAGCCGGCGAGGGTGCCGGTGTGCGAGGAGGCCGCCTGCGCGCCCGCGCTCGTCCGGCCGGACTTCACGGCGACGATGGGGGTGTCCTGGGTGGTCTCGCGGGCGGTCTCGATGAACTCGCGGCCGTCCTCGATCCCCTCCAGGTAGCCGATGATCACGTCGGTCTCCTCGTCGTCCCCCCAGTGGTCGACGAAGTCCGTCTCGTCTAAGACCGCCTTGTTGCCGAGCGAGACCACGTCCTTGAACCCGATCCCGTTGTCGTTGGCCCAGTCGAGGACCGCGGTGACGAACGCGCCGGACTGGCTCATGAAAGAGAGCCCGCCGGGGAGCGCGTTCTCGGGGCCGAACGTCGCGTTCATCCCCGAGGGCGTCGACATGATCCCCAGGCTGTTGGGGCCGACGAGGTTCAGGTCGTACTCGTCGGCTAGCTCCGCGAGGCGACGCTCCCTCGCCGCTCCGTCCTCCCCCGTCTCGCCGAACCCGGCGGTGATCACGACGACGTTGCGGACCCCCGCCTCGCCGCACGCCTCGATGGCGTCCAAGACGATCGAGGGGGGCACGACGATCACGGCGACGTCCGCGTTCGCGTCGGCGACGTCGTCGACGCAGGGCGTGCCGAGGACCTCGTCGTAGTTCGGGTTGACGGGGACCGTGTCGCCGTCGAAGTCGTCGAGGAGATTCGACGTAACGGCGCGGCCGACGGCCCCCTCGCGGGTGGTGGCGCCGACGACGGCGACCCGGTCCGGGTCGAACAGCTCGTTGAGCGTACCCATCAACGCGGCAGTACGCGAAGCGCCGGCTTAAGATCGGTGGGAGGTTCTTCGAAATCGGGTCCTACGGTGAACGATCGATCGGGTTTCGATCAACCGTCGGTCTACCCCGAGAAGAGATCGTGAGAGGCGTTGGGGTCTGTGGAACTCTCGGGGACATCGGCGCCGAACACGGACTCTGAGGAGCGGAACGGAGTACCACCGTCGGGCTCGGTTGCGGCAGGTTGAACCGCCGTCTCCGGTGGAGGGATCTGGTCAGCTTCAGGAAGCGTCGGATCGCAGTCGGCGTTCGGAACGGTGATCGTTACCTCGTTACCGTCAGCGTTGGTGTTGAACGTGAGTTTTCCGCCGGAGCGGTCGGCGATCCAGTAGACAAGCCACAGTCCCATCCCAGCGGTGTGATTCAGGTCGGTCATCTCCCACGAATCGGTGATCGGATTGTGCTCATCAGCTGGGATCGGCGGCGCGTTGTCTTGGACGGTGATCGCGACGTGGTCGTCTGGGGCGGTCACCTCAACGGTAACCCGCGGCGTGGTCGTCGCGTGTTCGATCGCGTTTTCGATGAGTTCAGTAATCGCGTAGTCCAACTCGGGGTGCGTGAGTGCCCGGAGACCGTCGGGACAGTCGACAGAGATCTCCGCGGCCGCCGCGTCGCAGTCGGAGAGTGCGTTATTGACCGCCGTTTCGACGAGTGAGTCGACTTGAAGGGGTTTCGGAGGCTCCCGTCGCCGAAGGAGGTCGATCACGCCACGCTGTTTCTCAGCCGACGTGAGGAGGTCGTCGGCGACACGGCGGATCGTTTCCGCGTGGTCGAGCAGGTCGGCTGCGAGCGCGGCAGCATCGAGGTCGGCTGACGACTCGGCCGCGGCGAGAGCGTCGTTTGCCCGAGCCGCGATCTGTTCGGCAGTGCCGTCGACAATGTTCATATCGTTGCGGATCGTGTGTCGCAACAGATTGTCCATCACCGTGAGCTGTCGTTTTCGTCGGTACTCGTCGGTGACGTCACGAGCGAATCCGGTGACCGCGACGACCTCGTCGTCCTCAACGACCGGCTGACCGGGAACCCGCACCCAGCGCGTCCACGTGTTGGACGTTCCGATTCGATAGTCAAGGTTGATCGATTTGCCAGCGCTTAGGCGCTTCATCTGGTCTAAGACTGCTGAGCGGTCGTCTGGGTGGACGACCTCTACAAACGCTTGCGGCTGCTCACGAAGGGCCTCACGGTCGATCCCGTACACCGAACTTATCGCCTCGTTAACAAAAAGCAGTTCGCTCCAGTCAGGAGTAAACATCCACAACACATCCGGGGACGTGGACGCGATCGTTTCGAGCCGCCGTCGAGATTCGACCGCAGCAGTAACGTTTCGAGAACTGAGCGCCCATCCGTCGATCCCTGTTTCTTCTGGCGGGTAGACGCGTGTGCGGAGCCACAACCAGTCCCCGTCGGCCGTCCTGTATCGATACTCAAGAGTGGCGTCAGACTGGATACCGTTCTGGACTGCAGTCTCAAAGGCTGCGCGAACGCGGTCGACATCCTCGGGATGGACGAGTTCGAAGGCATCAGTGCCGATGAGCTCATTCGGTTCGAACCCAAGCAACTTGTGAGTCGCCGCGTTGAGGTACCGGAACCGACCCGTCTCGTCGATCACCGCGATTTTGTCCTGCGCGAGATCGATGAGGGTCTCTGGTTCCGGCTGTCGAGACATACGAGGTCCGTCTGCGAACTGGCGTAAAACGTTGTCCGTTCGATTATCACCCCCGAGAACGGTTGCCGCGTATCGAGGGTGTGTCCTCGCCGCGCGCGGCGGTCAGTCGGCCGACACACCGGGGGCGTCGGACGCGGCGGCCAGCGGGTCGCTCCCCTCGTTGTCGACCGTGAGCGCGACGCCGTCGTCGCCGAGTTCGATCGCGGCGTTAGCGGTGTCGCGGACATACTCGGCGGCATGGTCGCCGCCCGGGTCGAACCGAATCCCTTCAGCGAACAGCGGTGTCTCGCTCAGCAGCTCCACCTTCCGGTAGGCGGTCGAGAGCGCGATGTCGCAGTCCTCGGCCAGTTCGCTCGTCGTCTTCGGCGTCGTCGCGGCCGCAAGAATCGCCCGGCAGTCGGCGTCGGCGAGCGCTTCGAACGTGGCGTCGAGCGCCGCGTCGTCGGTCGTCGTGGTGCCGTCTGTCGTGCGCGGGGGACGTTTCATATCTGTACGTACCCGCTCCAGCCCCCCGAACGGTGGCCCATCATATGCGGGGGGTTTTATACCGCGGCCGCGCGCCCGCCAACGTTTTTGCCCGGGACGGGTACGGACGAACGAGATGGGTTCGGGAATCCGGGCGGAGGTCTCGCTGCCGACTGCGCTGTCCCCGTTCGACGGTGTCGTCGACGGGGCGACGCCGGCCACGGAGGTGACGCGCTGTACGCCCGCAGCCGACCGCGAGCGCGTCGTCGTGGAGTTCACCGCGGACGCCGACCTCGCGGTCCCCGACGGCGTCGAGGTCGTCTTCGACTACGGCGGCCGGGCGGCGTACCGCTTCGACGCCGCCGTTGATCCCGACTCGCCGTTCGCCGTCCTCGACCGCCACGAGACGCCCGTCTCGGAGGCGACGGTCCGCGACGGCCGGCTCCGGATCACCTTCCACGCGACCGACCTGCCGACGCTGCGGTCCGTCCTGGAGGCGTTCCGCGACGCTTGCCCGGACATGGAGGTGAAGCGCCTGCTCCAGTCGACGACGACGCCGACGGAGTCGGACCTCGTCACCGTCGACCGGAGTGAACTGACCGAGCGGCAGCGCGAGGTGCTGGCGGCCGCCTACGAGGCGGGCTACTTCGACCACCCCAAGGGCGCCAACGCCGGCGAGGTGGCCGAGTCGCTGGGGATCGGTCGGTCGACGTTCACGGAGCACGTCGCGGCCGCCCAGCGGAAGCTGTTCGGGTCGCTGTTAGAGTGAGGATCGTTCATCACATTTCGAACTCCCGAGAATCCGAGGCCCGTTTGATGGGCGTGGGGACCGTACGCACAGGTATGACGGGACGATCCACCCACACCTTCGTCTGCCCGGAGTGTCGGCGCTCGATCGAGGTGGACGACGCGATGCGGGCGACGCTGCTCGAGACGGGCTGTGTCGTCTGCGGGGCGCCGGTCACCGAGGAGGACATCGGCGGGGCGCCGGCAATGAGCTAGCGGCGCCGGTAGTGTTCGGTTCACGGCCCTCACCCGACGGCGGCGACGCCCACAGCGGCGCCACACCTCCCGGAGACCCCGCTCTGTCTCGTGTCCTTTATCACCTCGTGCGAAGAAATTCGGGTATGCCGACGAACAGCGAGGTCGAGATGTCGCCGGCCGAGGTGGACACGCATCTGTCCCGCCACGAGACGGGCGTCCTCGCGCTGGCGCGCGACGACGCGCCGTACGCGATCCCGATCTCGTACGGGTACGACGCGGACGACCGCGCGCTGTACCTCCGGCTGGTGTCGACGCCCGACAGCGAAAAGCGCGAGTTCCTCGCGTCGACACCGGAGGCCCGCGTGGTCGTCTACGACGACGAAGACGACGAGTACGCGAGCGTCGTCGGCGTCGGCACTCTCGAACGGGTCGACCTTGACGAGCTCACCCCCGAGACGATCGCGCAGTACGGCGAGGCGCGGCGGCCCCTCTTCGAGATCTGGGCCGACGACAAGCCGGACCTAGACATCGAACTCTACCGCTTCGAGCCTGAGACGTTGACGGGGCGGACAGTCGTCGTCGAACGCAACGAGGAGTAGTCGGAGTCGGAAGCATTTGGAACCCGTCGAAAAGCGTGGTCAGTAGTGAAACCAGACAAGTCGGAACAACGGTGTCAGCTTATGGACAGCAATGCTGTGACAGCGTCAGACCCTGCTTCAGGTTCGGGAGGCCGCAAATGTTTAACCGAAGCTGAGTGTGTCTCAGACGAGCACTCTTGCTGAAGTGAAGAGCCTCAGTCAGGTTTGGAAACGACTGTTTAGCGCAGGGAGAGTGTCAACTGCGGGATGCCAGACTCTGTCACTGGGATACGCTAATAGTTCCGTGCCACGGCAACTATTGAGGGTGTCTCATGACAGCGTCTGGCAAGACTACACTAATTATGATATCTATTTCAATCTATCGAACCGTACAAATTCTTGTCACAGAGTGTTCAGAGCTGCGAGAAGAGTACATCAAGAGCGTTCTTCAGGTCGAGTGTGAGTATTCCGTTTGATATTGAGTCAAGGGTGCTTACAACTTGTCAAAAACTTATAATAAAAGTCGCTAACCGGCTACATTAGCGTCAAACCCGGACCAGACACCTTGGTATCGCTCCCACAACAACACAGCAGGAGGGAGCGCGATGATAGTAAAAATAAACGAGTAGACGACACTGATTGCCATCAGTAGGCCGAAGTCACCTAAAACAGGCGTGATAGCGAGTGCGAGTGCGCCAGTTCCGAGTGACGTGGTGAGCATGCTACCGAGGAGTGCACCGCCGGTTCCAGAGAGTGTGATAATCATAGACTCATAGGCGTCGGCGCCGGCGTTGTACTCATCGACAAACCTATGTGTTGCATGAACGGAATATGCGATCCCCAACCCAATCGATATTGAGAGAATTGTGCCTGTCAGAGCGTTTAGAGAGATGCCAAGATACCGCATTGTGCCAAGTAAGAACGCAATTGCGATCAAGATGGGGAAAACGTTCACAACCCCAAGAAGTGGCTTGCCCTCTAACACGCCATATGAGATGATTAGGAACAACGCGGTCAACGCGAGCGCAATAATAAGTCCTTGAATTGAAGAATCAAAAATAATATCGGTCACAGCATCAAACACGACGACTTGGCCAGTTGCCGTTGTGGTGTAGCGGAACTGTTCTGCAAATTCTCTGGCATCGGTAGCAGCCTCACCCTGCGAGGCACTGGAGTCAATAGCATACTCAACCTGTGCGTTCCGTCGGTCAGGCGTGAGGTACTGTTCGGCTCTATCACCGGCCGAAGACGAAAACAGCACATCGTATATCCGGCCAAGATTGCGATCAGGAATACCGTTCCCATCAACGTCATTTTGCGCAACGAGCCGTGCGAACTCAGGGTTACGCTCGGCGTGTGACTGGATTACGGTCACAATACTTGTTGGACGTGCAGAGCCACCATCATCGACAGCGAGCGCCCCAACTGCATCATCATTTGGATCAGCCAGTGCTTCGAGTGCGTGGTCCTCCTCGAAGTTGCCCTGGACATACAATTTTACTGACTGATCTTGGTTTGTGGAGAAGCGGTCCTCCAAGAGATTAAGCGTCTCAGTGACAGTGTATTCGCTCGGTGCAAAGGGTTCTGGGAGGCTGGTTATGTAGTCTGGCTGTTCTTCAGGCGGGAGAAAGTCTTCAGTCTCGAAGGACGTGTCGACCCCACTACCATACACACCTGCCATGCCGCCAGTGACGAGTAGCACAACGACGAATGCAATCGGTGCATACTGGCTGGCCTGTGTCGGAAGTGTGAGGATCTTTCCAATGGTTGAGTCCTCAGACGAGATGGGCGCTGAATTGAATTCAGGCACATTATAAGCTTCTCGCAGTTTGTCAACCTCGAGTTTGGCTGCTGGAAGAAATAGGCCAAAAATGAGGAAGGTGAATATAATCCCAATGGCTGAGGCGATCCCCACGTTTCGGATCGGTGTGAGATCGGAGATCACGTTTGCTCCAAATCCAAATACAGTTGTCACTGTCACAATAATAAACGCAATAATTAGTTGGTTGTTTGCCTCACGCATCGCTTCTGTGGCCCGATATCCGGCGACAGCTTCCTCACGGTAGCGGTTGATAATATGTATCCCAAAGTCGACACCGACCGCAAGCAGCAGTACAGGGACGGT
Source organism: Halorubrum sp. ARQ200 (assembly GCF_005435115.1). Taxonomy (NCBI): domain Archaea; kingdom Methanobacteriati; phylum Methanobacteriota; class Halobacteria; order Halobacteriales; family Haloferacaceae; genus Halorubrum; species Halorubrum sp. ARQ200. The sequence goes on along the minus strand of NZ_SGTZ01000003.1, from coordinate 229,335 downwards.
GATCATTTGTTGGTTGAATGGGATTCCAGAAAGTCCGAGGAACCCAAAAGTCCAGACAACAGTCAGTAACAGTGACAACAGCCCCAAAGAAAGGTCAATTGGATCACGGTATGCAACGACTAAAAATAGCAAGAGCAGGATAACAACTACAGGCATCACGATTGTAAGTGAGTCGCCGATAACGTTGGCGGTTTCAGCATTTGTGACGCCACTGCCGAACGCTGTGAGTTGGCCAGGCTGATCTTCTGCGATTGACCGAATTGTTGTTTGGAGGCGCTGTAAGTCAGCGAACCCAGGGGGCACATCATGTGTCACAACCGTGATGGAGGCAGATGCACTCGCGCTCGTCGGATTAAAGTCAGTGGCTAGCGCGCCGGAGAACCGCGGGTTAGTAGCAAGCTGACGGACAGTCTGGCGGACACGCGATGGACTTGCCGTCTTGATGGCCTGCCGTTGTTCGGTGATTGTTTGTGCTGACGGGTCAAGTGTTTGCGCAACAACAGTAGCAGGCCCAGTTGCCGAGGCTACACGGAGGTCATCTCGTGCCTCAACCTTCTCTAACACCAGCAGATTTCTGAGTAGTGCCTCTCTCGTGAGAACATTACTTCCAGAGTGGATAATCTGTGTTGATTCTTGCTCTGGTTGGAACGGGTCTTCGAACTCTTGGTTGACCGCATCAAGCGCCTCTTGCTCTTCAAGCCCTTCAGTAAACGAGTCTGTTGCTTCTGTATCGGTACTAACTAGTCCAATCCCTCCGGCGAACACAAGCGTGAGGACAAGGAACACAACAATAACTCGGCGTGGGCTATCGACGATGCTGTCGTTTAGCCGCTGCGTCCACGCCTCAATTCGCTCGCCGAGCGACATCGGTTACTGTCGCCTCCGGTAGACCACAAGTCCTCCAGTCCCGACAACGAGAAGAACGACAATGATGACAGGGATGGGTAGTCCACCGTCCTCAGCTTCAACCACATCAACCGGAAGCCGGAACGTATCGGTGAGCTGGCTATCGCCGTCGCTGTCATCATAGCGGAAGTCGAACGAGATTGGATACGTACTCCCGGGTGTCGCAGAGCCGGTTGCAGTTAGCTCAAACGTCATCGTTGTGGTCTCACCAGGCTCGATCGATTGAACATACCCCGTGTCAGTTTCACCAGTATCCAGTGGATCGTCGGCGAACAGTCGGGCCTCAACGTCGCTAGCAGTCTCATTAAGATTACTCGTCACAGAGACCTCAACGGTCCGAGAGCCACCAGACTGAATCGTACGATTTTCTACCGTGACAGCAAATCGGTCACGCTCCGGTGCGACATCGGCATTAACAACTAACTTTTCGAACGCCCTCAGTTCTTCATCTTGATTCCGGTACTGGACCGCCATGTCAAGTGAACGAAGGCCAGCCTCAGCCTCGCCACTCATTGAGATTGGCAACGAGAACTCGCTTGACTCACCGGGCTCAAGTGTACCAACTGCCGTCGAGCGTTCAGCAGGAATCACACTCTGTGATTCACCCGCGTACTGGACTACAACACTGCGGGCTGGCAGAGGACCTTCGTTCCGGACAGTGCCGATGAGGTCACCGTCTTCTCCGACACGGAGTTGTGACTCGATGTTCGTAAGATTAAATGTCTGTTCTGTGAGCGGGAGCACGCCGATTGAAAGACCCTGGTCAGTGCGTCTGATGCCATCAGGGTCATCAAATGTGACTGTACCTGAGAGCGTGTACTGCTGTACGGGCAAGTCCGGTGACACGCCTACATCGTACGCAACCGTTGCAGTCTGACCGGGTCCAATTTCTGGAACACGGATAGTGTCAGACTGCCCACCACTTACGCTGACGCTGCTGCTCTGTGTAGTGAACGTAACATCAGCACTGCGGGCGGTCTCTGATCCAACGTTTTCAATTGTCGCTTTAACAGTACCAGAGTCACCAACCTGTGTGTCACTTTCAACGTCAACGACCTGGAACCGAGCATCGTCGCGAACACGGACCTCAAGCTCACGATCAACCGTTCTTTTTCTTTCATCACCCGAAGAGAAGTATGTGTAGCTCAGATCGAAGTCAATTGTGTACGTTCCAGGGTCAATATTATCAGGAACGTTAATTGCGATTGGGAGTGAGCGGGGAGTTGATTGAGTAACTGTACCAATTGGTGTCTCCCCAGATTCAATAGAGATTGGACCGTCTGCTTCTGCCTCAACGCGAACACCTCGTGCTGTAGTAACACTCTCAGCTAATGAGGTCGGGCCAAATCTAAAGTCACCATCGTTGGCAACTGTAACTTCTACCTGATTTGTCTGGCCAGGGATGAGGTTTGGATTTGTGGCGTAAACATCCAAATCAGGAGAACCCCCAACATTCGAAGTTTGTGCGAGCGCTGATCCGTCGCTTATTGGATCGTCAACACTAGCGAATTCCGCACCGACGAGTCCAATACCAACACCGCTGGTAGCAAGCATACCCACAACAAGAACAATTGATACGAGTCTAGTGCGCATATATTATCTCCTCACGGTATTCAAGCCATCTAAGTGAGAACACTTGTGGGTTACAACCATACAACCAAATTCACTGAAACGGCTTTGTTGCACAATAAAATCTACGTCCGCGAATCAATAAACGCTTTGTTCTTGAGATTCTATTTCCGGTATGGTTGACCAGACAACCGACCGCGACGGACATGAGGGTTAGATAGTGACACAGTTCACCGACGCAGAACGAGAGCGTATTCGAGCAGAAATGATTGATGCGGGCCACGACCTTTTCGCACAGTTTGGGTTCGACCGCACCCGGGTGAGTGATATCACAGATGAAGTGGATATTGGAACAAGCACGTTTTATCAGTTTTTTGAGTCAAAAAAAGAATTGTATTTTATAGTTTTAGTTGAAGAACGGAATCAGTTGTTTGATGAACTCGAACAGGCAGTTACACAAGCAGAAACACCCCAAGCAGAAGCCGAGATAATTCTTCGGACGACGCTAAAGCAAGTTAGGTCAAACCCGCTTATCAACCGGCTTTTTGTCAAGGGTGAAATTCGCCGAATTGATGAGCGGATGAGTGGAACCCGGTTTGAGAAGTCGGCAAATGAAGAACAAGACAGCCAAATAGAACAACACAATGTCACGGATACGGTGAACTCTCAGTTTGAACAAGAGTTCACGCAGGTCCTACCACAGCCCGAACAGTGGGTCACTCATGATGATGTCCAAGTGAGTAATCCAGACGTGATTCGAGGCATAATGCGTTCGCTTCTATTTGTTACACAGGCAAAAGAGACGCCAGTCATTCCAGAAGAGATGTATGGAGAAGTTGAGGAGGCGTTGATTGATGTGATTGTGGCAGGATTATTTAGCGATGAAAACTGAACCGCCACAGGACCAAGTATCAGGGCACTCGGTCTGCTCGGCCTGTAGACTACACAACAGAGCAGTGTAGATACGTTCCGCATTTTATCACCGGACAAGGCGAATACCCCGAGGCTTGACCTTGGGGATCAAGCCGACACACGCTGATACAAGCCATTAAGCTAACACGTTCCTAATCAAAAGACAGCGATGGAACATAGTCACCGCTACCGCGCCTACCTGACAGACGAGGTAGCGGAGCGACTGGAACATCATCTGGACGTTCATCGCCAACTCTACAACCACGTCCGCTGGGACTACGAGAACAGTCCAGAGGACGACAAACCGCCCGAGTACGACCAGAACAACAAACTCCCAGAGTGGAAACGTCGGTGGCCGATATTCGGTGAACTGCACTCAAAAGCCGCACAAGCCACCGTTGCACGATTCCACCGTAACCTCTCGAACCTTCGTAAGAAGAAAGAGAAGGGGTACAACGTCGGTCGGCTCAAACGACAAGCACCCACAGAGTATCGAAGTGTGACGTACAACCAGTCTGGTTTCGACCTCGATGAAAAGAGGGGCCGAGACAGGTTTGCTTACGTTCGCTTCAGCAAAATCGGCTGGGTCAAAATCCGTTACCACCGCCCGATTCCTGACCACGCCACAATCAAAGAAGTCACGTTCAAGAAGGAGACGACCGGCGAGTGGTTCATCTCCTTCGGACTCGAAACAGATGATGCCGACCTGCCCGAGAAACCCGACGTGGGAACGCTCGATGCGAGCAACAGCGTGGGTATTGACCTCGGCATCCTCAACTACATCCACACGAGCGACGGCAAGACCGTTGACTGGCTCGACCTCGAAGACGAGTACGAGCGACTCCGACGCGAGCAACGCAAACTCTCGCGGAAGGAGAAAGGGTCGAAAAGCTACGAGAAACTACGGAAGAATGTCGCCAAGGTCAAGCGTCGGATTCGTCGGAAGGTGCTGGACTACCAGCACAAGATTACGACGTGGCTCGTCAAGACGTATGACGCCGTGTTCGTAGAAAACCTGGATGTCGCTGGAATGCTTCAGGGCGACGGTAACGCTCGGAACAAGCAGGATGCGGCGTGGCGACAGTTCATCACACTCCTCGAATACAAAGCCGACCTGCACGGAACGCACGTCGTGCAGGTCGAAGCCCGAGGAACGACGAAGGAGTGTGCGTCGTGTGGCGTGGAGACGGCGAAACCCATCTGGGTGCGGGAACACTCCTGTCCGAGTTGTGGGTTCGTGACGGACAGAGACCCGAACGCGGTGATGAACGTCCTACAGCGCGGCTTTTCTGAGTTAGGGCTGGGGTGGCCCGAAGAAACGCCCGTGGAGACTGTGGCCGCTACGGATACCGCTAATTTCCAGCGTGTGTCTGCAAGTCACGTCGTGGAAACGGGAAGCCTCGGGGCTTGACCCCGAGGCGATTCACTTGCCACTTCAAGAATATCTTTGACGTATGAAGTCGACACGGAAAGGACTGCGAGACGGCGACCTGTTTAAGAACACGTATGATAGATTGAACTGCTCAGAATGCGAAACAACCCTAAAAAAAGAGAATGACTCTGATGAAGTGTTCTCCGTGCGCACTTGTCCGGAGTGCGACATTTATTTCAAGGAGTTGCGTTAATTAATCTTCGTTGGCCCAGCAATCACGGTTCCATCTTGTTTGACAGCAACATCAATATTGAACTCATCAGCGGGCTGAGAGAGCTCAAGGGTACAACTAATGGTGCCGTCAGTATCTACTGTGGCTACGCAATTGACAACCTGACTGACACCACCATATTTCTCATCAGCCGTGACACGAATAATCACGGAGCTGTTTGACGCGAGGTTAGTGTCGGCCGTCAGTGATAGCCGGGTGGAGTTACTGATGCTATGGTTTGTTAGTTCAGCGGTGGGTTCAGACACGGTGAATGACTGTTGATGTGAAACCCTCGGCACTGAACTCGGCGCTGATTCACCAACATCAAACATAATCGCATACTCACCCGGCTCCAGTGCGTGTGTGTCAACTCCCACAGCGAGACCGGATATACTGTCGTTGTATACGGGGTTAACGACAGCAAGCGGGTCAGTAGGCGAATCACCTTCTGTCGAGATTAGCCGAAGGTCAACACCATGGCCAAGAGTACCTTGACCAGCAAGACCATATGTAATAACGCCGTTGCTCTGATGGACTGTGTTACCGTGTTGAAGCGTAACGGATACGTCTTGTGGGCCTGTGACCTCGGGATTCTCAATGTCATATGCGACACGAAGTGTGTTGTTCTTTGAGATCTCAACTGGTTGGTCAAGTGAGATCGCGAGGCGCCCGTCTGTGCTCGTCTGGATACTTTGAATGGATCCTTTCAGCGAGCGGTCGACGTATCCGTTCTTGTTTGCGTCGATTCCAAGCACGTCGATATCGGATTGAGTAACACGTTGAGTTGCCGCGTGGGACCGAGTGTGACTGCCCTGATACTGAACTGAGACGGAACTGAAGGAGACGGTCTCGTTACTATTCACTTCAATTGTGTGGGTAGTCTCAACACCAGGAGTGCTATCAGCAGGGAAGACGAGGTTTGATGATGGAGTTGATGAAGTGAGGATACCCCCTATCCCGGTAATCGGAAGCCGTGTCCAGAACTCATCACCACGGGCAACCTCAAGCGAGTCTGTATCAGCAGTGTCAGGAGAAGCGGTTGTCGACAACTGCGCCTTGTTTTTTAGCGCCGAATTAATCTGTTTGTACGACGTCTCAGCGGGGACGGCTGTGGTCGTGCTATTTGGGTTGACCGGTTCAGTGATCATAAGCACCGCCGCGACACTTGTTTTGTCGCTTGAAACGATGAGATTATACCGGCCGGTGTTGAGTGCGGCCCCTTCTGACAGTCCAGATTCAGACACAAGTCGGACTGAGTCACTACCAGCAGCCGTGAACCGGTTGTTCTTATCTACACCAACTGGGTGGAGCGTGTTGAGTTGAACAGTAACGGAGCCATCTTCATCGGTGTCGTAGGCATGGAGTGTTGACTGATACTGCTGATTCGGTGCTTGAATGGTGAGTGTGACTTCATCAGTGTCACGCATCTGTACTCCAAGGGTAGCCACGTCGCCTTGCGTCACGGTTGTCTGTGCCTTATCAAACCCAACTGCAGGAGCTGACTGTGGCTGTGCGGCAGTTGACATACTGAGCGGCATAGCGAGGCAGACAACCGCAAGGAAGAGAATCGCCATGCTGAGCGAAACGCGTGTATTCATAATCAACTCACACTACCGTTCTCGCTTGTAAATACTTTCTGTGGGCCCCTTTATGCCCGCCTCACAAAAATCCTGAATGTGTGAAAAAGAAACATGATCTCGGTGAGGCGTCGTGTTGGGCCTGTCACAACCGAGGGGTCACCATCGATGTTTTTCACAGCGCTGTAGTCGACGTGCTTCTCAAGCTCAAAGCCCCCGACAGAGTACGAGTAACGGCTTCGTGGCAAAGCCACTGGCTGACTGTCCAGCAAACCTGAGACTCCCAATCTGCAGGATTGACCTGCTCGGCCAACACCGGGTGGGAGGCCCGCGCCCTCAACGGCGGGAGGATGTCACATATGTAGGAGTCAGTCGGTCGCAGTATGCCGGTTGTGTCGTCCCATGTCGGTTTCCCCTCCGGCCTACTCACTCTCCTTGTTACGCTTCGGTCGCTCCCAGAGGCCGGAGGTTCCACCTCAAAAACGCTGAGGCGATCCACGACGCTTCTCGTATTCTCTGGGGGACGCACAAACGGTGTGCTATCTCACGAAGGAATCCTCGATCTTCAGGGCAGGAAGAACATCAAACCCATCGTAAACGGCTGGACTCTTTTTTGCTTCTAAATACTATCCGCTGCGCTAGCAGCTGGTGAGCCTTGTACAACCGCAAAAAATGAAAATACGCACCGCGAGGGCCGAACGGAGTGATCCGTTCGGTTATTAGCTGGCGTTAGTTGTTGCGACGGGTCGCGAGCAACGCAGCCGCGATGAGCGCAACGAGGGCGACAAGCGCGCCGAATCCGGGCGTGCCGTCTTCGGTGCTTTCGTCGCCGCCGTCGCTGCCGTCGCTGCCGTCGCCACCGTCGTCACCGTCGGAAGCGCCGTCGTCGCCGTCGCCACCGTCGTCACCGTCGGAAGCGCCGTCGTCGCCGTCGCCACCGTCGTCACCGTCGGAAGCGCCGTCGTCGCCGTCGCCGCCGTCGTCACCGTCGGAAGCGCCGTCGTCGCCGTCGCCGCCGTCGTCACCGTCGGAAGCGCCGTCGTCGGTCTGCCGCTCTTCAACCAGCTCAACGTCGGTAGTGTCAGTGGTGTCACCACTGTCGGCCTCAAGCACGTACGTGCCCGTCTCGAGACCAGAGGTGTCGACAGTCAGAGTGAACTGACCGTCGTTGCCCCATTCCTCAACGGATACGGACTCGACCGAGTTATCGTTCTGGTTGAGCACGTTGAGCACAACCGAGTTGTCGTCGGGCTGAAGGTTCGTGGAGCCTTCCACAACCATCGTTTCACCGACGGCAACAGGGTTAATGCCGTCTGCCTGAGCGCCTTCCGGGTAGACCGAGTCGACAGAGACCGAAGCCTCGGTGACACGGAAGGTCGTCGAGATCATCAGGTCGTCCGTCGCGTCGGCCTCAGTGGTCTGAGCAACAATCCGGTCACGGACCTGATTGCCGGTGAGCGACTCACCCTCAAGTTCGTCAATGAAGCTCTCTAAGTCGCTGATCGTGGGATCAGAAGCACCACCGAACCCACCAACACCCGGGAGGTCACCATCACCAACCGTGTCGTCACGGCCAAGGGAGATGACGTGCCCGGACGCAGCACCCTGCGAGAGGTCGACACTGACGTCCTCTTCATCGAAGGTGCCGTCATTGTCAACGGACACCACCGTGACATCAGTGTTACCACGTTCGTCCACGAACGCCACAAGGACGTCCGACTGGCCCTCTGCAGTCCCGTTGACGGTCATCGAAGAGTCTTCAATGGCGAACTGCCCGTCAATGGTACCGAACTGAGCCGTGAGGCCGCCCGATTCGACGTTAATCGATGAACGGGTGCCATCATTGCTGGTCCAAGCAGACGTGTTGATTTCGCTGTTGGAACCAGTGTCAATCTCGATGTTGCGAGCATCATCGGCATCAATCACGCCGATCTGGTACCGACCCTCGAACGCAAGGATGTCGTTACCTCCACCGTTACCTTGGGAGAGAGTAACGTCTTCAACTTCGAAGGTGTCGTCAGAGTCAACGTCAATCTGGTTCTGGCCGTTGATCTGAACGATTTCCCAGTTATTGTTGTTGAGGGCGTACACACGCACTTCGTCGGCAGCCTCTGCAGTCCCGTTCACATCGACTTCCGAACCGATGATGTAGTCATCACTGGGGCTGTCGAGCGAGAGCGATCCCTCGGTAACCTCAAGATCGACATCATCTTCGAGGAAGTCAGAGTTCAGCGAAGACACCTCGCTGTCGTTGGAGTAAACCTCAACAGTAGCGTCAGAGGTGTCAAGGAACTTGGTCTCTATCGAGCCGACAGCGGTTGTGCCGTCGATCTCAACAAGTGCCCATGCGTACTCACCGCTACTGTTGTAGCCCGTGTCAGACACATCTTCCACATTCCGGAAGATGTTACCAGCTTGTGTATCGGTGACACCGTCAGCGAAGTCGTTCTCCTCAATTGCGACAAGCCGGACCTGACCGTCGGTCCCACCGCTCACCGTGTAGTCAACGTTGCTACCCTGCGTAACAGAGTCTTCTGCAACGTCGATCGAGAGGTCGTCTTCATTGGTGAGGGTAACCGTGTACTCCTCAACAACCTGGTCGATCTCGTCGTTACCTTCGAAGATGACAGTGTACTCACCGGCATCCTCGCCCGCGAGATCGAGCCCAACGCTAGCGTCTTCGGCATCGCTTTCGTTTTCACCGTACTGGAGAACGTCGGTGCTCCCAGACTCATCCGAGCCATCAACCAAGACTTCATTGGTAATGTCGGCTCCGCTCGGGTCCTCAACCGTAATGGCGAGTCCTTCAGCGTTACCGAAGTTCCACTCAGCGAAGACCTTGAGCTGACCAGCAGAGTCAGGACCGACTTCACTGATGTCGCCTCCAGTGTCAGTCAGCTGGACCTCTGCGGTCGTGATACGGGGCGAAATAACCGTCGTACTGAATCCACCATCACCGTCAGTGGGGCCGTTCAGGTCGTAGGTGCCCGTTTCCTCGTCTTCCGGAATCGGGTCCTGAAGGGGCGTGCCCTCACGGTTGCCCGACGTCCCGGAGAGTTCGCTGTGCTGGATCGTTCCCTGAGTAGCGTTCCCGACGAAGACAACGTCGTCTTCACCTTGGTAGACAACGTTCCCGTCTGCAACGAGGTTGCTACCAGAGGAACGTTCCGAGTCTGCCACCTGCGCGGTGTCAGTGTCGAATCCGGTGGTCGAAACCACGCCGCCAGCACTCACACCAGGCACGTCATCCGAGTCGAATAGGTGCGCAGTGTGCTGACCCGGGAACCCGCCTGCGTCACTAATTGTGACGGTAGCGGTACCGCTGCTTGCACTGGATCCAGTGTCGGAAACACCGGCGAGAACCGCGTCTCCGTCACTGTTTTCATAGGTGACAGCAATAACGGCACTGTCACCGCTGTCACTGCTAAAGCCGCTGTAGTCAACCTCTACTGTACTACCGTCTAGGGTCTGGTCATTGAAGTCGACCGACCCACTGTTGACTGCCGCAGCGGCCGGCGCTGCAGCAAAGCCAACTGCCACCATAGAGATTACCATGATGGCACTGAAGAAGACCGCGTTGGCCTTCGAGCGTGTATTGTCGTTTGTCATTGTTTGGTTTTTGTCAGCATCCGAGTACGCCAGTCGTTTTGTCCGCGACACACCGTCTCAGCTTCGGTCTGGTTGTGAGACGGTTACCGTGTGTTGGATTACTCGCGTCTGCCGTGTTCGGAGGTAGGGGCGTCTGAAACAAACATCGGTTATTATAAATGCTTTGTGGGTTATGATGTTCACGGTAGAGAGTGTCAACCATTGTTTAATCGTTCGAGACAGTCGGTTATGTACGGCAGGCCTGAGCCGGTAGGGCAACCCGTGGTCAATCGATTTTCGCGATTGACAACCTCTCCTACGTGAACTGTACAGAGACCACTCACCCGACGAGTTCGCCGCGAACCTCAAAGACTTGAAGCCCGCACGCTCCACATAGACACGTTCTATGCGCGCAACGCACTGCGCAATCGTGTTTGTCGAAACATTGCCCATCATCCCAGCGTAGTACGAGTTCTCCCAGAACCCACCGGCCCACAGATCCCCTTCAAGCGCGATCTGTGCTATTCGCATGTCTCCCGCGCCGTGATGTCCATGACCGTCCGCTAATCTCGTTTGGTGTGTGTTGGGTGTGCTGGTGAAGCCCCCAGAGTTAAGCTCCGAGACGGTTCACTCGGCGGACAGCAAGTTCAATATCAAATCTGGCAGGATCTGTTGAACCGTTCGCATCATCAGCATCGTACTGGATTACAATCCCACGGAGAGTCCGTGTTCCTGAGTCGAATGAGTCGTACTGACGCTCAATATACGTTCGCCCGACCGCGGTCCGCGTAGAAACACGTGGTGGATGGTACGTCCGGTCATCAGCTGGTGGCTCATAGTAGGCGTCGGCCCGAAACTCAAGAGTCCCATACTGTGCTGGTCCGCCATTCGAAATGACGATGTCAGCAACAATCTGAGATTGATAGGGTGATTCAATAATACGGTCAATACGAATCTCTTCGACGGCAATACCAACGGTATCGAGCGAGGTTGTGGTATCAGTTGGACCGTTATCTGTGTGAGTAGAGTCCATTGAGTTGGATTCATTGCTTGTACTCGTCTGCGAGTGTGTCGATCCGGTTGTGTCGGAGCGGGGCGGGTCCTCAGATACATCAGTCGCTGCTGTATCACGCTGCACAAGGCAACCAGCAGTTGAGAGAGAACCAACAGCAGCGAGGAAGTGTCGTCGGTGATGAAGGAAAGTCATGGTCAGTAATCGATGGCATCGGGCTTAAATCCTGATCACGTAGGTTGTTCAGCGTCTTGAAACAACCAGCTTTCAGTCAGCTGACCCTGCCAACGAGGTCGTTCTTCCCATGCGTCACCAGAAAAGCCGGTGGCAAAAATGAACGGACCAGCTTGGAGGAGGTATCCGTATTGGACACCAGGAAATTCATCCAGGTTCGTCCGGTCACTACCTGCTTCACGATGGTAATACCGATGCCATTCAACCGAATCGGTCCCAGGGGTGACATCTGAAGTGATAGAAGCCATGCCTTCTGTAGCGCCGGCTGTAAGGATATCTGAGAGTTGCTCGCGCGCGCGTTCAGGATCACCATATTGTTGGACATATAGTGGGGTACCATCCAGATCACTGGGAGGTCCACGGAAGGCATTTTGTTGGCGGGTAACAGGATCTGGACGGCTTGTAAACGTCAGGAACACTTCCTCAGTACGCTCTGACGATTGGACAACAGGCCCAAGCCGCTTTCGGAGCCTATCACGACGGGCGGCTGGAAGCGGGTCTGCGGTGAACGTAGGCGGATAGCTCCCATCCTCATCGGCATATGGTTCGTGTGCGAGCGTCGTGAAACCACGACGAGTGGGGACCGCAACTTCGACCAGCACATCTCCGGTAGCGCGTGGCACGAGCCGGTCAAGTAACCGATTATGAATCGGGTCACGTGAAAAACGCTTACTAACATACACTGGAGTCTGGATTTGGAAAAACGAGAGGCGCATCCGACCGAGTTCCTCGACAAATCGGTCAGCATCGTTACGGCGTGCTGCGCGAGCCAAAGCCGGGATATGCATATCGGTCCGCGATCGAAGAAGGCCACCCGGAGAAAAGTGGGGTTCAAACGCTGTTTCCGCGCGGTCCGCAGCGTTGTATCCTACAGTTTCGAGTCGGTCAACCATCTCGGCTGTTGGCATCGTTGGCTGATGGATTGTGGTACGGACTGTGTCGATAGTCTCAATCACACTGTCAACGGCTTGGTTGTATGACTCAACCGCGCGTGGATAAGAAATGGCAAACCAGACCACATCAGCAACAATCGCTTGCGTCCTCTCAGCAATGCGTTGTATCAGGTCGGAGGCGTAACCGTCGGTATCTGTTGAGTTATCCGTAGGCGACTCATCGGTGCCAGCTTCCAGCGTAGTATTTGACTCGTCTGAGGATTCTATTTCGTCTGGATATCTCACACCATCAACACTCAAACAGCCAGCAAGACTTGCGGCAGCGCCGAGACCGGCAAGCACGTTACGGCGCGGTTGTTCCATGCCCCATGTCGGTGGGGCCAGAACTTAAATGTCGTAGATGGCATTATTGATCATGAGAAATCACCATCAAGAGTCAAAAGCGCGATGTCACATTAGTCCTAGTGATGGAACGGTCTCCAGCAGCGACAAGCCCACAGGATATGAGATCACCACAGTTGCTCACCGGCGAAAAGGTCAATAATAGTTAGACTGTATGAAATGATTGTAGCGTTATGAGATTGTACATACCTATTGCTGATCGGTCTGTAGCATGCGTAGATATGTGGTGTAGCGGTGCTGAGTTGCTTACCTCGCCGCTTGTGGTGGGAGTTATTGCTAGTCTTGGAGCAATGTTGTTAGTTGTCGTAGGTAAACTCCAGACAGCGATTGAAACATGCCAGGATGAACGAGAGTGTGTTATTGCGGAACGAGACGCATTTCGTCGGTTTCAGACGCAGATACAACAGGTCGAACCAGTACAGCTTGAATCGTTAGATGCCGCACCAACGGATGTAGGTGACCGGACAGACGTAATGGACGTACCCACAAGTCCCGGAGATGCGACACTCAAGTATGTACTTTCTGCGTACGAGGAAACAGTACGATCAGTTCCGCACTATGGCATCGGCGATGAAGAGAGCCTTGCTGAAAATCTCGCGGCTGAGCTTGGAGAAGATATAGTGACGTCGTTGGCAACAAATCGGATTCTCACCCCAGCGGTCCACCAAGCAATCGTTGACCGGAGCCGGCAGGCAATCAACGTACGTGCAGAGCTGATAGAGGTGTTGACAGAGGAGATCGACCGGCTCGCAAACTATCAAACGGAGCTTACTGAGATTGAAACCCGACGGCATAATCTTTGTTCGCACTTCGGATCCGTTCACACACGACGCAGGGAGGCCGCATTTGATGTTTGGTGTGCGCTTCAGGATCTTGAGGCAGAGTTGGATGGTATCGCTGAACAGCGACAGAGAGATCTTCACTCACCACCGGTTGCTGAACCCCCAAGTGAGGAGATATCTGATGAACAGATCGAGTTCTGTGAGTACCTCTATTCAGATAGCAACGCGCCACAGTATCCGGTCTTATCAGTAATTGGAGAACTCGGAGAAGCAATCCAAACCGACAAGGAACGGATCAGACCGCATCTTGGATGAGTTCTGAATCGATATACGAAACAAGCATAGAGTGCGTTGCCGTGACGGCGTCTACTCGATCTGTTGTAACACGGGTGTATATGCCACCGTTAATCGTTGCGAGAATGTATTCTGTGACTTCAGAGGCGTTAACGGCCTCAAACACATTCTCAGCAATACCACGTTCGAGAATCTCCCGGATCGTATCTGCTAACCGTTCATCAACGCGCGTAAATTGAGCGCGGATGCGACTGTTCGTGACAGCTTGTGATCGAAAGCCGACAAGCACGGTTTGAAACTGATAATCGTCTTCGGGCGGGTCCGGCACGAGAAGTTTGGCAATGAGCTGTTTCAGGGTTTCAGCTGGATTCTGGCTCCGCTCAGCATCAAGAGCTGATTCGAATTTGTTGACAGTGAACTCAAGCAGTGTAATAAGCAAATCGTCTTTTGACTCATAGTAATGGTAGATAGAGGATTTTGATCCATCAAGCTCGTCACCAATACGGGCAATTGAGAGATCAGCATAGCCGTGTTTGAGCAACGCTGTGTGTGTTGCCTCCATAATGTTCTCTTCCGTGTCGCTCAATGTGTGTTCTGACTGATCGCTTGTCATTGCTCGGTTGAGTCCGATGTTTCAGAAGTCGTTTCAGCGTTGGTGAAATCAAATTCGGCGGAGGTTGAGTCCTCATCTGCTGATGGCTCAACAGTCTGTGAGTTCACCTCATCAGTTGTCGTCGTCTGTTCTGTAGTAGTTGAGGGTCCCGAGGTTGTCGTGATAGCATCTTCAGCAGTAACTGCGCGACGTTGAAGTTCATCAATCTGTGGAACAGACGTCACATTTGCGAGGACGACAGTTGCTGTGAGTTCTGTTGTGTTTTGAATTGGCTCATCGCCAGCAAGCACTTCAACGGTCTGCGTTTCTTCTTCAAGCAAGTACCGGCCAGTCTCAAATCCTTTCCGAGAGATTGTATCTGGGGGTCCACTGAGGATGAGCAAAACCCGGTCTGCAGAGGTGATTTCACAGGGTAGCGTGAGTTTCGATTGGACTGCGCGACTAATGAGTGTCTTTATTTTCGACGCATCAACCGGTGTGGACCCAGAGGGTTGTGATCGACCAAGCAGACGAAGAATCCGAGCAAGAAGTCCATGAGCGTTACTGTCAATTTCAATTGTGGCGCGACCAACAGTTGTTACCCCGCCAACAGCAAGTGTCCGTGAGATATCTGCAGGGTCAATCCGAAGTTCAGATTCAAACGTGGCGTTAGCTTCACCGGCACCAAAAACGCTCAACAGTCGGTCAACAGTCATCTGATTGATCGACTGATAGCAATCAGCAACAGCGTCTCTATCGCGAGACCATGAGTCGTTGTCGACAAGAAGCGTTGACGCAGCGCGTGGGACAAGTGTTCGAAGACCACGGGCAGCGGTCAGTGCGCGTTGGTCGGACTCCGTGTCAGCGGGGAGAACACCTAGTGTGTACACTTCAGTTTCATAAATATCGGTGAGTTCTTCCAACAACACACTCCCAACGCCAGCACCAGTGCCGCCGCCAAGTCCGGCAACAATCATCGTTGCTGCGACTTCTGTTTCGTCGATTTTATCGAGTGCACGTCGAATTTCTGGCCGGTCCGCTTTAGCAACTTGTGCGCCAACATCTGGATCACCACCAACACCATACTCGTTGATATCATATCCACGCGGGCGCGAGTTACTGGAGGTGCTGTGTTGACTCGTGGTGGTGGATGTCTCTGAGTGTCGTTTGGGATCGTGAGACGAATTTTGGGCGTCAGTCGCAGGAGAGTTTGTGTCTCGTCGAAGTACTGCCGGGTGTGTATCACCAAGAAGGATATGCTGGTCAGTACTGAGGGCGGTTGTCTGAGAGAGTGGTTGTGATTCAGTATGAAACGCGAGAACGTTTCCATTCGTCACCGACCGGCCTGTGCGCTGTTCAGTTCGAACAAACTGATCAACAAGTCGGGTCCCACACCCGCCAACGCCGAGAAGTGCTACCTTCATTTACACACCAACGGCTGCGAGCGATGGTGGCAGCCAACAGAGTGGTGATGCGTCTGTCGGACAAGCGTTTGACGCCGTGGCCGCTCAAACAATAGGGTCCAGATCATTGTCGTCATCGGTAATCAACGACTGAATTTCCTCTTCGCGAACCGCATCCTGTTCTTGAATTTTGTTTTGTGCGTCGACAGCTTGATCCTGAATTTCGTTAATCCGCGGTGTATCAGTCACATTTGAGAGCAACACCACAGCCGCAAGGGTTGACGAGTCAGGACGAGGATCATCACCAGCAAGAACATCAACGGTGTCAGCTTCTTGTTCAAGCCATTCACGAGCAGATTCAACCCCTTTTCGTGAAATCACATCAGGCGGCCCGGCAAAGACAATCAGCGCACGGTCAGCACTCGAGACATCACATGGAACCGTGAGCCGAGAGTTCGTTGCTCGACGCACTAGGCCTTTGATTTTTGCGGCATCTGTTGATTCACTCTGTGAGTCATCAACTTCTTTGAAATTGGCTAACAACCCTTCTTTTGCGGGGGTAACGTCAGTTGAAGCGTACCCAATTGAGGAGACACCACCGGTATCGAGGGTTCGCATAATGTCACTCGAATCCATCGCGTTCTCACCAACCTCCGACTCATCAACTTCACCGGCAGCGAGTAGAGTGACAATGCGTGTTGCAAGCTCTTCGTTCATTTCCTCGTAGCCCTGCTCAATAGTCTGCCCACGAGAGCGCCACGCATCGTTGTCGAACGCGATGAAATTATCAACCTTGTTGACGAATGACTGAAGCGAGCGGGCAGCGTTGAGTGCCGGCCGGCCGCCCTCGTACGTGCCAGGTAATACTCCAAGTCCGTATACCGGCTCATCGTACATCTTCTGTAGTTCGTCAATAACAACGGGAGCAGCGCCACTGCCGGTGCCTCCGCCGAGGCCGGCTGCGACTAAGACAGCATCAACCTCGTGAATTTCAACATCGTCGAAGACGCGTCTGATTTCATCAATGTCTGTTTGTGCAACCTCAGCACCGACTTCAGCATCACCTCCAACCCCGTGTCCACGCGCTTTCTGGTGGGTGTCGCCGATTAACACCCGGCGATCTTCATCGAGATGATGTGGTTTGGCGAGGTCTGTCCGAGCCGTATTGATGACTAGTGCGTGACGGCACAGGTTACGACCAGTCTCAAACTCAAACTCGATCATCTGGTCGATAAGCTTACTGCCTGCGTTACCGACCCCAATCGTTGCAAGTTTCATTGGTTGTTTCTCCGTTGAGCCGTATGAAAATGTGTTGGTTGTGGGTTGACCTGACCGAGCGCAGAGTACGTGGCTGTGGAACGAGTCATTCTGCGTCAGACGTGACTATCAATAGTTTGATCAGACACATGACACATGCCAACGCAATCAAGGTTGGAATAATAAAAATTATATTTCATAAACCCGGTTGCCAACTGTGAAGAACTTACGAGTGATTCTACTGGCGGTGGTTGTGCTGACAGCAGTCGTTGGAGCTTCAGGAGCCGCCGCTGGAGCACACCCGGCAGGAGCAGAGTTCGAACACACAGAGAGTGAAAGTCTGTCTGCCGATTACAGCGGTCAGGGACCGACACAGACAGCAGAAAATAACACCTGTGGGTTTCCGCTCAACGTGACTGATGCAACAGGGACAGAGATCACGCTTGATGAACGGCCGGATCGAATCACGACAACAAACCCGTCAGCAGCCCAAACGCTCTGGGAATTAGGTGCGCAAGACCGGGTTGTTGGTGTAACCGAATTTGCGGGGTACTTGAACGGGACTGCCAGCAAAACGAATGTCTCCGCAGAATTCGGTGTTAGCGTCGAAAAAGTTGTTGCGACTAATCCCGATCTTGTGTTGGCACCAAACGCCTCAGCTGGTCAAGTCGAAGATCTTCGTGCACAGAATCTCACAGTCTACCATTTCCCGGCCGCGACGGATATCGATGATATTGCGGCAAAAACAGAGCGCACAGGCCGTCTTGTCGGAAACTGCGAGACAGCAGCGGAGGTGAATAATGAAATGAACCAGACTGTAGAGGACGTTAAAGGTCAAACTGCTGAACTTGATCGTCCCGGTGCACTGTACCCACTTGGGGGAGGATTTGTTGCAGCTGACAATACCTTTATCAACGAAATCATGAAGATTGGTGGGACAACCAACGTCGCCGCATCAGAGGCAGATGGGTATCCACAACTCTCGGATGAAGTCATCCTCAAAACAGACCCTGAGATCATACTCGTGACCGATACAGAGGGCGCAATTCTTGATAAGGAACCCTACGCGAGCACAACTGCTGGGGCAGAAGATAACTATGTAGTTATGAATACAAATTATCTAAACCAGCCGGCGCCCCGGAGTGTGATTGAATCGACCAAAACTCTCGCTGCTGCTGTTGAAGATCTTCAAGCCAACAAAACAAATGAGACAGTCAATAGTAGTGATACGTGTGGGTTCCCACTTACTGTAACAGACGCAACAGGAACAGAAATCACGCTTGATGACCAGCCAGATCGGATCACGACAACAAACCCATCAGCCGCCCAAACGCTCTGGGAGTTAGGTGCACAAGATCGGGTT
Organism: Halorubrum sp. ARQ200; assembly: GCF_005435115.1. NCBI lineage: Archaea > Methanobacteriati > Methanobacteriota > Halobacteria > Halobacteriales > Haloferacaceae > Halorubrum > Halorubrum sp. ARQ200. Next base: position 210,908 of record NZ_SGTZ01000003.1, on the reverse strand, counting down.
GTCGGTGTAACCGAATTTGCGGGGTACTTGAACGGGACTGCCAACAAAGCAAATGTCTCCGCAGAATTTGGTGTTAGCGTCGAAAAAGTTGTTGCGACTAATCCTGATCTTGTGTTGGCACCGAATGCCTCAGCTGGACAGGTCGCAGATCTTCGTACGCAGAACCTCACTGTTTACCATTTCTCCGCTGCTACCGATGTCGATGATATCGCAGCAAAAACAGAGCGCACAGGCCGTCTTGTCGGAAACTGCGAGACAGCAGCGGAGGTGAATACGGAGATGAACCAAACGGTGGAAAATGTAGAAAACCAGACCGCTAGACTTGATCGCCCTGACGCACTGTATCCGCTTGGGGGAGGATTCGTTGCGGCTGACAATACCTTCATCAACGAAATCATGGAGATTGGTGGGACAACCAACGTCGCCGCGTCAGAGGCAGACGGGTATCCACAACTTTCAGATGAGGTAATTCTTCAGACCAACCCTGAGTTGCTGATTGTGACAGACTCTGAGGCGTCAATTCTTGATCGACAGCCGTATGCTAGCACAAACGCGGGTGAGAACAATAATTACGTCGTATTAAACACTAATTATCTCAACCAACCTGCACCTCGCAGCGTTATCGAGTCAACAAAAACGCTCGCGAACGGCGTTACAGAGCTTCAATCAGAGGATACCAAAGACGATGGAGGTAGGACAGATGGGTCAAGTAGCTCACGTAGTGACGATGATGACAGGAATGAAAAAGATGAGCGGGACGAAGTAGTAGACACGAACGAAACGACAGTAGACACGAACGAAACGGCAGTAGACACGAACGAAACGACAGTAGACACGAACGAAACGGCAGTAGACACGGACGAAACAGCTGTCGACACGAACGAAACGGCCGTAGATGAGAATGAAACGCCTGTGAATGAGAATCAAACAGCTACCGATACACCAAGTAAGGAGAGCACTACCTCAGCAGAGCCCAATGGCACCTCTAATCAAGAGGGTAATGAAACCGAGACATCGAATGATGTTGTCAATCAAAAGACCGAGCAAGACGATGGACCATCCAATACAACTGATGAGGGGACAGAGTCAGAAGTTCCTGGATTCGGGATCGTCGTAACCGTATTGGTAATTCTTGGCTTCGCATATCTGTCACCACAGAAATAGTACCTCAGTTACCCGCAAAGCGACTATCCCAGTTCAAGGGGCGAGTAGAGGAGGAGCAGGTAGGGGAGGGTAGGTCGTTGGGATTGTGCGCCACAAATTCACTCAACAGGAAAGAGCCGATACCGAGACAGACTATTTCGGCTGAACGACTGTTCGATTGCCGTTGTGAACAGCGTCATCGGTTACGGTCACAGATTGTGTTCCAACCTGATACTCCCCTGGGTGTGCGACCCGGATTGTTGCGGTTCCGTTCGAGACAGCAGCGTGGCGTACATACTCGAACGTTGTGCCAGTTGCTGTGACTTCACCGGACGAATTGGGTACGGTCACAGTTGTTGTTGCGGTCACCGTCCCGTTTTCGACACCGACAGAACTGGGCTCTGGCACGGAGATCGTCGCGCCGGGGACGACTGCAAACGTCCGGAGCCCCTCAGTGAAAGTGAGTAGCTGATAATGGCCGGTTGCGGTGGTGTCGTTGACGCCGACGCCGAGCCCATCATAGAGGGCTGTGTAAGTGGACGCCGTTGGAGGTGTGTTTTCGCGTTCAGTAACGACGACGTACCCGACACGATCTTGAAAACGGTTGTACCATTCATCTGGGTGCGCAGCGGTAAGGAATTGATCGTAGTTGCTTCGTGCGTAGCCGTAACTACGGGCTTCACCGTTCACGAAGTAATTGTACATTCGGTTGTCACCCCACTGGCTCAACACGAAGTTTTGTGGGTACTCACGGTCAGCGTCCTCGGCGTGAGAATCAATCGTAAGCGCAGCGTCAAACTGCGCGCGATCATAGGTGGTCTGCCCGACGAGCGACGGGACGAGGAGAAGGTTGAACAACAACACGAGCGCGACTGTGGCGGCCAGATACCCCCGCAGCCGGGATCCTTCAGGCAGCGCGAGCGACGTGATCGCGGTCCCTCCATCCGAGTTGCTGTTCGCTCCGGCGTGACTCGGTCGACCACGGGTTGAGAGACCGCGGGTCGACGAGGAGTCAGCGTCGTTCCCGCGACCGAGGGCGGCCACTGGGCGTGCGATGTCTATTGCTGACAGGAGGTAGACAAGACCAAGTCCTGCAAAGGGCGCGATCATGATCGCTAACTGCCCAGCGAAGCGGACTTGGATCGTTGCGAGCAACGTGTAGTACCACGCAAAGCAGACGACGACGAGCCAGCCGGGCTGGTAACGGCGTGTGACCACCCACGTCGCAACTGCGAGGACGGCAATTGCGAAGTAGAACCCAAGCCCGAGCTGGAGGAGCGGTCCAAACACTACCGCAAAGTCCGGGCTGAACAGCGAGGCTGTCTCAGAGATGCCTTCCCGAAAGAACAGGTCGTTGGCACGCGTCTGGAGGCGGTCGATGTCGCCCGGACGCAGGCGCGCATAGGCGACGAACCCGCCCACGGCGACGACCGCCTCGGCGGCGACAAGGGCGAGCGGCGGCAGCGAGACGCGGCGCCACAGCTCTCCCAGCCCGACGACGACAAGCGCGCCGCCCGCGACGAGGACCGGCGTGACCGCGGCGATCGACTCGTGCCAGCCTAACCCGATGTGTGCGGCGAGCGCTCCCGCAGCGCCGAGCGCAAGCCCAGCAAGCAGCGGGGCGTTTGCGTAAGTCGAAGAGAGGTCCCGCCGAACGTCAAGCGCGACGCGGAGCCCGACGACGGCCGCGACTGGGACGAACGTGAGCGGCGAGCCGCCGTAGGCGTGCGCGGACGCCGCGACGGCGACAGCGAGCGCGAACGCGACGAGCCACATCCTTGCGTCGCGTGCGTGCGCTCGAGCAGCCGTCTGCGCGTCGGTGTGTTCGAGCCGGCGCGCGACATCAACCCCGAGCGCGGTCAGCGCCGCGACGAGCAGACCGAGCCACAAGTACTGGTGGGCCTGGTGGTCAAGAAAGCCCACAGAGGTGTACACGACGTTAACGGGCGCGAGCCCGTAGAACAGGACGGCGGCGAGCGCGACGCGCACGTCGCTGGTGAGTAGGCGTGCGGTCCGGTAGACGAGGTACCCCAGACAAACGGACGCCACGATCGGGAGCCACGCGACGACCACGGGCGCAGCGTCAACGCCACCGAGCAGGACCGTCAGCCACGAGTTGACCGCATGGGCAAGCGGACGCGTGCCCGCGGCGCCGCCCATGTCTGTGAACAACCCCAGATCAAAGATTCCGTCCGCGCGGGCGGCCAGCCGTTCTTGCCAGTAACGGAAAAAGTAGGTGTCGTTACTTGGAGAGACGACAAAACCCCGCTGGAACACCGCAGGCGCGGCGACGAGGCGTGCGCCAGCGACCGCAAGCAGCCCCCCAAGAAGCCCAAGGAACGTGAGAGCATCGACAGCAGCTACTGAGGAGACTTGCGACATCACGGAATCACCGGCGGCAGTCTCGCTGGCATTACCGTTACTTCCCTCGGGTACTGTAGACGAGTTAGTGGCGGTGTCAGTCGTATCGGCAGATTCGGCCGGCCCCGACTCAATGGCGGCGCGGATCGCGTTCGGATTCTCGAGCCGATAGCCAGTATCGACCTCACGGGCGAGATCGCGGGCGACAAGTTCGCCGAACCGACCAGAGTCGAGATCGATATCGGCAAACGTCCACGGCTCGCCGCGGGCGTCGCGCTCAACGAGGGCCGCGAAGGCGTCTTCGGCGTCGGGGTGGTCTGCGAGGAACTCGCGCGCGGCCGCGGTCGTCTCCTCAGGCGAGGGCATTGGCTGTCACCTGTCGGGCGCGCCGATTAGCGGTTTCGGTCGTGGACGGACACACCTTCGGGTTCGGAGGCGCCGTGGAGGGTCGAGACCCCTCGATCTGACCACCGAGAGAAACGTGACATCCTCCTCGAAATAAGCGGTGAGGCTTCCCGTGCCGTAGGTGGGATATGTGCTGGTTGATGACGCGGCCCGATCGCCCGTTTAACTTGTGAGATCGAAGCGCATTGATGTGTGGTTGCTGCCCACATAGAAAAAACAACAACCGTCATCAAACACGGTGAGAAAAGCACACGGGAAGCGATTGTTGATGGATACAGATTGAGGAGGGATACAGCAGTCAGGTTGAGTCAGCCACGATATCGTATGTATTCGTCCATTTGGCTAGCAACAGCGCAGATGCTGGCAAGAAGACGAACGCGGTCACCAGCGCGAACGTCATCGCGAGCGCGACAGCGATACCGAAGTTTGAGAGCACTGGGAACTGTGAAATCCCGAGCGCACCGAACCCAAACAACGTCGTCGCGCCCGAGCCAATGACCGGCCGCGACTTACGCACCATCGCCTCACGCATCGCTACCGTGGGCGTCGATCCACGCTCAAATAGTTCCTCTTTAAATCGCTCGTGGACGTGGATCCCATAAGTTATCCCCGCACCGAGCGCAATTGAGCCGGTTGCGACGGTGAGGGGGTTCCACGGGATACCCAGCAGGTACATTGCTATCGAGATCAACATCACGGCGCTGATAGCAACAGTAATGACGAGCAACACAGACTCGCGGATGGATCGCAACGCTAATGCGAGAAAAACGGTCGCCAACCCGAAGCTCAGTACGGTCATCGGGTCGCGGCCGGAAGTCACGTTCTCGATCACGTTCCGGTTAACGACGGGTTTGCCAGTAACGGCGGTTCGTTCAGTGACGAGGTATCTATCGGCGGTCGCCTCCGTATCGTCGATCAGGTGTCTCACTTCCTCGCCTTCAATATCGTCGACGAATAGCTGAATAACAAACCGGTCCGGAGTGTTTTCACGGCTGCCGACCGGCATGAGGTCGGACGCCGCCTGCCGATCAACCGTGTTGATAAGTTGTGTCCGGCGCTCTGGGATGTCCCCCCCAGTGGCCATCTCGACGGCAGTGACTGAACTCATTGCAGCATTTACGTCGTCATGGTCTTCAATAGCGCTCTCAAAGGCGGATGCCCGCCTGAACGTCGTCGGCGAGTAGGCATCTTTGCTTTCTACCAGTAGATAGATTACGTTCGGACTCTGCGCCGTGCTTTCGAGCTCTTCGAGGTCATCACGCTGTTCGATATCCGGCCAGTAATCAAGCATTTCCTGGGTTGTCGGAACATCATGATACACGGCTGCGCCGCCGCCAATTGCTGCGATCATAAGCAGAATTACGATAAGCGGTGAGGCAGCGATCCCACCGGACAGTGCACCGATGAAACGCTCGAATGCAGGCTCATCGTCACTGAGGACTCCGCTTGACTTGTCGCTGGCAGAGGGCTCAAGAGACGAAGGAGAATCACCCTCGCTGTCCGTCGAAGAGCTTCTTTCTGCCGCAGTAGCAGTTGCTGGCGCTTCGGTGGGGTCTGAAGCTGTTGGCCCCTGCTGGTCATACTCGTCATCATCAAATTGAACCAACAGCGCGACGAGTAGTGTGAGCGACAGTGCGGTCGCAGCGATGACGCCAAACGCTGCCGTCGCGCCGAGCTGTCGAGTCGGTGGCACAGCAGAGACTAGCAGCGCACCGAGACCGATTGACGTTGTCGCCATCGCTAACAGTAGCGTGTTCCCAGTCGTGCGTGCAGCCGAGGCTGCAGCATCAACGGGTTCTCGCCCTTTCTCGCGCTCTTCGATATACCGCGTATGGAGTTGGAGGCTAAAGTCGATCCCTAAGCCAAGCGCGATTGGGAGGACGCCAAGCATGATCGCATTGAAGTTGAACCCGACAACCCCCATCATCCCGAGCATGTACACAAGCGCAATGAGTGCTGTCCCAACGGGGAGGAACACTTTCCACGTTCGGTACAGTCGTCCACGCATAACTAGAAACACCACAGAGAAGATGATAGCGAACGCAACTGCGAACAGTTGGATCATCTCAGGGAGCATGAGTCCGAACGCAGCGTTTTCGAACACCGGCGCACCGGTGACCGTGATATCAACATGTGGTGGTACGGTCACATGATCAGTGGCATCTGACACCGTATCGGTAAGGTACCCGGCTGCTGTTCCAGGAAGGAACCCAAGGTACTGGTCTTCTGCGTCTGGGACATCAACCTGCCCGTAGGTCGCAACGATCAGGGCCGTTTCCCGGTCAGGGTTCACGTTGCTCACGAGCGCCGCCGTGCTCGTGTCAGTTGACTCGACCCGGTTGATTGCGGCGCGGACCTCTTGTTCGGTTGCTGGAATCTCACCGCTGTTCCCTCGTTTGACAACGTCCGCGAGGCTTGTGACGCTGGAGAACTTACCAGTCGCCGTGTACCGTCTGTCAAGCCGATCTATCGTTCGAATTGTCTCGGGTTCATAGAGGTGATCGGTCTCGATCATCACGAACACATTGTTTCCGAGATCGAACGCGTCGTCGGCTTTGACCTCCTGCCAGTTTTGATTTGTCTGTGAGCTATCGTCTATGTACAACTCCATCCCAAGGCTCATCTGGACAGAAAGCCCGGCAATAGCGAGCGAAATGACCACAAGCACGGCTACCACAGTGAACACTGTCCGGCGGTTCTCAGCCGAGAACCGTCCGAGTCGCTCTAGGCCGTCGCGAAGCGGGGTTGCGCCGTCGTCAGTCATGTTCTTTCTCGTCTGTCGAGTCGCTGGTTGGTCTGGACTGGAGTGCTCCGAAATTGAGTATAATATGTCTGGTCACGGATTATGTTGACCACGGGAATCCGTCACCTTGCCGACGCACGTAGACGGTTACACCAGCACCGACGAGTCCGATACCAACAAGCGGCAACACCGAAAGCACTCCAGGACCGTCATTATCTTCGACCTGAACCGGGATCTGATACGTCTCGGACATCATCGACTTGCCGCGTTCGTCATCGTACCGGAAGTCAATACTTGCAGCGTATTCTTTCGGGTTGGCGTCGCTGGTGGCCGAGAGCTCAAATACGAGTGTCGTTGACTCGCCGGGCTCAAGCGACTGGATGTATCCATCGTCGTCGTCGCTGTCAAGCGGGTCACTCGTACCGAGACTTGCTTCGATGTTGGTGAGCGTCTGGTTCCGGTTGTTGGTGACATCAACCTGAATGAGCCGCGAAGAATCAACACCAACAGTGGCGTTGGAAGCTGCCACCTGGAAGTCATCACGGCGGGGAGCAATTTCGGTCACGAGCGAGACATCAGTGTCGTACCGCTGCTCATCAGCGTCCGTGCGGTACTGTACCCGCATGTCGAGGGACTTTTCGACAGCCTCAGCGTCGCGGGTCGCAGCAATCGGGAGTCGAACAGTAGCGGATTCACCGTGTTCGAGTGTCCCTGCCGACACCGATCCGACAAGGAGCCGCAGCGTGGGGTACTCACGGGCGAAATCGAGGGCGACGTCGTTTGCGGTGCGGGGCCCTTCGTTGGTTACCCGGACTTGAACAGTAGTCTCTTCATCGACTCGCACAGTCCCATCGACAATATTCAGATTGAACCCCTGCTCTGCAGCCGGCTTGATCCCAGTTGAAAGATCAGTGTCGCGACCATCGATCCCATCTGGGCCTGTATATTGGACTGTCCCGCCTAATTCGTATTGTCGAACCGATGCGTCCGACTTCACGGCCGCCTCATATGTGATTGTTGTAGCCTCACCGGGAGCAAGTGTGTCAACACGCCCAACATCACTCTGTTGACCATTGAATCCAACCATCGAGCTCTGTGAGTTGAGCGAGAGTGCCACATTACGGGCTGGCTCGCCACCAATATTTTCGATTTGTACCGTAAGTGGCCCAGACTCGCCGATCTGTAATCCACTGTCATCAACAGTGGTGAGTCGGAACTGTGGCGCATCGTCGATCTCGATCTCAACGGTGTCAGTCACGGTGTACGTCCGTTCGTTTTCACCGCCACCAGATCGCCGGAAAGAGGTATACGAGTACGTCATCTCGACATCAACCTCGTAGGTTCCCGGCTGAGCATCTTCAGGGACGTCTACGGCAAATGGGACGGACCGTGGCTCATTTTCACTAATCGAGCCGACCGAGTGCTCAGCAGTTTCGACCGTCAGGGGAGCACTATTGCTGTCTAGTTCAACTACTACGTTTCGAGCGGTAGTAACGCGTTCCCGCTCGGGCGGTGTGTCGTACCGCGTGGTAGCATCATTCGCAATCTGTATTATTAGCGTCTCAGCACTACCGGGTGTTAGCGTTGGCTCTGGAGCGTATGCCTCAAGATCGGGATCCCCGCCAGTTGCTGGCTGCGCCTGTGTCCCGATTGTTGTTGTAGCGACTCCCGCCGTCGAAAGGAGCACCACCATGGACAGCACTGTCAGAGTTCGCATTGTGCCCAACTGGAGAATTGACTCTTGACTTTTCGACTGCCCCTTCGAATCAGCAGTATGTTTCACTGTGTCCAATACTACACACGTATATACATATATGCTTCGGCTTAGCTGGAAACACACAATCGCCATTTTAGCGCGTTCAGATGAGAAATGAACCAGAATTGCATATAGCACAATCATTTTGACTCTCGCCCTTCCGCAGCCAGAATGTTGCTACAAATAGGCAATATCAGTGGCGAAATGTGGTAGCCGCAGTTAGCACGCATTGCCTGCAGTCGACGGTGAAGACGACATCCGGATCAGCACAGACCACATCCGTGAGCGCAGAGCGTATCTGTGACTGATCAGTATTCGGTTCCATACGAGGATTCACATCGCATCATCACAAAACAAATCCGCCAAGTCGTACTTTAATCTCCACAAGAGAAAAGGTATTACTTGTCGTGTAGACCTATTACGGCAAGCTTCACGGAGATTACTCCACGAGTACATCTTGTCGGCCAGCAACGCTTACAGGTCTTCGGCGTTCCGCCGAAAGACCTGCAGCCCGATATGGCCGTCATAGGACTTCTTCGTCGTGAAATGAGCGTCCATGATAGCAAGAGAATCCGTGTCAACAAGCAGCGTCGTTTTCATCGCATTGAACGAGTAACCGACCCGACTCCGGTAGTGTGAGTTGGCTTGGTCACGCTGAAAGCCGCTGGCGTCGATCGACGCGGTGCCTGAGAGCCCCGCCTGCTCCGCCGAGGCGCGGAGCAGGCGGCGAAGTTCTTTCATCGGGAATTTATCGTCCCAGACGGTGAAAGATGTGTAATCCGGCGATGAGTCAAGATCAAACACACCGAGAATTCCCGGCATCTCGTTGAGATAGTCTTCGAGCCTCCGAAGCGGCTTGTTGATCTCCTCTTTGAGTAGAAGGAGCGCGACTTTGGTGGACTTGGCGTACCCGTTTGTCGCCGTCGGCGACAGCGGGTACATCTGGTTGTTCAACAGGATTCGTGGCGAATTCGTGAAACGTCTGTACGAGGGTCTTGAGATATCCCATATCGCCAGACGGCGTCCAAATCCCGTGAAATCAGCGATACGATCCGCAGACGGCGTCGGCGTTCAACGGAGCAAGTATGAACGACATGGAAATCGGAACAGAATGAACGTGTCGTTCGTGAAGTAACTGGCGCCGATGGAGCTGATGCTGTACCGGTGGTCTCTGTACTCCACAGAAAGTATTTATCGTAGGTCTCGGCACACGCTATCATGAATCTCCAAGCGGTAGTCGGAAAGCCACACGCTCGGTGAGACGGTCCGTGCGACCGCCCTTTCGGGGCCGTAGCGGGCTGTAATCCGGTGTGTGCCAACCTATGGACGACGATGAACTCATCCGTCGAGAACTGCGCAGCGCTCGTGAAGAACTCGTCCGCAAACGCGCACGACAGTCGGACGATCCGCCAACATCGACGAGTCAGCTTCCGTTGATGCCGGAGCGGGACGACGCGTTCCTTCGTCTCGCTCTGATGAGCGTCGAGGACCTCGAAACGCACATCGATCGACTCGAACGCGATCTCGCCGACTTGGAAACCGGTATCGACCGGCCGGATGCAGAGCTCGAATGAGCACGTTGAACGCATATGAACCTCACTGAAAACACAATCTACCAGCACGACGAACTCGGAGAGGTACTCGTGGTCGGTGTCCACCACATCTTCGAAACGTACGATCCGGACTCGGGGGACGGTCGTCTTCGATCGCGAGTCGTCCGCTACACTGCGGAGTGGGACGATTATGGTCCGATGCCTTCCAGTGTCCGTACCACGCCGGTCGATGAGTTTCGGACGGTCGTCGGCGACGCCGTTCGGACGTGGGAGGGCGTTGAGTCGCCACCGAACGGTGATTCCTGACCCTTCACACCATTCTGCTACTAGCCGATGAAAGTCTACCCCAAAATTCCACGATACGATCATCCCGTCGTTCCAGAGTCGTTCTTCGATGCCGAGGATTTGGTGGCCCTCGAGAAGTTCGACGGGAGCTCGTTCCGCTTTACGCTCTATGACGAGCGTCACGCATCATCCTATCCAGATCCTGTGACAAATGCCGCCGACGGAGACGGAAGTCTCGTCTTCGGAACGCGGCGCTCCATCATGGGCTGTCATCGTGATGATCTCGAGAATGTTGACGGGGCGCTCCACCGCGCCGTTCGTTGTCTCCGCGACGGGATCGACGTAGACGCCCTCCGTCGAGCCCACGATGAACACGGTGGCCCGCTCATCGTGTACGCAGAGAACTTGGTGTACTCGACGCTAGACTACGGATACACCGAACGCGACCTTCCCGCTCTTGTCGGCTTTGATGTCCTTCCCTATGCGGCTATTGACTCGATGACGCCACCGGGCAGTCCGTACGCTGAAACCTTCGAGGGATTCTTCTCGATCAAGGAAGCTTGGTCCGTCTTCGATCGGATCCGGATCGAGAGTGTGTCGCCTGATCGCGCGTTCGTTTCCGCGACGATCATCGACGAGGCGATCGAGTTTGATCCAGAGAGCTATACTGTTTCACAGTCGTCGCTGACCGGTGATGTCCGTGCGGAGGGCGTCGTCGTCCGGAGTGACAGCCAAGACCGCCGCGTGAAAGTGGTCCGCGAGGCCTTCGAGGAATTGAATCGCGAACAGTTCGGTCGCGATCCGGATGACGCAGAGACGGGTGCTGAACAGCTCGTCGCGATGTACTGTACGTCTGCCCGGATCCGAAAGATGGTTCGATCACTCGTTATCGAAGAGGGTCGTGAGTTCGGACTTCACCTCGTGGAAGACTTGTATCCCCGTGTCGTCGAGGATATCTGGGCCGAACACTGGCAAGAGATCATGCGGCTCAATTTTGAATTCACGCCCACCGATGTCTACCCGCTCGTCGCAAAGCGGTGTGTCACAGAACTCCGAAAGATGGAGACCAATGCCGAACTGAACGACGCCGACCCTACGACTATCTGGCGACACCTCTCGTAGATATTCGATGTCTCGTGCGGGCCACGCTCGACGTGTCCGTCTCACTCGACGGCGTCATCGGGATCGTCCTGTACGGAAGTGTGGCGCGCGGCGAAGCCGATCGGCGTAGCGACAGTGACCTCTGGGTGCTCACGACGAAGGATCGAGGCCCAAACCAACGAGAGGCGAACGCTGTTGGTCGCGATCTCGAAGACGCCGAATTCGACGGGAACAGATATGCTTACGACATCGACGTTGAAACGGTCCACGCGATTCCCACGTACACAGAAGACGTCCGGGGAATTGTCGTTTCAGGAATCCCGATCTACAGCACTAACAAGTTTGAGACGGTCGAGAATTTCCTCCTTGAGGAAGGTGATAGCGACGACTCCACCCACTGATACCCCGCCATGACCACGCTCCACACCACCGTCGGCGACCAAGAACAGCTCCGCCAAGATGCGCTCCAGTTCGCCCGGGATGTCGATGCCGACGATCTCGACAGTCAGGATGGAACCGCGACACTCCAGTTCGGAACCTACGACGACTTCGTTGACAGTCTCACCCCACTCCGTCTTGAGCTCATCCGAGCGATCGCGGAAGGAACCCCTGAGAGCATGCGCGAGGCGGCCCGCCTCGTTGATCGCGACGTGTCCGATGTCCACTTGGAGTTGAAGTAGCTCGAAGTGCTGGGTATCCTCACCCTTGAAGCGGGCGGCCCCGGCGGCGCGATCCAACCCGTCGTCCCGTTCGATCGGATCGAGGTTCACATCGACTACCCGCTCATCGATCGCGACGACGCCGATAGCGCCACTGCCAATGCGTAGCGGAGCACTCACTAGTCGTTCCAGAGAGCCGAGATCCGCTCTTCGATTTCGTTGAGGACGAGCGACAGCACGTCGCGATGGTCGGTCGGCCAAGAGGCGTCGTTACCGGGCGTCGGGGCGGCGGGCGGGGGATGGAAGTGGTTTCGTGTGTTGTGAGGATTCAGGTGGCGGTCCCACCGGCATTCCCAGGCGCTCTCGGACTCTTTCTCTCGATACTGAATCTTGAAGTCGTTGTTTGTGTACCAGCGAACAGTCAAGGTCGCCTCGCTGACGGTCGCTGGATAGTACGACGATGTGAATGAGACCTGCAGTTCAAGATGACCGCTGGCGTCCGTGATAGCCGCTTGTTCGACTTGCTGTGTCGCTTGGAGACGCGTCTGGAGGAACTTGAGGATTGGGCGATCGATGAGAGCAGGGCTCCCGCCGTCGCCTGTTGGCGGCACCATCGAGCGAGCTACCCAGAAGCCTGTTCGCCGTCGGCGCCAGCACGTTGCTGGCGAGCGCGTTCGTAGCGTTCCCGTTCTTCTCGTGCGGTTGCCCAGTCTGCGAGGTCACTATACACGGCGTCGATCGTTTGCTCCTCATTCGTCTCCGTGATAGCTACGGCATCAACCGTAGCCGGTGTTGCGGCATCGTACGCATCCTCGTACTCAGTAATTTGTGCTGTCAGATCACGAACGCGTTCCTGTAGTTCTTCCACCGAGTGGTCTACAGCGAGCTGGTTGATGCGTCGCCACTCAAAATATGCATCGTTGCGTTCATAGGTGGTCGGATGACCGTCATGGCGTGTAGCGATCCCGAGATCCGCGAACCAGCTGAGATACTTCCGGGCGGTTTTCGGGTCGCACTCTACTCGCTCGGCGATAGCTCTCGCTGTCGCTGGTTCCCGAGTCTGGAGGAGAGTTCCATAGATTCGCTGTTCGACGTCGTCCCCGCTAAACGGGTCATCGAAAGAGGGGGGTCCGTCTGTGGACGCTGTGTCGGGCATACGTATCTTTTCGAGGCCACAGATATAATTCCTACTTCAAGGAATAGTTTCCTGACTCGAAGTCGTAGTCGCTGTCGGGAGCGTCGACGTATGCGCTGTTCCCGTTGCGATCCGGGACGGAATCCTCCGTCTTCAGGCGAAGAAGGATGTCAAGAACACGTCGTGCGAGCGAACGCGATCGATAGGCTACACGAAAGCGGTGCTACCCGATTGGACATGTGGCGCAACATGTAACACGACAAGGCGTGTACTGCCGCGTATGGCAGCCGACGGTCCGCCTGAAGAAACCAAAGTCAGCGATCAAGGGATGGTCACGATCCCCGCAGCGCTCCGCCGGCGGCTTGATATTGAGGCCGGCGATAAGCTCCGCTGGACCGTCACCGACAGCGGGGATCTCACGGTTGAGGTTGTCCGACAGCGCTACGGTGCGTTCGAAGATGACGATCTTCAGGCCCCGATGGGTGGTGATAGCCTCGAAACCCACGACCTCGCCGGGTACGAGGACGACCCCGCGTTCACCGAGGACGCCTAGATGCCGATCGCTCTCATCGATTCGAACATCCTCATCGACTACAAGGACACAAGTCCCGACAGTCGCCACGAACTGGCAGCAGGGATCGTCCGGGCAATCGATCGAGGTGACCTTCCCACTGCCCGGGTCACGAACTATGTGTTGTTGGAATCGCTGAACTGGATTCACGAGCGACAGCGCCACGACATCGCAGTTGATCTCCGCAATCGGCTCTCAAATTCGGCCGGTTTCGAACTCGTCCACTCCGCCCAGACAGACTTCCATCGCGCAGTGGAACTCTTCGAGACGTATGAAGGGCTCGCGTTCGGAGACGCGACCATCGTCGCCTATATGCAGCGGGTGAATATCGAGTACCTGTATTCGTTTGACGATGACTTTGATGTGATCGACAGCATCACGCGGTTGGAGACCGCTGATAACCCGTTTAAGTGAACTGTACAGGCAGTGTCAACTACCCCTCCCTACTCGCTCCCTTCGGTCGCTCCTTGAGGAAGGGGACTCCGCGCTACCGCTTCAGCTAACCGCCACGCACTCGCACTGGCGCGGCGGGAGACAGCGAGGACGGGCATTGCTCGCGCGAGTGCGGCCCGCAGCGCGACTGTTTCGACGGTGTCCCGCTGGACCGGGACTTGGTGCCAGTCTTTACACTCGACGACGAGGAAATCGTCAGGGTCACCACGGAGCTCACCCCGGCGGGCGATCACGTCGGTTTCGAGCCCGAAACAGTACTCGTTGCGGGCCGTCTTGTACCCCCACTGCTCGAGTGTCTCGGCGACCCGACTCTCGAGCCAGCGGCCGTTGGTTGGATCGTGGTCCGGCTCCTCGCCGTCGGGGGTTCCCACGGTGTCAATTTCGTCCGTGAAATCGAGGGTGTCGTTACCTATGGTCGGACCATCTGATCAATCACATCCGCAATAAGCTGTATTCCCTCATCAGTGAGGGTCCCAGACGGGAGATTATCCTGGATCGACGATAGTGGAATCGTATAAATCGCCCACGGCATCACATAACTCGTCTTCCGCAGCTCTACCCCTTCAAGTACGCCGTCGGGCAACCGTTTGACATCCTCTCCGCCCTGAAGGGCGAAGATTCCCACGGCCCCGCACCGCTGGTTTGGGGTGTTTATGGTTTGTAGCTGTCCCGGTGACGGCTACTGGCTGTGCCAATCAGCCGTTACTCCTATCCCGGCATGGGATTCAGAGGTACTTCTTATTGTACCCGAACACTACAACAGAAAGGGGTACTTTCTGTGTGTGTGGTCGGGAATCCCGATATTGTCCGATTAAGTGGGCGGATGGACCGCCTCGGATGACTATCAATACGACGACCACTCAATTAAAACACCCGGCCAGAAGTTCGTGGTTGCTGTAGAGAATTGTCGGATTCATCCCCGCGCTGAAGCGCGAGGCTTTCTCCTTGATTCTCCGTAACCTCCTATGAGTACTCGGCCTGTGTGGTCAGGCATACAACCGTGGCTTCTTGCTCAACGTACGGCCGATCAGCATCGGATATCACGATTACTGGGCGCGGATTGCTATGTGCCCCGGTTGGATCCGCCGCAAACACGAGACTGCCCTGCGGGTAGTAGTACGTCATGTGAAGGGTATGTGGCCTAATCCTATCGTGTTACTCTCTGTCACCGGACGCTGAGTCAGCCTCAGTGTTACTCTCCGTCGTTGAAGGAGCAGCGGTGCTGTTGACCCAGTCCGCGGGTGCTGGTTCCTCCCCGGACTGATTCTCTTCGGTGTCAGCGCGATCACGTGGGATCTCTCTTCGTGCGCCCGCACCAGTTTGTTCAACGTCATCTGGAGTGAGACCCGGCTCTGGGTACCGATCCGCCATCTCGTCAAGTTGAACGAGGCTCCGTGCGAACCGCCTCACGTCATCCCGTCGCTCAAGTCCGTGGTAGAGACCATCATTCGTTTTGCCAATCAGCCCGTCATCATGGAGGCGAGATAGCGTCGTCGACGTGGTGCCGCGCGGCAGATCAAGTGCGTTTTGTATCTCTGCTGGCGTGTACGCAAGGTTTGTATTCCGATAGAGAAGTTTGACGATTGCGGCTTTGTTTGTGCCCGGGCGGATATTGATCGTGTCGTCCGGGTCGTGTCTTCGAAGATCGATGGGCATGAGTCCAACTGTATGTGTTTGTATGCGCTTGTAATGTATAAGTATCATGATGGTCAGATTTGTGTGACCGTAAGGAGGCATATTCAGGATACCCTACGAACGGTCGTATACCCCCTCTAGCACCGTACCTAGCCGAACTCGTAGTCGCTGTCGGCGGCGTTGACGTACTCGTCGTTGCCTTTTCGGTCCGGTACGTAACACGGACCGTGATCCGTTATGTGGAAGACAGGGGCTTCGATATCGAGCCCGCTTCGACGGTGAACCAGAAGCGGGAGCCGGTCACGCATGTCATGGATGAACGGTTCCCGCCGTACGTGGAGCGTTCCACTCGGCGGCCGGCGTTCGGTCAGCGGTGGGAGTCGGCCTTTGTCGAGATCCTGCTCGGTCATAATCCGCACGTCGAGCAATTGCGCTAACTGCCACGCACTCTCGGTTACGCGGCGGGCGACAGCGAGGACGGGCATTGCTCGCGTGAGCGCGGCTCGCAGTGCGACTGCTTCGACGGCGTCCCGCTGGACCGGGACTTGGTGCCAGTCCTTACATTCGACGACGAGGAAATCATCAGGGTCACCACGGAGTTCGTCCCGGCGGGCGATCACTTCGACTTCAAGTTCGGAGAGTCATTTGTTGCCAAAACGTAATTACCCAGCACAATCGTAGGTACCCTATGGCAACCGAAGACATCTCAACTCGACTCGCGCAGCTCAAGCCGAAACTTGAGCAGGAGTATCCGATCAGCGAGTTGGGTATCTTCGGATCGTATGCGCGTGGTGAACAAGAATTCGATAGTGATCTCGATATACTTGTCGCGTTCGACAAGCCAGTAACGTTATTCGATTTCGTTCGATTGGAAAACGAACTGGCGGAGGAGCTTGGTATTGAGGTCGACCTCGTGACGAAAGACTCGTTGAAGCCACGGATTGAGACTCGTGTCCGTGACGATCTCGTCACCGTATGACAGCGGTTTTGGATTATCTCGATGATATTCTTGACGGTGTCGAGAAGATCAAGGTAGTTTGCTCGCCACCTCAACGAGATCCTCCTCGGTCCGCCAGCAATAGAGCCGTTCCTCTTGGTCAAATAGTTCGAAGACACCGTCTTGCATCCAGCCAAACGGATACTCCTCATCCTCGTATGTCCGCTTGAGAACATGACTTTTTGCGAAGTACTCAGTCGTCCCGACGAGCAATCCCTGTTCGACGAGGAAGTCACTTGGCTCCTTCTCGGCGACACCGACGAGATGCGTCACGATATCAGCAATCAGACAGAATTTTTGGATGCTGTTGTCCCATTCTCCACGAATATCGACCATTCGGAACGCGTACGCATCGGTGCGACGGTTGAGACGGTCTACCACCAAGTTCAGCCGTCGGATCGGATCTCGATCATAGTTCCCAAGGACGAAGTACGACCGATCGTTCTCGTAGGCCGGCGTCAACTCGCTTAAGGCGTGGAGAACTTCCTCGTTGTCAGCCAGCGATATCTCCTCCTCATTGAGCTGGTCTTTGGCACTTTTGAGAACGTCACCAGGAACCGGCGACTCCTCATCAGGCATACTGTGAGGTTTTCATAGTAGAGAGATATAGTTTACGTCGTAAATTACCTTTTCAAGTACTCTGGGTTGTTGTAGGGTGATTTACTCGAGAGTAAACTACTTGTCGCCACGTCGTGTACCGTACAGTATGAGCACCGAACTTGGGACTGCTGAAGAGATGGAGTCGCGTGAACTCGTCCACTTCGTCACCCAGCAGACGCGATTTTCCCTTATCAACAACATCCTCCAACATCCCGATCAGCTTCCATCGATGTACGAACTTGAGGAGCTCAATCCCAGCGTCAGCGACGCCACCGTTTACAAACATATCCAGAAGCTGATCGACGCTGGTATCGTCAAAGAGGTCGCCGTCGACGCCGACGAACGTCGACAGGGGTACCCGTGGAAATTCTACGGCCTCACTACGGAAGGGCGGGAGTTCCTCGACGATCACAACCTCCTTGCAGCCGAAGGGACGCTCCAACAAATCTACGAAACAATCACAGACAAGCCTGAGAAGATGGTCAAGTACGAGAACGCACCACGCCCCACCGAGTCGTAGCTGTACAGGCGGTTCGAGGCGACTGTCTCGGGGCTTGACTCCGAGGCGATTCACTCGAGAGGAACTCTCGACGGGAAAGTTTCGCGTTGAGCTTGCCGTAGTACTGTTCGATCTGTTCGAGCTTGACCGCAACGACGCGTTCGTCAACCACGCAATCCATCCTCCGCTATCCGATCGATGACCGTACGCTGGTGCCGGCGAAGCGTCTCACGTTGCTCGTTAAATTCCGCCTCAATGTCTGTTTTGAACTGCTCGAAGGCCTGTTTATCGCCACAGAGTAGCTCGCCATTTACGGCATCGTGTGCGACATCCAGCGGGAGCGAGTCAATATCGGAAACGTCGATGAATGGGAACTCCTCGTGTTGGAGCTCACCAGACAGTACACACCGATTTTTGAATCGGTCCCGTTCAGAACAGTGTGCTGTGAACTTGACAGCGATATCAAAATCTGATGAGTGCGTTACTGTTCCCGAAAGCTGTGATCCGAATACAACGGCGAAGACGATGTCCGGATCAGCACAGACCACATCCTTGAGAGCGGAGCGTATCTGTGACCGATCAGCATTCGGTTCCATACAAGGATTCACATCGTATCATCACAAAAGAATCCCGCCAAGTCACATTCCATCAACGCCTTTGGAGACTACGCCCCCTGTAGGTACACCGTATTTGTAAAGCGCGTCGTGGAAACAAGAAGCCCCACCCTCAAGGACCGAACGGCGAAAGCCGTGAGCGAGTAGGGTGGAGTAGTTCACTATTATAGACGATGTCGCCACGTTCGAAAATTGGTGCCTTTTCGTCGGTCACTGTTCGTCCTCGACGCTTGGGTGAGATTCATCAGGTGCATGCTCGCGCCACGTCTCTTTGTTCTCCACACCTAGTTGATTGTTGAACAGGGCGGTCGCCCGCTCGTACCCGCTGTATCCTTCGAGGCGCTCTGTGTCATCAGTCACCGCCCAGTACGTCGCTTTGTGTTCGACCAGACTACGGTCTTTCAACCGTGAGAGTGCGGTGCTGACCGCCCCCTCGTCGACACCGATCTGGGAGGCGATTTCGCGTGGCTTGAATGCTCGATCTTCGTTTGTAGCGAGAAATCCGAGAACCTGATCCGGGATCGAAAGGCCCGCAAGCTCTTCCTTGCTCGTGTTTTCGAAGGTATCTCGGTCAATCGACATCGTTGGATAGGAATACGGTATCTATTGTAAAAGCGTTCGGCGTGAAACCTACGAAAATACTGAAAGCTTCGAAGAAGACCGTTATCCGAACTCGTAGTCGCTGTCGTAAGCGCTGACGTACTCGTTGTTGCCTGTTCTGTCCGGTACATAACACGGGCTTGTCCCCCCAGCGAAGAACACCGGCGCCTCGATGTCGAGGGTACTCTGTCGGATCACTATTGACGGGATGTGTTCGCGGAGTTCTCTTACCGAGGGTTCTCGGCGGGTACGGAACGTTCCCACGGGTGGTCGATGCTCCGTGAGCGGCGGCAGCCCGTCTTTTTCGAGATCTTCGATGGTGAGGATCCGAACATCGAGGTGTTGGGCGAGCGTCCACGCCGAGGCGGTGACGCCTCTGGCCACGACGAGGACGGGCATTGCGCGAGCCAGTGCGGCCCGGTGGGAGATTGCGGCGACAGCGTCGCGACCGACGAGGGTTGTGTGCCAGTCTTTACACTCACCAACGATGAAATCGTCCGGCTCGTTTCGTGGGGATTGTCGGCGCGCGAGGACATCGGTTTCAAGCCCGAAGAGCTGCTCATTGCGGGCGGTGAGATACCCCCACGTTTCGAGTGCGTCAGCGAACTTCCTTTCGAGCCACCGGCCGTTCGTGGGGTCGTGGTCCGTGGGTGTCTCCTCGGGGTCGCGACCCCCGACGTCTGGGATCTCCTCGCGGTCTTCGGGGTCGTCACTCATCGGTGGCCTCCGCGTTGGCGGCGTCCGTGGCTGTCTGTTCGAGTGCGCTCGCAACTGTGTGCGCCTCTGCTGCTGTGAGAGTCACGTACGTCGTCCCCCACTGCCCGCTGAAGGCGAGTCTGACGACTGACTCATCGAACTCATCGCGGTCGATTTGGATTGTGGCCGACTTGTGGGTGACTAGGTGGTCGCGCGTGACCGTTGTTTCGAGATCGAGTGTCGGGGTTGTCATTGTGTTTCACCCCCTTGTTTCGAGTGGAGCGATGGTGTCTCGGTACGGTGGATTGTTGTGGATTGGTGGGTGCCTGTCGGTGGGCTTTGGTGATCAGGTGCTATGCTGTCTGTGTTCATCGGACGGCTGGTGTCTTTTTTCATAAGGTGTGGTGTGAACAGGGCTGTCCAGGCGTGAGCGCTGCGTTGGCTGGCCCACGTGCTGGTGTGGCTGCGCACGCGTTCTGTGGCAGTTGTCTGTCGGTGCGCCAACAGCGGGGTTGAGCGAACGTCTGCGGGAGTTGTGTCCGTGGTGGTCCACCGTCTGTGGCCGTCGACGTGGACGGGTTGAACACGTTCAAGCTCGCTTACGGCGCTGATTCGGCGATCGTAACTGCTTGCCGAGATGCCGGCTCGTTCGATGAGCTCACTGCGGCCACACGGCTGGGCTGCTCGCAAGAGTGTGGCGTACAGTTTGGTCGCCGTAGGCGGCAGATCCGGCCGAAAGCGTGTCGGCGAGCGGGTGGCCGCTGCGCGTTCGACCTCCGCAGGCGTCGGCGTCGGTGACTCGTTCAGCGCGCCCAAGAGGCTCGCCACGACGTCGTACGGACACGCTTGGTGAGTGTCCGCCGGGCTGAACGAGCGCAGACACAGCCGCACGAGCCGCTGTCGCTCGCGGGGTGTCCACTGCACGTCGTGGGTCATCGCAACTCTCTCTATTGCCCGCCGGATGGCGGGGTAGGTCGTCCCGTCGACGACGGGGATCTTGAGGGGTGGTGCGTGTTCGGTGCCGTCGGCGATTGTTTCTCGGACGTCAGAGAGTTCTCCCCTGAGCGCCGTGGTGATCTGCTCGCCGAGGTCTGTGACAGTCGGCCCAGCAAGCACCCACGACATGGTGAGATCCACCTGTGTGTCGGGCGCAACCTCGTAGGGGAGTCGCCGGCGTAGCTTTGCGGACCGGTCTTCGAACAGCATGCGGTAGCCTGCGTGAATTCCGTAGACAGACTGTTTCGGGACTGTCTTGGCGAGAAACGTACAGAGATCCTGGAGTTGGGTGGGGTTGCGTGTGAGTGCGTCAGTATCCGGGAGTCTAAGCGTGGTCGTGAGGTCGATCCCGACCGCGTGATACAGCTGGGTGGCTGACGCAATCAGCCCGTGGAGATCGGCGAAGAGGGTGGCGCGCGCGGCGGTGTCGTCGCTGGCTGTGAGTTCGGCGACTTTCGCGAGGAGTCGATCTCGAACCGTTGTGATTCGCTTACGCCACGCTCCGTAGGTGGTTTCTGAATCGCTGTACCAGCCGACTTGGTGGCCACGGCGGAGAATGCGCTCGACGGGATACGCCTGGGTGCTGTCATCGATCGCTTCGAATTCGTGGCCGAGTCGTGATGGAGAAAGGATCTTCGAGAGCGCTTTCTCGCTGAGTAAGGCACCTGCGAGACGTCCCAGCGTTGCGAGGGGGCCACCCCACTGGAGCACGACGTGGGTTTGATCGTTGGTGTGGCTGAGGTACGCGACGCGGCCGTCGTCGAACGGGTGTGGGTGGTCGTCGACGAGGGTGATGGCGTCGTCGTGGGCGACGGTGGTGAATCGCTCGTGGAGGTGGGTTTTGGTGTTCCTTGGGCCGGTAAGCCACTGGACGTACTCGGCGTCTGCGTCGGGGTCGCCGGTTGCGGCCACCCACTCGTCGGGCGTGAGTGTCTCCTCGTCCGAACGGCGGGGCGACACTGTACTTGTGGAACCGTGAGGGGTCCCAGTAAGACGCTCACCGAGTCGGCGCTGATTCGGGTGGATGAGGTCGTCGGTGTCGTCGAGACACTCGTGCACGGCCAGTTTGCCGAGGTCGGTGAGCTGGACCGTGTTGTGCTTCCCACAGCGGTCGACCGTGACTAACTCACGGTCCTCGAGATCGAGGATATACCTACTAATGGTGCCGTCGGCGACGTCGACCGCGTGATCGGTGGTGAGATCCCGGTAGCTCCGGGCGTACTCGGGGTTGAGGTTCCCGAGGAGCCGGCGTTTTCCCGGTTCGGTGTCGAGGTCACGAATGGCCTTCCAGGCGGTCTCGACAGTTTGGCCGTGGTCGGTGTGGGGGGACCCATCCCGGCTGGCAGTAAGATCGAGGTGGCACTGGGTCCACTTTGGATACCGCTTCGAGAGATGTCGGCGGACTCTGGGAGAGGCGACGAGTCTCACGTCGAACCCATTAGCAAGAACGGCGATCGCCGCGAGTGCGCGGACGCCCGTGCGGCGGTCCGTAAGGGAGGTCCAGGCGTCGCCGTCTAACAAGAGGGTGAGGGTGGTCGGGTGGGCGTCGAGTTCGCGATGGAGTGCGACCGGCCCTTTCGCGAGCGCGCCGAGGTCGGCGTTGACTGGCCCGCGCCCCGTGCCGATGCTGGTGACGGTGTCGGTGAGATCAGCGTGTCGCTGTCGGTGGTACGGACTGAGCGTGGTGGTGGGTTCATCTCCGTAGGTAAGCGCGAGTGTCGTGATCGCGCGGGTGTACGCGACGGCTTCAGCGACGTCGTCGGTCCATGGTTCCTCGGTGTCTTTCCACGCTGGCAGGATTTTGGCGAGGAGTTGGGCGCTCGTCCGCCACGGATCCGTAGTGGCGTACTCGCGGATGGTTCGCTCGGTGTGAGCCCGGAGTTTGGTGAGGAGTTCTGGGACCCACTCGGTCAGCCGGGGTGAGACCGCTGGACAGGTAATCCCCTCCGTGGAGAGCTTCGTGGCGTGGCTGACGAGCCGGACCCCTCGCTTGCGGGCCGCGGGCTGGCGTGTTCGCATAGCCGATCACCTGCTGGTGGTGGGCTGGTTGGTTCCAGCGGCCAGCATTACTCCGACCTCTCGCGTGGGGAGCCACCATCAGAGCGGGCGTGTTCCCGAACCGCCGTGAGCAGTGGGGTTGGCTCCTGGCGTATCGGTTGGGTTGGATCGCGTGGTGTCGGGGCGTCCGGGTGGACGTGTGGCTTGGCCGTCGTCGTCGGACTCGTGACGACTGGGGTCGGATCGAGGAGGACGAACGTTGTCGATTGCGTTTGGGTGTTCGAACACGTCCCGATATGGCCCGTGAGGACGTACTCGCGAACACCACGGGTGAAGACGGTCGGGTGTTCGTGGACATCTGATCCACACATGATGTAGCCGATCGCGTACGCGGGCTCGCCGGCCGCGCGGTAGGCGTAGGCGGTGATGTCGTCGCCTTCGTGGAGGGGTTGGCCGCAGACTTGACAGATCGGGTGGGTAGTGTTGAGTGAGATGCGCGTGAGCTGGTGAAGGTCTGCGGCTTGTGGGTCGTTGGAGCGCGTCATTCGTGGCCGCCCTCCCTGTTGGTGTCAGTTTGCCACGCCTGGCGCGTGGCGAGTGTGCGGCGGCCCGATTCGGTGAGTCGGTACTGGGAGTCGGTGGGTTGTTCGGTGACGTAGTTGTACTCTACGAGTTTCTCGAGGATGTCACAGACTCGGGTGTGGTCAATGTCGTCGGTGTAGTAGTCGGTGAGTGCGTTGTGGAGTGGACCACTCTCGCTGGGGCCAGTCTGAGAGAGCACCCAGAGCAGGTCGCGGTGGGTAGCTGAGAGATCGGCAAGCGAGATGCCGTCGTTCTCGGTGTGGCTAGACATTGGGCCCCTCCACAGTGTCCTCGTCGGCGCTGCGTATCGTAGCGCACGTGCGACAAAGTGGGATGTCAGTGGCAGCGTTGTAGCTGTCGGCCAAGTTGAGACAGCGGTGACAGCCGAGGTTGGTACTGTTCGATCCGTCAGTCGTCTCGCAGGGCTTAAGCCCCGCAGTTGCCAGCATTAGCATGGTTCTGTGAGTGGACACAGAACCCGTCCCGGCTGGGTGCTGGAACACCGCGGCCGGGGTTTCTACACTTTCTCGCGAGCCGAGGGTTCGTCACTGGGCTCTGTAGCTACTAGTTGGTACTAATGTTACTTTAGTGTACTGGAAGTTTTCTAGTCAACTACTCGGACTACTATTAAATATGGGTCCTCCAAAGTAACGTATGAGATATGCTGGTGGATGGATGTCTGCAGCGGACGACCGCATCTTAGAGTATCTATCTGAAAATGAGTCCGGCTCTCCAACGAAAATGAAAAGAGAGGGTCCAATACGATATTCCCGTGTACAGGTTCATCGTCGGTGTAAGATACTGGCTGAAAAGGGACTAATTAAACATCTTGGGAATGGCGTCTACATGATCACCGAAGACGGCGAGGCATATCTTGAAGGTCGCTTGGACACTGAAGATTGGGAGTATATTGACGAAGAGACTGATGAGGATGCTCACGATGGTTCCACAGGAAACGTCGTTACTGATGGCTGAACGATGATTTTCTGAATCTGTGTGGAGTACTCTAGATTGAGAGATTGCTCTTAACCAACAGTGAATCTATTTTTACCACGACTGTTGGTTAACAGCGTCTCGTGTGACTTGGCTCTTGGAAAGCGAATTTCTGTGGATCAGATCCACATATTGATCTCAACTATGTCGTCAAATCCGCAGTGCTGAGGTTATACACACCGGGCAACTCCTCGCCGTCGAATCTCGTAGGCACGGGCGAGCGCGTTACCGCCCTCAGGCTTGCGTTCAAGCCCGACACCAACGATGTACGCAACCCCCGGGCGATCCCACTGATTGAGGACCTCCATGAGGGCGCGGCCGAGACCGTCGGCTATGACTCGATCGCGACCGAGATGATGCGCGACTGGCTCCTCGATACCAAATACACGGAGTCGGCGTCGGATGCGCTTTTGCGCGCGGCCATCGCGCCTAAATGGGTGGGTTCGCGGCGCTCGCTCCCGAATTCGACGCTGTAGCGCGCCCTCTAGTGGTCGACGGTCGCCGGATAATCGAGCGCGGCGGGGAGATCGTCTATGAGAAGCTGACGTGGTAGTTTGAGACACACATGTTGTGACCCAGGCTGAGGCAGCGGATCAGG
This sequence comes from Halorubrum sp. ARQ200, assembly GCF_005435115.1. Classification (NCBI taxonomy): domain Archaea; kingdom Methanobacteriati; phylum Methanobacteriota; class Halobacteria; order Halobacteriales; family Haloferacaceae; genus Halorubrum; species Halorubrum sp. ARQ200. The sequence continues at coordinate 185,935 of NZ_SGTZ01000003.1, read as the reverse complement.
GATCAGCGACGGACTCGCTCTCAACTCGATCTACACTCCTCTCCTCGCCGTCCGTGAGTCGACGCTCGGCCTCGTCGCGGTCCTCAGAATAGCCCACGTCGATCCGCCAGCCGTCGAGGCCGATGGCGTCGATGGTGCGGCCCGACTGGATGAGGAGATCAATCGCGTCGCTGATCTCGTACTCGTCGCGGTTCGACGGCTGGACGAGATGGCAGGCGTGGAAGATGGCGGGCGAGAAGGTGTAGAAGCCGGTCATCACGAGGTTGCTCGGCGGGTCCTCGGGCTTTTCGACCACGTCGGTGATCTCGCCGTACTGGTTCGTATCGCAGACGCCGTATCGGCTCGCTTCCTCCCAGGGGACCTCCTCAACGAGGAAGGCGGCGTCCGCGCGCTCCTCGCGCTGGCGTCGCACCACGTCTTTGAGATTCGCTTGGAAGATGTTGTCCCCGAGAATGAGCATGAAGTCGTCGTCGATGTGTTCCTCGACGGTGAGCAACGCATGGGCGAGCCCTTTCTGTTCGCGCTGGTGGGTGTAGGTGATCGGGATGCCCTCGTACTCGTCTCCATAGTGGTCGATGATCTGCTCTTTCTTGTAGCCGACCACGACGACGAGCCGGTCGGCCCCGAGCTCGAGCAGCTGGTCGAAACAGTGCGTGATCAGTGGCTTCCCGTCGACCTCGACCATCCCTTTGGGCTTGTCGTCGGTCAGCGGGCGGAGCCGCGTCCCTTTGCCGGCGGCGAGTACCACTGCGTCCATATCCTCGAATTCGTGAGGCCACCGGCAAAGCCGTTTCGGGTCGCTGAAGTGTCACGACCGGATCCCAGCGGTTTTGCCCTCGCTGTGCGTCGTGGCGGGTATGAAAGTCAACGTCGTCGGCAGCGGCTACGTCGGGACGACACTCGCGGCCTGTCTGGCGGATCTGGGCCACGAGGTAACGGCGATCGATATCGACCAGTCGGTCGTCGACGCGATCAACGCGGGCCGCGCCCCGCTTCACGAGCCCGGGCTTGACGAGCTGCTCGCCGAGCACGTGGGCGAGCGTCTTCACGCGACGACGTCGTACGAGACGCTTCCTAACGCGGACATCACCTTCCTCGCGATCGGGACGCCATCAGAAGCCGACGGCAGCATTGACGTCGGCCCGTTGTCGGCCGCTGCGGAGATGGTCGGCGAGGCGCTGGCTGGTGCCGATCCGGGCGCGCATCTGGTCGTCGTCAAGTCGACGATCACGCCGCTAGGGCTCGCTGACGTCCGGGAGGCGCTTGCGGCTGGAGTTGGTGACGGCGGTGGTGACGTGGCGTTTGCGACGAATCCGGAGTTCCTCCGCGAGGGGACTGCGGTTGCGGACTTCCAAGACCCAGATAAGGTCGTCTTCGGCACGGAGTCCGACAGCGCACTCGCAACCTTAGAGCAGTTGTATGCGCCGCTGATCGAAGCGAGCGACAGCCCCGTTGTTCGGACAGACCCGGCGACCGCGATGATGATCAAATACGCGAACAACGCCTTTCTCGCGACGAAGATCTCGCTGGCGAACGACCTCGGAAACATCTGTAAGGAGTTCGGACTGGACGCCTACGAGGTGATGAAGGCGGTGGGGCTCGACGACCGGATCGGGTCGGCGTTTCTGCGTTCGGGGGTCGGCTGGGGCGGGTCGTGTTTCCCGAAAGACGTTGCTGCGCTGATCGCTGCCGCCCGTGCGACCAGCTACGAACCGCCGCTGTTGAACGCGGCCGTCGACGTGAACGACCGCCAGCCTGAACGGCTGCTTGCGCTGCTTGACGAGCACGTCGATATTAGGGGTGAGCGCGTGGCCGTCCTTGGGCTGGCGTTCAAGCCCGGTACTGACGACGTGCGGAATTCGCGGGCGATCCCGTTGATTGAGGGGTTACAAGAGCGGGGCGCCGACGTGGTTGGGTACGACCCCGTTGCGACCGAGACGATGCTTGAGCGGTTCCCCGATATCGAGTACACGGACTCGGCCGCGGACGCGCTTGCTAGTGCTGTTGGGGCTGTCGTTGCGACCGACTGGGATGAGTTCGCGGCGTTGGACGACGAGTTTGACGCGATGGCTGAACCGGTGGTTGTGGACGGTCGGCGAATCATCGAGCGTCGCGAGGGGATCACATACGAGGGCTTGACGTGGTGATCTGGCACCCAGTAGCTGTAGTGAATGTGATGTATGATACCTGATTGTGTGAAGAGCCGTCCCGCTAGTTCACCTCAATCTCCCTCACATCGTGACATGGCTCGCAGACCAGCTCGACGCCCTCCTCGAAGCTGATCCGTGGCTCCCAGCCGGTGGCGGGTGGAACGTCGAGTAGTCCGCCATCGTGTCGTAGACGTAGCCGTCGAAGGGACACTCGACGTAGACCGGGTCGATGTCGGTGCCGAGCGCGTCGTTGATCATCGCGACCATCTCGTTGAACGAGCACTCCTCCTTGGTGTCGACGTTGTGTACGCCCGTCAGCTCGTGGTCGGCCGCGAACTCGCACGCGCGGGCCACGTCCGAGACGTGCGTGAAGTCGCGGGTCTGGGCGCCGTCGCAGAACAGCTCGGGCTCCTCCCCGGTCGCAATGGCGTCCGCGAACTGCGCGACCGTCTTCGTGTACTCCCCCTTGTGTTCCTCATTGCCGCCGAAGCTCTGGCGTACCGAAGAACTCGGAGGGTCCCTCTGCTCATGTTGTGGTGGTCGCCGTAGTAACTGAAGCCATGCTCTGATGTAGCTGTTAATGTTTTGTGTGTGGTGCGCGCCTAGTCGGTTACGTGATCGGGAAAGGACGCAGTGGGGTTGCTGTCGATGGAAGGGACGGAGACGTGGATGGCGGCGTTACATACTACCTCCCTCTGACTGTCGACGCTTATTCTTGGAAGGCCAATATCAGCATCTTCTTGAGTCCAGACGCGACTACAAAGATCCATGTGGCTCTCGCAGTCGTACAGTCTATCCCGCTTCTGGGGATCTGCGAACGGGGGGATTTGACTGTGATCTTAGAAGCCGTACTATCCACACTGTTTCTCCTGAGCGGACTCGCGCTGGCTCACACGTATTTCCTCTATCCGATAACCCTTCAGCTCTGGACGCGATTCGTCTCGGACCGGGGAGCGGCAACGAGTGAGGATCGACCCAGCGTCGCTTTGATCATCGCCGCGTACAACGAGGAGGAAGTCATCGCGGAGAAGATCGAGAACAGCCTCCAGTTGGAGTATCCGGAGAACGAACTCGACATCGTCGTGTTCTCCGACGCGTCCGACGACCGGACCGACGAGATCGTCGAGGAATACGAGGAACAGGGCGTGTCTCTCATCCAGATCGAGGGGCGGGTCGGCAAGACCGAGTGTCAGAACCGCGTCGCCGATCTCGTTGAGGAGGATATACTCGTGTTCTCGGACGCCAACAGCATGTACGAACCTGATGCGATCTCCGAACTCGTGTCGAGATTCGCTCCGGGAGTCGGTTGCGTGGTCGGTGAACTCCGGTATCGGGAGGCGAGTGACGTCGGGGGAGAGTCGGTGTACTGGCGATACGAGTCCTGGATCAAACGGCTCGAATCACGGTTCTACTCGCTCGTCACGGGAAACGGGTCGATCTACGCAGTGAAGGTGGATTCGTACGTGCCGCAACCGGCCGACGCGATCAGTGATTTCACCGAACCGCTCTCGATCCTTCGGAACGGCGAGCGGGTCGTTTACGCTCCCGGTGCGGTCGCGTGGGAGGAGACCGAGAGTTCGACAGCCGACGAACTTCAGCGGCGCGTTCGGATCGTCACCCGTTCCTGGAACAGTATCGTTCGATTTCGTGATCTGCTTGAACCGCTTCGAAACACGCGAATTGCTTATCAACTGTGGTCACACAAGATGCTTCGATGGCTCTCCCCCGTGCTCTTGTTTGGAGTTCTCGTTGCGAACGTTGGCCTCGTGTTGGTAATGCCCTTAGTGATCTTTGAGTTGTTGCTCGCAGGACAACTGTTGTTCTACTTGTTTGCGACTGTTGGGTGGGTAACAGACCGACTTGACATTGAGGATCCGATTCTCACCCATGTTCCCTTCTATTTTCTCCAAGCAAATTACGGAATGATTTTGGGATTTGTTGAGTTCATGCGCGGAAATAACATCGTAACTTGGGAGACGTCTGACAGAGCAAAGGAGTAGGTGTACGACCCTGTCTCACATCGTCGCAGAAATGATTGCTGTTGGGTTGAACGAACCCCCCAATTTCGGCCATGGACAATACTCGATTGAGACCTCGTTGAAGTCTTGTCGGAGCCATTCTCAGTACATCACAAAGCCGGTTAGTTGAGACGCATCCGTCTTTAGTTAAGCCTCACACCTCGGTTGTGTAGCGGTAGCGAGTGTCTCTTGTAAGATTGGTCGTTGCTTGTGGATCTTTTGAGCGTCTTCGATCAGCCGGCCGAGCAGCGGCGGTGGTGAGTAGCCGAGGAACTCACCGAGTTCGTGGAGAATGAGCTGGGCGTGCAACCGGAAGGTCGCCGCCCAGCGCTCTGTCGGAAACACAAGCTCATCATCCGCCTGCTCAGTGACTAGATCCAACAGATCACAGCTTACAAGCAGCGACAGCAACGCTGCGTACAATAAGATCCTCACCACGCGTTCGTCACTCGTGTCGAACTCGTTCAATTCGTACTGCGTCTTCAGCTCCCGGAACAGCAACTCAACTTCTCACCGACAGCGGTAGATCTCCGCTAAATCAGCTGAAAAAAACTCTTCCCTAGCTAAATTCGTCATGTACAGGTGGTAGTCGTAGGCGTCCTCGTCGCGGACGCCGACGACGCGAAGCCGATTCGTATCCAGCGACTGTGTCCCATTGTATGGCCCCCGTTTGAATTCGACTTCGACCTCCACATCGATGTATTTCCGGTCAAGATCATCGAGAACAGCTCGGAGCTGCTTGCCCTCTAAGGGAATGGCGCGGCCGCGCCATTCCCGTAGCTCCCCGGTAATCAGCGGATTCGCGTTCTGCTTCAGCCGACTCACGAAGTAGCCGTCGTTTTCGTCGATCAGCGCAAACCGGCGGTACTTGAAGTAGGCGAGATCGAACAGCATGAGCCGGTTCGCAAGCCACGGCCCTGTTTTGAACAAGGTGCTGTCGTGCGTTTTCTCGTTAGCAGTATCGAGCTGTTCAATCGTCTGCTCTGTGGCATTGTGGAGCAGGTTGAGCTTCGCTCTAGCCTGCTCCTCGTGGCGGGCTTCGAACTGATCCGAGAGAAGTTCGTGTAACCGCAACACCGTTCCATCAGCGACCATCACGTCTCTAAATCGGTCGATATCAGCGTCAACAGCGTTAGGAACAGCGACCTCGTCGAGGCCGCGCTCAACGAGGTCGCGGAGGTACTCCGCAAGCGTCGGTGTCAACCGCTGATAGAATCCACCTGGCGCAATCGTCTCATCGGCAGTCGCTCTTCAGTAGACTGGCGGAACCAGGAGCAGTAGTGCCTCTGGCCCGGCAAAAACGGGTATGTATGAAGACCGTCCTGCCTTCGGCCAGAGGCTATCGGAACTTGCGGAACTTGGGGTACGCTCTTCTGTAGCACATTGTTGATTTCAGAGAGTGGCTTTGACGGCGTGTTTGAGCGCTTTTCGTCCGGGTTTGCGGTAGAGTTCTCGTCTGAGTTGGAACGCTCGGAGATACTGTGTGAGGCGATCTTTTGAGATGCCTCGATGCGGCGAGAGCCACCGTCGCGCCAGCGACGCGTGGCTCTCGCAGGTGTTCACGTGGACCTCCTCGTCGGCGTACTCACCGTCTCCGTGAACGACGTATTCGCGGTCGAATTTCTCGTCTTCAATAAGCGGATCGTACGCACGAAATCCGTCGGTATAGACAGTGAGAGGCTCCTGCTGGCGGTCAGCCAGCAGGAGCCGGATCGTCGATTCGTCTGCGGATTTCGCCGGCACAACGTACCGTTGCTCGGTGCCGCGATCCACGAGGACGAACACGGGTGGTTTGTCTTGATCATACGTTCCGCGTCCACGTCGTGAGAGGCCGCGAGAGCGCGACCAGCGGTCGCGCTCGCGGCCTTTCAAGCCGGCAGAGACGTAGAACTCGTCAATTTCAACCGGGCCACGGAGATCGAGTGACGGCGCGTCGAGCGCTTCGGTGAAGCGCTCGACACGCCTGTGGATCGTTTTGTAGGTGACATCGATTTCGCACTGTAGTTGCCTGAGACTGGTGTTAAACCGCAAAAGCGCGTAGATCGAGAACAACCATCTGCGGAGTGCGATCTTCGAGTGAGCGAAGATTGTGCCGGTCTTACCGTTGAACGTGCGGTCGCAATCCTTACAGAGATACCGCTGAAAGTGCCCGTAGCTGCCGTTTCTGACCGTTCGGTCAGAACGGCAGCGAGGACAGGAAACGCCGTCACGCCAGCGAACCTGCTGTAACAGGTCCGCTGCGACCGATTCCGACCCAAACGCATCTAGCGGAATCATCCGTGTCGGACACCGCTGACGCGGTGTCCTTGTCCTCTTCGACACGACAGCGACAGCTCGCCAGTATCAACAATCTCCTATAGAAGAGCGCTTGGGGTAATAGAATTTCGGGCCGAGCCGCTCGACGCCATCGTCGAGCGGCGTCTCAAGACGATCTGGGAAGAACGCTCCTGTCCACACTGCGGCGCAGACAACCTCCACGCTCTCAACGGCTCTGATGGGATGAAAGCCTGCTAAGTCCCCAGGGTGCGTAAATAGGTACTGGGGTGGTCAAAGGCCGATGATTCAACAGCGTCTCAGAACGCGTGGCTCTGATTGGCTTACGTGCCAAGGAAGCACCATCATGGGAGGCCGCCCGGATGCCGCCAGCATCCAGGCGGCGAGCCCGAATAGGTGTTGCTCCATTTACGCACATACCACCCATCAGCGCAGCAGCAGCTCGTACCGATCTTCTAAATGCTCGACCGCATGGAGGAATCTGATCCACAAGAGGTGAGTTACTGAGGGCCGCCGGCTCGGCGGCCCTCATCGGCCGGCCGCAGCAGTCGTGAGCCACAGCTAAACTATTCACGTTCTGACCGCCTGCCGGCCGATTCCTGAGCTGTCACCGTGACTGCTTGCGGTTTCTTTCCATGGACACGATCGGGTCGATCTTGGCGAAAAGTATAGTATCGCAGACGTGGTTTGTTGCGCTAGCAGGCTTTCATAGGTGACCGTATCTGGTGTGGCCGCTGTGACTGGAAAACCACGTACACGCGAGGGACACCCTTCTACGATTCGGAACTCACCCCAGGTGAGTTCCTCATCGCCTTCATCCTCTACGCTGACACACTCCTCAGCATTACCCAAATCGCTGAACTCCTCTCACCGTGTTACACGACGCTTCACGACCAGCTCAGAGAGTTTGAAACCGCGTTCTGTCGGGGATTTCCGACTGTCTGGGAGCGCATCTCCCAGACAGTCGATGGGCCAACACAGGTCGATGAAACACAGCAGGTGTGTTCGGGCTTCAAAGGCCAAGATCCGCCGCGGGAGGGACTCAACCGCGGCGGGTCACCCGAGGGTGGACGTACCCGCTGGACAGGGAATCAGGGTGACGAACTGACGCTCGTCGCGGCGTGCCGCGACGTGCTTCGCGTGGTCTCAGCTCAGGAAGGAAGCGACTATGAAGATGACCTTGGGCCAGTTATCGAGGAAGCAGACGACCTCTCCCAGCCGCTGGGAGAGGTCTGGACCAATGGACTGCCAGCTTACCGAGGCATGGAGCACGATCACCAATACGTTGTCCACGACGAGAGGTACGTGTCCGACAAAGGCGTCCACACGAACCAGGTAGAGTGTCTCTGGTCACTGCTCCAACCGTGGTTGGCGAAGTTCCGCGGCCTGTCCAAGCAGGGCTTGGAACAGGCCGCTCGGACCTACGGCTTCCTCCGGTCACTGAACCTTACTGGGGCACCGATCCACAGTCTCGTGGACTGTATCGCTGTCAATGTATTCCGCTAGTTCCGCCAGTCTACCGAAGAGCGTCGGCAGTAGAGTTGTAACAGCGTCTAAACCCGGCGAGTGTTCGGCTTTCGCCTGCGGCGAAGCCGAACACGGACCCCCAAACGAAGGCAGGGATCTGGAGCTTGCGGTCACGTTCGACCACGCCGAGTTCCTCGGCGTGCTCTTCGAGGAACTCAGAGGGAAACAGTGTAGTGAGCCGACGCATAATCCGAGGTAAGGAGTCCTTGTCGTGCACAGACTGGACTTCCTCATTCCTTCCGAAAGATGCCTCGATAAGCCGCCGCTATCACGCGGTTTCTCGCTTAACTAAAGACGGATGATGCTCCGAATTCTACGGAACGTTCAGTGTAGACTGCTTGGACATTGATAAAATTTATTTCGAACAACATCGTCAGATTATTCATCATATACGACTAATCCGTATCATAGGATAAATAATGAATATCCTGTACTATACTAATGAATTTCCAAAAATATCAGAAACATTTGTACTGAATGAGATTCACGAATTATATAACAGAGGACATAATATTGCGGTATTTGCTTTGAGAGAAGGTAACAAAGAAATCACTCATGATGAATTCTATGATTTAGACATCCCAGTATACTACGTGGATCTCTCTTACACAGATGTTACACGACTACTTCCTAAAAGGTTGTTCAGCTCACAGGCATTTAATATTCTAAAATCTACTCTGCCGCTATTTCCGATGGAAATCGTTGGTGTGAATATCGTAATCGGAAACCACTTACTTAATTTCATTGATAATCTGAATTTCGACATCGATATCGTTCATGGGCATTTCGCAAACAACGTAAAGATAGCTCAGATTTATGCAACACAATATCGCGACATACAGTCTACAGTGACCGCCCATGCGTACGAGATATTCAGTGACTTAACGCTGGACCAAGTTCGATACGTCTGCGAAAACGTTAACCACGTTTTCGTGCCTTCCGAATATAACAAAGAGTATTTACAAAACGAAATCGGTGTACAGAACTCGATCACAAAGGTACCGGCGACGACGACGGTAAGCAAATTCGACTCCTGTGCGGAGACCGTTCCAAATAGAGTTCTCACAGTCGGACGCTTAACTGAGAAAAAAGGGCACGAGTACGGAATCAATGCTGTTGCTCGTCTGGTTGAACAAGGGTACGATATCGAATATCACATTGTCGGAACAGGAGAAAGAGAAGAGCTGCTTCGAGAGAGAGTTGAGGAGTGTGGCATTCAAGAGCACGTTGAATTCCTTGGGCACGTGTCCGATAAGCAATTAAAGATAGAACTGAGTGAGGCTTCGGTTTTTCTGTTACCATGTGTTATCGCTAGTGATGGAGATCGTGATGCTATGCCTGTCGTTTTGAAAGAGGCGATGGCCTCGGAGACTGCCTGCGTTTCTACCACAGTGTCTGCAATCCCGGAACTCATCACGGATAAGTATGATGGAATATTAGTACCACCTAAAGACTTGAATGAACTCACTATAGCAATTAAAGAACTTCTTGATAACCCAACGAAAAGATCTAAACTAGGAAGAAATGGGAGGCAAACGGTGAAAGAGAAATTTGACATCTCAAAGTCCGTGACGGACATGGAATCTGTATTTAAACAAATTGAACAGAAATAGTCGCAAATATATTAGATGTTTTAGTTACATTTGGGTCATGACTTAGGTGCAAACTTTAAATAGTTGAACCAACCATGAGACAGAGTACAAAGTTTACAGTATTCTATCTCATGTTATTCCGTAGTTCTATTCCATAAGTTGTTTTTTGCACTGGTTTTTATACTAGAAGCACATTTTGCCTATCTTTTTCGCTTAGGATGTAATTTATTAACAATCGCTCTGATTTTGTGATACATTCTACTCCCTCCAAGTGAGATAATAAATCGCAAAGCAGAATCAACTGAGAACGGGTTACACAACCAGGATTTCAAAAGGTATTCTCTCGCATCGTTTGACCTGCCCTTTGACAGAGCCAACGAACCGATATAATTCAATAAATACGATTTAAATAAGAGTTTATATACTATTCCTTCATCAGCAGCCATTTGCTTATGTTTGTTGTATACCTTTGGGTACGCTACGTCACGAAGCTGTTCATACTTATCTCCTATTTGTTGATAATCGCCCATCCGGCGGATGACAAGTGGTTTTTCAATTGGGGTGAAATGAGCCTTTTTGGATAATCGAAGCCACCATTCAGTATCTTGAAGTATGGGTAATTCTGGATCTGGTTTTCCAGCTATGGATATCAAATTTTCTCTTAACATTATTGACGAAAAGCCACCAATATAACCACCTCTCAACAAATATTTTTTCACATCTCCACTTTGAGATGGTATTTTTGTTTTAATTACTTTCCCAGTTTCATCGACAAATTTCTGACCAGTATATGCAAATCCAATATTAGGGTTATTATCTAGAACTGTTACCTGTTCTTCTAATTTTGACTGTTCCCATCGATCGTCGTCATCTAGAAAAGCGATATAGTTCCCAGTCGCTTTATCTATACCTGCATTTCGTGCTACATTTGCCCCTTTGTTTTTGTCTAATCGATAATATCTCACCCTCTTATCTGATATCTTATCTATCACATTTTTCAACGGTTTAGGCGATCCATCATCAACAACAATAACCTCGAAATCTTCGTAGGTCTGACTAAGTATACTTCTTATAGCCTCTTCTAACATATTAGGACGGCTATATGAAGGGACGACTATACTGACACGGATATTGTCTGGACCTTCTCTCATTTGGACTGTCTATTGGTTCTTACAGCCGTTGATTGTATTTCCTTTTTGCTTTGAATTCCATATCCGATTATCAAAGCAAAAATCAGAGAATGAATGTTGAATCCTATTATTGAAAAAGATTCTACGTGCTGCATCACAACATATACAATCCCAAGACAGATTCCAGCATACCTTATAGTACTGTCAGTTATGGTTGATATTCGATATAGGCAGATATGTAGTAGTAGAATATATAAAAATCCACCAATAGCTCCGGTGTGCAAAAATACTCGAAGGTAAGAATTATGTGGAGATAGCCCATGAAGATGCGCCGGTAACGTTTCTTGAACTATCAAAATTCCGTTTGTTTGTGCTACACCAGTAATAGACTTCGCTGTATATCCTGTGCCAGTCAAAATATTCGAACTAACAATATAGTGAGTAGCATTCCAAAGATCTACTCTCCCAGCTAAATGTATTGGAAGATTATTTAATATATTTGGTGAGTAAATTAAAATTAAAATGAAATATAGATATGTGCTTAAAAAGAATCCATGTATCGATATCCTAGATAGGTTAATACTTATGTGATTTTCTTCAATGTATGCTATGGATAACATGAATATCCCTATTCCAGTCACTAGATATCCCCCCCGACTTCCAGTAAATATCAAAGCCGACAGTGATACAAATGTTAGAACGTAGTACCGCGCTCCATTGTGGGTCTTGGCTAATATCAAAGAGGAGAGCACACCAATTCCAGCAAGATGGGCTAATCCATTCTCGTTACCCATAATTGATTCTATGGGTGAGATTTCTATAAACGAATCTAAATATGATACAGTATTATATTCATTGATCAAAACAGATGTGATAACCAAGTTATATTCGCCAATAACCAACGATAGTAGTCCAAAAAAGCTAATAACGGCAGAAATAATAGAAATCCAATACAATAGATCAACAGTCAGTGTGATCCTTGGTAGTATATATATTATTACAAGAAGACAGTAACAAAGGCCAATAAACAATATAAAATCGAGTGTGAGCCCCGTAGTCGTGGCTCCAATAACTGATGCTAAAATATATACGGTAATGAAAGACAATAATAGCACCAATATCTGTTTGTTTAATACAAAAATAGAGTTGAAGATAGCATACTTTGCTGAAATAATAACGAGACAAATTCCCACCAAGCCATAAAGAACTAAAGATGGTACAGTTATTTCTGCTGATCCTAATGTTGATAGCACCACTAACAGTGGAATGTATATTCTTTTCATTCTAATAATACTGTAACAAACTAATCCACCGATTTATATTGAACATTGAGAGATGAGAGTTAAAATACATTGTGGAAGACTATCAGGTCGCGTTAAGTTAGAGGATGAGGCGGACGAGTTCTGAGTGTCTATGACAGAATTCGACCGCCTCAGTGAATGTATCGCGTGGATCGACTTGTCATTTGTGGAGCGAGATCGAACTCCGCGCTGGGCGATTGAAATAGGGATCCGCTGTCACCTGGCCGGTATGTCACTACGAGAGGTAAGTAAACATCTTGAGCTATTTGGGATCAAGCGGAGTCATGTCGCGATCCATAATTGGGTTCATAAAGCCGATCTACAGCCGATCTCGACCGTCTCAGAGGATCAACTCGCGGTTGACAAAAAGATGATCCGCCTCCACGGCCAACAGTTCTGGCTGTACGGCGCGGTTGATCCACAGATGAACGAGATCCTCCACGTGAGCCTCTATCCGACCGCAAACAAACAGACGACGCGATGGTTTCTCACCGAACTACACCGGCGCTATCAGCTGAATAACGTCGAATTTCGCGCCGATGACGCAGACTATCTCGGATCAGTACTCGCGGAAGACGGCTATCGATTTCAAGCCATTCGACATAGAAATCGGAACGCCATCGAACGTGTCTTTTGGGAGATAGAACAACGAACACCATCGTTTGCGAATAGTTTTAGCAATGTCGCGTTAGAGACAGCTCAAAACTGGCTCGAAGCCTTCGCCGTCTACCACAATTCACGTCAAACTTAACGCGAGGCTATATCAATAGTATTATTCAAAAATGGGTTTCGCAATTGTGCCGCATAGGCTTGATCTTTAAACCGGAAAGCACAAAAACCCGCTATTAAAATTAACATCATGAAAATAGCATTTTTAACACCGGCATTTCCCCGATACTCTGAAACATTTATTATAAACCAAGTTGCCTCCTTACTCGATCTTGGACACGATGTAACAGTGTTTAGTCAGGGAAAGGTTGATTCGCCTGCTGAACACTCAATACTTGATGACTACGATATGGAAAAACGTGTCAATTATATAGAAGGTATTCACACATATTCTGCGGGAATCAAACAGTACCTGAAATCGATATCAGGACCACAATCCGTTTCCGATGTACTGTCCGCAGTAAAGCACAGAAAGGACGGGCCCGATCGTCTGGCCGCGCAGAATGCTCTCTACGATCCATCCCAATTTGATATATGTCACGCACATTTCGGCCCCATTGCTCGCACTTGGGATTTTCTCCCAAGAAAAAACCCAGATACTCCATTCGTTGCCACGTACTATGGATACGATGTCACGAAACGACTTCATCCCAACAACTACAGCTATTATACGAGGACAAATCATTGGGAATCCGTTGATCTGGCGATTGGAATTAGTGAGCATATTCGTTCAAAAATGCTGATGGCTGGTTGTCCAGAGGAGATTACCACCACACTACCCATCGGTATTGATCCGGATCTGTTTCAATTTTCGCCCACGGAATACGATCCGAACGACGAACTCCAGTTAGTGTCAACTTGTAGGCATACGGATAAAAAGGGAATTGGATATGCCATTCGGGCGGTAAGTCAGCTGAAAAAAAGGGGGGTTGACTTATCATACACTATCGCTGGTGACGGATATTTGACACCGGAATATCGTGAGATTGCCTCAGGTGTTGGTATTTTAGATGAGATTGAATTTGTTGGGAGAGTCTCACAAGAACGTGTTTCAGAATTGATGCAAATGGCTCACCTCTACATACAACCGAGCGTTACCACCCCCGACGGTGACATGGAGGGACAGGGGCTTGTTTTTCAAGAGGCACAAGCTACGGGAACTCCTCCGGTTACAACCTTTCACAATGGCATCCCGGAGGGGGTGCGACACGGAGAGACCGGTCGGTTAGCACCGGAACGTGACATCTCTCGTCTCGCTGATGAATTAGAGTATTTTGTAGAAAATCCCAAGGAAATCGGTCGGTATGCATATAAGGGCCGGAAATGGGTCGAATTAGAATATGATTACACTAAAATTAGTAAGCGACAAGAAGATCTCTACAAATCTCTACTGAGAAAGTGACGTCCTGAATGTGGTTCTATAGTTGCGTATTGAAGTATTCGATAGACGCTTCCAGTCCGTCATCTAGAGGCACTCGTGGAGACCAGTCCAGTTCTTGCTGTGCTTTCGAGATGTCAGGTCGTCGAACTTGTGGATCCTGTGGAGGGAGATCCTCATGTACTATCCCGCTTTCACTCCCCGTAATGTCTAACACGAACTTGGCTAGCTCATTTATTGTTCGTTCGTCGGGGTTTCCGATGTTCACGGGGGATTGAACATCTGACTCCAGCAGCGCAATGAGTCCGCGGATCATATCCGATACATAACAAAAGCTCCGGGTCTGCTCACCATCCCCGTAGACGGTAAGGTCTCTTCCGGTTAACGCTTGTTTCGCGAAGTTCGGGATCACACGACCGTCATCGAGACGCATCCGTGGACCATATGTATTGAAGATACGAGCGACTCGAACATCGAGATTGTGCTTGTCGCGATATGCCCTAACTAGTGATTCGCCGTATCGTTTTGACTCGTCGTAGCACGATCGGGGACCGTACGGATCTACATTCCCACAGTATTCTTCTGGTTGTGGGTTTATTTCGGGATCTCCGTATACCTCACTCGTGGACGTGAACAGGTAGGTTGCATCCTTCTCCTTGGCGAGTCCGAGCGTCTTGTGCGTTCCAAGCGCGCCAACCTTCAGTGTCTTGATCGGATGATCCCGGTAGAACACCGGTGAGGCGAGGCTCGCTAGGTGTAGAACGGCATCTAGTTCTCCAGAGATATGGATGAACTCTGTAACATCGTGATCATAAAATGAGAAGCGATCATGCTCAAAGGTGTCATCGAGATTTTCCGTTCGACCGCTCACCCGATTGTCCATTCCGATGACTTCATGTCCGTTGGCTAGCAACTCATCGCAGAGGTGTGATCCGAGAAATCCTGCGGCACCAGTGACAAGAAGACGACTCATTCAGCCCAATCTCCGAGCAGCGTCTCAACGGCTGCGTTGATCTCACTATTGTCGTATCTTAGTGCCAATTCGACATTTGCCTGAAGCCACGACGGGATGTTTCCGATATCGTAACGATCGCCATCAAGCTCAACACCACGTACCACGTCGAGCTTCCGGATTGCATCGGTCAGTTGCAGCTCACCTCCGACGCCATGCCCCGTTGTTTCAAGCTTTTCAAAGATGTCTGGCGTGAGAATATATCTTCCAGTAATCGCGAGGTTTGAGGGTGCTTCCTCCTGTGATGGTTTTTCTACGAAATCGTTGACCGGAAAGCTTTCAGAAGTTGAATTTACTTCATCAACATCCGCGATTCCGTACGAAGAGACATCATCCCACGGCACTCGTTCAAGTGAGAGAACAGAGGTTTCGTATTCTTCTGCGGCTGTAACAAGAGATTGGGTACACGGCGTTTCATTCTTGATGATTGTATCGCCGAGTAGGAGTGCAAACGGTTCATCGCCGACGTGGTTTTGAGCATACAGTACCGCATCTCCTAGTCCTTCTCGTTCCTTCTGACGGACGTAATGAATGTCTGCGAGATCAGCGATATCCCGTACTTGCTCAAGACGATCAAATTTCCCGTCCGCTTCCAATTCCTCTTCAAGTTCATACGATTTGTCGAAATGGCGCTCGATAGCCTGCTTTCCGCGTCCAGTAACGATCAGAATGTCATCAATTCCGGCCTCAATAGCTTCTTCAACGACGTACTGAATCGTTGGTTTATCTAGAACTGGCATCATTTCCTTTGGCTGTGACTTGGTCACTGGAAGAAACCGAGTTCCGAACCCTGCCGCTGGAATAACTGCTTTCGTTACTTCCATGGATCATCTGTTATATACCCCGCAGGTTATGTATCTTTTATCATTGACTCGGGGGTTTGCTTTATATTTTCACTATAATGCTTCTGTAGTTTCGGTCTACCGCGGCAGATTTCATGGATGTCGAACGCTTTGACGGAAATTGTAAGCGGTAGCTTTCAGCAGATTTCAAATCTTTAATCACTCCTACACACATATATGACGGCGCTCTTGTGAAATACATTGTTGGTGAGTCAGAGAACTTCTCGAATAATCTGTTTCAGTGCTTCTCGTCCCGGTTTGCGGAGGATTCGCCGCCGAAATTGGAGCGGTCTGAGATACGCTGTCAGTTTGTCCGTTGAGACGCCTTGATGTGGCGAGAGCCACCGTCGCCCTCGCGCTCGCAGCCTTTCTTCTCGGCAGAGACATAGAACTCGTCGATATCAACCGGGCCAACGAGAGGGATGTCTGGCGCGTCGAGCGTTCTGACGAACTGCTCGACGCGCTGGCGGAGCGAGCGATACGAAACGTCGATTTCAGCGTCTAGCTGGCGGATGCTGGTGTTGAACCGGAGGAACGAGTAGGACGCGAACAACAGTTTGTCAAGGCCAATCTGCTTCCGAAGAGCGTATTTACAAAGTAGTAGGGCATCATATTATCATGAGTTGAGCTACTGTACACCTCTGACATCAGGCTCTTCCGCTTGAATCCAATTTGGACATTCATTTTTTATATTATTGGTTTTAAACTTACTCTACAATTGAGATATACGATACAAAATTTTACTTAGTGGAATATATCCAAAAATGATATTAATTCCGATAAACAATACCAACCCCAACGGTGGAAATACGAGAAGAGAAACCAAGGAAGAGAACTCGACAATGTAGACGACCGCAAGGAACACGGCGGCGAACACACCCTGCGCGAGTACAAGTCGAGTGGCCCATAGGAGAGGCACTACTTCAAATGGAGTGTAAAACCAGATACAGACGTTTCCGACGAACAGCATGACGTACGAGATCGACGTTCCGATCCCTGCTCCGATGATTCCGTACCGAGGGATCAACACAATGTTCAACAGGACGTTGAGTAGAAGGGCCCCAACGGTCATCAGTTCTGTGTGTCTCACCCACCCGGTTGCCTGAAAGACGGGAACTATCACACGGCTGATCCCGAAAAAGAACGTTCCTAAGATAAGCAATTGCAATGTGTCTGCGGCAGCTACGTAATTCCAGCCAAAATAAACCTGAAGAAACGGTTCGGCGAGAGCGAACAGACCGACGCCAAAAAGCGTCAACGCTAGTATACTGTACTTGACCCCAGTTCGAATCTGTTCGTTTATTTTTTCGATATCATCCTCCGCCCAGAGGTTCGCAGTGTGTTGTAAGAACGCCATCTGGATGACTGACGGGACGAACCAGATCATCTCGGCCGGAACGATGGCGCTGTTGTACAGCGCGGTTGCCGTGGATGTTCGAAAGTACTCGACCAAGAGAATGTCCACCTTATACAAGAAGGCCGCACTCAGTCCTCCGATCAACTGAAACCCCCCAAACGCTGCTATCTCTCGTCCGTACCTCCTGATGTTCTCAATAGAAGGGGCTGAGAACTCAAAATATCTGAAAAGATATATAATTCCAAGTACTCCGATAACGACGAAGGATATGCTGTAAGCGGTGAACAACCCGATCAGGTCGTACCCGATGTACGCTAGGGTCAGTCCGACAATCACATAGAAAACTCGTCTTCCGATGTTGAGAACCTCAGCTACGTGTTCCCGCTGTTGCCCATAGAAGCTCCCTCTCACGATACTCAGAACGTTCTTAAAAACCACCGATATCAGTAGAATCCAAATGAACGGCACGTAGCGGGACGGAACGATCCCGAGCAGTATGCTGATCGAAGCGATTAACACCGCAGTGATCCCGTATACGAGACTCATTACGACGGATAGAGAAATAATCTCTGAGATCTTCGTTTGATCCTTGATGTTCTCAGCGATGATCTTCCGAGTTGAATCAAGCAATCCTCCCCCAGCGAGAAGAGCAAAAATCGAGAACCCAGCGGATACGCTGACGTACAATCCGTACTGTTCTTGGGAAACGATCCGAACCAAAATTGGAGTGAACACCAGACTTATTAGTATATTCGTCGCTTTTCCCGAGAAGATTGAAAGGATCGATCGAAGAAGTGTCGACATGGTTCGAATAAATACTGTCTATCCTATCAGTAGTTGTTCACCGATCGAGGAAGACCTCTCTCCCATCTTTGCCGAAGGCGTTGAGTTTCTCTCGTCTGGAGACCGGTTCGAGATCTAGCGATGACATGAAGAGAGTTATCTATTTTTAGATACCGACCTGAATAATGCCGTCGGTCTCGCCTCGCGCTCTGCGTTTGATTCCGTCCGTACGGATAAAACCACTGTGTCAAGTGTGTCGTGTGTAAAATCAGATAGTCACAGTCTATCGGTTAGCACTTGACGCAGTGGAATGTCACTCGGTCAGCCCTCATCGATAATAACCGAACGGAACACTTGACACGGTGGGGTGGGACACGGAGATGCTCAGTTACCCGTCTCGAACACTCGACGCAGTGGGGTGTGTTCTGGGACATACCCTCAATTCTCATCGAGAACACTCGACACAGTGGGGTGCGTTCTGAGACATACCCTCAATTCTCATCGAGAACACTCGACACGGTGGGGTGGGAGATCTGACTGGCTACTCCAACGAGGAAAGCACTCGACACGGTGGGGTGTCGAGCGCTCGGCCCACCGACTCGCTGCTTACTTCATGTTCAGAGTCGGCGGCGAGGCGGTGAAGGAGCGCAGCGACGACGGCGTTGACGACTCGAACATCGTCGAGGCCCAGGATCTCGTCCAGCACGGTCGGTTACGCAACCGGATTTGCGACCAGATCCAGCACGCCCAACTGCTGCTCGAAACGTTCGCGTACATCGAAGAACGAGGCGCGACGCTGGCCCGTTCGAAGACGATCAAGACGCGGTACGAGCGCGCGGCGGACTCACACACCGTGAAACTCGGAAGCTTCCGGCATACCCCGATGCGGCGACTACGCTCGCAGATACGCGTCGAGACCTCCTGCTCGAACGCGAGCGCCACCCGTCTCGAACAGTTGACGCAGTGGGGTGTGATGAGAGACCTGTGGTTGGTCGTCTCCGAGAACACTCGACACGGTGGGGTGTAGGGGTCGACTACTGCCCAGTGAAAAAAGCACTCGACATGGTGGAGTATCAGGAACCCGTCCCGCTCTCCTCACGCACCAACTCGCTCGCCCGCTCCACGTCCTCCGATGTGTTCACGTTCACTCGCTCGCCGAGCCGCACAGTCTCGACCTTGTAGCCCGCCCGCATCAACAACCCCACGGCCTCGCTCAGCTGGTACTCGCCCTCGGCCGACAGCCGGAGCAGCGCACACGCGTGAAAGACATCCGCCGGCAGGACGTACCACCCGGTCGCCACGAACGTCGATGACGGTTCTGCCGGCTTCTCGACGATCCTCGTCACGCCTCCCGTCTCGTCCGCCCGGATCACGCCCAGGGCTCCCGATCTGCTGTCGGTTCACGATCGCTTTCGGGACGTACGTGACGAGTCTCGGGCCGACTTCCTCCTCGATCGACGGGCGGAGCAGGCTGAGTGTCTCGGAGTTACGCCCCGAGGGAGTTCACGCGGAGTGACCCGCGTCGCCGTGGAGCGTCTCGACGCGTTCGGTGACGTGGTCGAGAACCGTGAACAACACGTCGAGGTGGTGGGAGCCGAGCGGTGACGGTTCCGCGTCGCCAGCGTCCGGGGGTGGATGAACGTGTGCTCTGGGTGCGTCTGTCTTCGGATGGCGATCCCACCGACACTGGTAGCGAGCCGTGCCACGCGTCTCGACGTAGTGAACGTAGTAGTCGTTCGTCACGAACCAGTGGATATCGATCCGTGCGGCGTCGACCGCGTCGGGATACGCACTCGAATCGAGTGATATCGCGAGCGAGCGCGGCGAGATCGCGTCGGGTTCGAACGTCCACGACTCGACGAGCGGATGTGTCGCCGCCCGCCGGCCGAGCGTTCGCATCGTCGTCCGATCGAGTCGACCACCGGCGGGTCCGTCATCGGGAGATGTATCGTCCGACATGTCCTTCCGGGTCACGCGGACGCGCCGAGGTCGCCACCGTCACGTTGCCGGTCGGCCGCCCGCGAGACAGCCCGCTGGAGCAGTTCGATATCGTGCCGGACCGTTCGCCACCGAGACAGCGATTCGAGTCGATCGTGGACCGCTGCGTGCTCCCCGTCCTCGATCCGAGCGATGTCGACGGAATCGGGGGAGGGAACACTGAACGACCGCTGGAAGTCAGCGTCCTCTTCGAGGAGCTGATCCAGGTGCTCCCGGAGCTCCGCATGGGTGTGTTCGTCGGCCAGCCGTTCGACGCGCTTCCACTGAAAATACGACTCGTTGCGTCGATACTCCGCCGGACGGCCCTCACGGTGGTCGACGACTCCCATCTCGGCCAGTTGGGTGAGCGCGTCTCGCGCCCCGTCAGTGGAGCAGTCTGCACGATCGGCAATACCGCTCGCTCCCGTATACTCCGTGACCCCGGTTATGACGTCGTACACCCGCTGAAACGTGGTTCGGTCGCGTTTCCACTGTTGTCGCGTCTCCTCACGCCCGTCCGACGACGCCGGGTCCCACGTAGAGTCCCCTGACATACTCTGGAAGACGACCTAAACAGATATATACCTTCGGAAGCAGAAATATACTTTCTCAGAGCGAGACCGCGTGAGAGCGACCTACTCACCGGTCACGTCTGGGATCGCAGGTCGACCGTCGGTCCACGTGAGCGCATCGACGACGTCCACGAGCTGGGCAATTCGGTGGTCGAACACGTTCCGTGGATGCCGGTCGAGAAACACCGCCTCCGTTCGGTGGATGGTGTCACCACGGTAATCAAGCTGAAAGCGACACTCGCCGAGGTTCATATGCGTGTCATCCTGGTGCCATCCCAACATGAGCTCCCGGTCGGAGTCGACCCATTGGATCCGATAGAAGTCGTACGCGAACTCGGTCGGAAAGTCAAACGACACGTGGAGTTGGACCGTGCTGGCGGGATACGACGCGTCGAGAAATCGCTCCGGATGAATCGTCGCTCGAACCTCGAGTTTGTTCGCCTTCGAAGGATAATACCGGACGTGTTCAGCCGGTGCGTCCGTACCGGTCTGTGTCTGTAGCTGGGTGTGGATCCGCGTGAGAAGCGTCCGCTTGTCGAGGTTGACACGATCTGCAAGAAAGATCATCGCGACTACTGTGAGAGCGGATTTGAGGCGTTCGCTGAGTCTCCCTGTCCGGTATAAAGTTCACGAGCGTCGTCGTAGAGTTCGAGCGCGTGCCTGAGCAGCCGTTTGTTGTCCTCGGTGTGTTCCCAGCGACGGAGTATCCGATTTCGCTCCCGGATCTCGTCGCTCGAAAGCGCGTCGTCGGTGAGCGTCGCTTCGAGTTCGTCGCGTGACTCGACGTCGAACGCCGTCTTCCAGTCGTCGATCTGTGCTTGGAGGGTCACGATCTCCTCGCGGAGTTCCTCGCGGGTGTGGTCGTTGATTAACTCGGTGAGTTCGGTGAAATACCGCTGCTGGTAGTTCGGCGCGTACCTGGGACTCCCGTCGTCCCCGTCGACGATCTGTACCTGCCCGAACCCGGCGAGCATCTCTAGTTCGTCTTTGGCTGTCTGCCACGAGGACACCTGCGCCTCGTCGCGAACCCAGTCGACGGACCGCGGCTGCGTGAGGGTCGTGGCGATCGCTCTGACCCGCTCACGGGCGGTCTGCCCGTCACTCCATGACGCGAGGCCTCGTTCAGTCATATCTAGTCGTAGGGAGTGTTATCTATTATTTCTTTGGACGGCTCTCAGATATGCGAGAACATGCTCACGACGAACGGACGAACTGAGTGGTTCCGCCTCGGCTCCCGAACGGGGATATCCTCCGAACTCCCGAGGTTCACCACGCCCCGCGCAGTAACTCGCTCACCCGCTCCACGTCCTCCGATGTGTTCACATTCACGCGCTCCCCGAGCCGCACGGTCTCGACCTCGTACCCAGCCCGCACCAACAACCCCACGGCCTCGCTCAACTGGTACTCACCCTCGGCTGACGGCCGAAGGAGCGCACACGCATGGAAGACGTCCTCGGGCAACACGTAACACCCGGTCGTGACGAGCGTCGACGACGGCTCAGCCGGCTTCTCAACGACCCCAGTCACGCGCCCCCGCTCGTCCGTCTCGATCACGCCGGTCATCGCCGCGACCTCCACCGACACCTCCTCGACCGCGAGCGCGGCGTCCGCCTCCTCAACAGCTGTAACCGCGGGCGCAACGCTCCCCCCGAAGACGTTGTCGCCGTTCACGAGCAGGAACGTCCCGTCGACGTGTGGTTCCGCCTGAAGCACGGCGTGCCCGGGCCCCAACCGCTCGCGCTGGTGGACGTACATAATAGGAACGCCCTCGAAGGTGTCGCCGAACTGGTCGACGATCCAGCCCGCCTCGTACCCGACGATTACGATCAGCTCGTCGGCCCCAGCCTCGACTGCCGTCTCAAAGACGTGCACGAGGAGCGGCCGCCCCGCCACGTCGACGAACCGCTTCGGTCGCTCTGCTGTCAGCTCGCCGAGTTGACTCCCTCGGCCTGCGGCGAGGATGACCGCGTCCATACGCAAGACGCCACACGCCAGTCACCTAACCGCATCAACGGGACTATCCGATCCAGAAGCCACGTTGGCGGGCTTCGATCTCCGAACGCACCGTCGAGAGGATGTCACGCCAGTCAGTCGGGTGTGTCGTATCGTCGCCGGAAATTGGGGCCTCTGGTCCCGCATGGACGTGGTCACGGGCGTTGTGACAGTTGTTTGCGGCGATAGTCTGAAGTACACAGACTTCGGACTAACGAGTATGACCGCTGATCACAACCGTGTTCGTCTGGATGGTGGGATCGACGCGTTGGACCCGCCACCGAGAGACGTGATGGACGAAGAGGCGCTCAAGCCAGAGACGCTGGCCCAGAACGCTCCGCGACTCGAGACGGTCGTTCAACTGCTCAACCACCCAGCACTGACCCGTGTCTACGTCTACGTCTGTTACTGGGGGCCGGTTGCCCCGCCGGAGATCATGGAGGCACTCGATATCTCGAAATCGACGACCTACGAGTACGTCGATCGGCTGGTCGACCTCGGCCTCGTCGACCGTGATGACTCGACGCGCCCCCAGCAACTGACTGCCGATCCGATCGTCATCGTCGAGCAGTACGCCCCGATCGTCATCACGCCGACCGTCCTCCACGCCCTCGCACTGCAAGAGGTCGACGAGGACGTCGCATACTTCATCGACCGCTACGGTATCGGGAAGCTCATCGCAGCTTTGCGGGGTGCTGGACTCCATTTCGCGGGCAAGACAACTCAGCGGATGGTCGCCGCTGATATCGACGTTCGCGAAACGGAAGCAATGATGATCATCTACGCACTCAAACCGGCACTGGCCGTTGGCCGAGACCACGATCCGTTCTTTGAGTATCTGTTCCCGGATGTGGATGATGAAATGGATCTCCCCGAGCTTGATGATGTATCTGATGCCCCGACCCGTTCGTCGGATCTCGATAGGTGAGTCGGTCAAATGGGTTCCGACACACCATTCTCTGTTGACATCCTCCCCGCGCTGAAGCGCGAGGATTCCCACGGCACCGCTGGGTTGGGATATTGTGGTTTACGACGTTGCCTGTTCTTGAGGGGCAAACGCACCAGTTTCCTTGTCAAACAGGAACGTCGATGGCTGTGCCAACCAGCCGTTACTCCTATCACCGCCATCCGTGGCGGGACTTGGAGATACTTTCTGTCGGATATTCTCTGCCCCGTTCACATCCGCGTTCGCTACCGTCCCACACTCATCGCACACATACAATCCACGTTCAACTCGGTTCGCGTCACGCTTGCGACCACAGCAAGAACACGACTTCGACGTGTCCTCCTCGGAGACTTCCTCGATGGTGATACCTTCCATCTCCGCCTTGTATTCGAGAAGGTCTGTGAAACGGTCAAACGCCCACGAGTGTAAGTCGAGGTTGCCGTGTTTGCCCCAGTTTTTCGACTCGTCAGAGTCATCCTCTTCGCGGATTCCCGAGAGATCTCCCACTACGATCGTTCCAACGCCTTCCTCAACACACCGTTCAACAATGTATTTCGAAAGCGTATGGAAATAGTGAGTGCGACGAGCCGACTTCTTCTGGTTCAGCCGGGTGGCCTGCTCAGAGTTCGAGTCGTCACACCGGGCAATCCGCTTGCTGAAGTAGTAGTCGTCCTGCTTCAGACAGTTCAGCGGATACAGCTCGCTGTGGCCGTCTTCATAGGCAAGCGCGGCAAAGTTGTTGATCCCGAGATCAACGCCCACCGCCTTCTCACCGGGGGCTTCAGCCACCTCTACTTCAACCTTACAGACGAAGTGCAGTTCCCATTTCTCACCTGTCCAAACTGCCCGAACCTGTTGGACGTTCTCGACAGTCGAGAGATCGATGCCGGGGCGAGTCTGGTACTTACACAGGATGAAGTCCGACCAATACTCCTTGAGGTTCGACCCCTTTGAGAGTCGAACGCGGTTGTACTGGGTGTCGAGTTTGAAGCCAGCGGCTTTGAACGTGACTGTGGAACGCGGGTGTTCGTCGCCGTGTTTACGGTAGCCGGGCGGGTTCGCTCGTGTGTCTCCGTTACGTCGTTTGCCGTACCAGCCGTTAAACGCCTCGGCGAGTTCTTGAAGGACTCGCTGACTTGACTGCGAATGCAGGTCAGCATAGCGTTCGTGGGTTTTGAGGTACGTGGTGAGTTCGTTGTGGTTCGGGATGTGATCGATTTCGTCCCAGATCCGGCCACATGTCCACCGTCCGACGTTCCAGAGTTTCGAGGCGGCGAACCCGAGCGAATCAAGGTCGTCTTGCACCCGCGGCTGGTTCCGTATGGAAGCAGTATAGGTGCGGGTAACGACCTGTTTCGCCATATGTAACCTATGTAGATCTACTTACTTG
Organism: Halorubrum sp. ARQ200; assembly: GCF_005435115.1. Classification (NCBI taxonomy): domain Archaea; kingdom Methanobacteriati; phylum Methanobacteriota; class Halobacteria; order Halobacteriales; family Haloferacaceae; genus Halorubrum; species Halorubrum sp. ARQ200. The sequence continues at coordinate 161,025 of NZ_SGTZ01000003.1, read as the reverse complement.
AAGGTGTGTATTTGCTCAGCGTGGAATATCCAGCCGTACCATCGAACGGTGGAGTGTGAAGTGTAGTGTCGGATTCATCCCCGCGCTAAAGCGCGAGGCTTTCTCCTCGATTCTCCGTAAACTCCCTAGGCGCGTGATCGGTGAACTTGGAGGACCAGAAACGGACCGCGTCCGAACGGCGCTCGACGAGGGGTGGGCAACGATTATTGATGCTCCCTCACCGACGGATGGCGACGCTGTCGCCGCGAGTGATATCGCCAAACGAACTATTGCGAACGAAACCGATCAGCCCGAACACGAGGTCGAAAAAACGGATGCGATTCTCGCCGGGTTGGCGATCCAGCACGTCAGAGACCGTTCAACGGCGGGTGTTATCGTCCTCACAGACGATAAGCCTGCCAAGAAGGGTATCGAGAACGCCGTCCGGGCGCAAGGATACACGGACACGATCGCGGTTCACAGATTAGAAGACATCATCGGTGACGATTCGGGCGACTCGATGCGGCTGATCTAGGTCAGGGGGTGTCCACTATGCGGAAATTCCTCCGCTGCTTAAGCACCCGCGACCACAACTATCCGGTTTCACTGAAACGTGAGTGTGTCCGGAACGAGTCGGGAAACGATCCCGTCGAAGTCGTCGTCGAAACTCAACACCCCGTCTATCTCGTGATATTCGACCATCGCGACGGTCATCGCGTCGGTGAAACTGAGTTCGTGGTCGGCGTACGTCTGGTGGACGGACACGGCACGATCGAAGAGCGTCGGAGATGAGTGGAGTAGTTCGATGGCCGAGGGGTATCCCGCACCGCGAATGCGCCGTCCCACCTCAAGCCCGGCGTCGATGTCCCCTGTCCGCCGCTGCGTCAGCGTGACTGTTTCGTCGTAGACGTAGTCGCTCGTCATCACGTGACCGTATTCTGCGGACGAAAGGACGGTGTTCAACGCCTCAGTACCCTCCGTGTGTCGGCTAGCGTCGGCGTCGTGATGCGCGTAGAAGACGCCGGTGTCGACGAAGACGCTCATCCGTAGAGGATGTCGTCGATGTCGTCTTCCGTCGTTTCCACACCGGAGGCGATCGTCCCTTGGTTGAACTCCTCGAGTTCCGTTTCGTTCAGGGCTGTTGTTCCGTCTCGGAACGAATCGACGAACTCCGCGCGGGAGTCGACTGCCGATTGAATGAGAGTGGAGAGAATTTCCTGCTGAGTGACCTTCTTCCCCGTTTTGAGCCGGATCTCTGCCTGGAGTTCTTCGAGCTTTGATTTCGCGTCTTCATCCATCTTGACCGCTGTTGACATACAGTTGAGTTGTGACTACAACACAGTTAATGTTCCTACCAAAATCAGCGATGCTTGTTCTGACTGAACCAGACCGCTTTCTCTGTGGGCTCAACTTCGAGTTGTCACCGATACATCCCTCAGCATCTCTACCCTTATCACCCAACCACCACCCTGTTTCTCACCCCCGATATTTTGAGAGCAACAATTAATTCACATTCTTCATTCGACACAAACACACCAATCGCACCGACTTCGCTGACTACCCAACACAGACTCACTGTGAACTACACACGACAACACCCACACTCCACATCTCGAACCGCCGCCCTGAGCAACGACGCCCTCCTGTGTCCCCGCTAAATGGCCGCCACCCCAGAATCCCCACAAACTGACGACGACCGCGCTGAAAACGACCAGGAAGACTCTTCTACCCCAGACACCCTGCCAGACGAGAAGTTCAGGCCCAGCACACGCGCTCGGTTCGAACCACCTAAAGACAAGCCCCAACGACGCTCGGCCTTTCGGATTCGACTCCCCATCATCGAAGACGAATTCGAAACCCTTCCGGACTACATCCGCGGGTGTATCACCCAAGTCATCGAAAAAGTCCGGAAGGAAACCGCCGGTGGAATCAATCAGTTCGAAGTACTCCAGTACCCTGGTCCGGTTGGCTTAGAACTCATCTTGAGCATCGAGCCAAAACGGAATGACGCCCGAAGTACCAACCAGAGCACGGTCGGCGACTTTGTCGACAGGACCCATGAGGCGGGCGCCAACAAACTCACCAAAGCGATTCAAAAATACGTTCCTGAGGAATGTACCGTTGAACGTGGGTCTCTCGATCTGTCTCCACTCGGTACCACCCCAGTCAACGTGTCTCGGCTTCATCTCCGTAAAGATCACGTGGTCAATCCCGTTGGCACGAGCGGTGTCGACGTGCTCGCGACGACGTTTAACACACTACGTGAGCACTCAGTAGCATTCGTCTATCAAACACTTCTTAAACCGAAACAAGATGGCCAGTACACTGCCGCCGTTCGACTTGCGACGTATCCACCTCAGTTCGTCTTTACCGGTCGAGAGGGCTTCGTTGAGATCGCTGAACGCGGCCACCCATTTGATCTGGCGACGACGTTCGGCGCGTACAACCTCACCTCCAACTTCCGGGGACTCACTGACCGGTACTGGGAAACCGAGTACACCGAGAAGATCAACGGTGAATCGTTCGGCAGCGCAAGTTACACTGACGAAATGGTAACATCGCGCAAATCAAGATCGCAGGCACGGCGTGAAGCGGACCAAGTGAAAGAGATCGTGCTTGGCAAAGCCGATTACTGGCATATGCTGTCTGCGAACGCAACGTGGGACACACTGCTCAAAAAAGAACTCAACCGCTATGCTCGATTCGATATTACGGGACCGTTCGTAGCACAACTCACTGGCCTGGTTCGATTACGCTGGAAGACCAACCCGTGGGGGGTCGTTCCAGGGCGTGAACCGCCCAAATTCTACACAGAAGAGATACTCAACACATACGGCTCAACGGCGCCAAACTATGGCGACAATGATGAGCTCATGCACGTCCCCGACGAGACGCTCGCAAACACCGGCAGCATTGAACACCACGGACACGTCCAGTCGATTATTGACATCTTCACCGAAGGCGGCGATGAGATTTACGAAATCACCCAGAACAGCAAGTCGCTGCCGGATATCGAACTCCACACAGAGACCGGTGAGATTAGTACGATCCCGCTGACTGTCGACGCCTCATACGTCTCTGTTGAGGCCGAACTCCACAACAAAACAAAAGCGACGACCACACTCGTCAACGCTGACCGCGCCTACGCCATGGGCCGGCACGTTATCTTCGTGTATGATTCATTCAAAAGCGCACGACTAGGATATACCCATCTCAGTCAGCCGTACAACGACAACCTCTCCGACCGAGATGATGGCGGTGTTCGGCTGTACAACCGCACAAAGCCAGTGCGGTGTCCCGACGACCGCATTCCGGTGGTGAAAGGCAGTACCACAACCACCTGGGAGCTGTTTGGTCGCGACCGGATTGTCGCTCGCGTCAACGGCGAGCGTATCGCAGGCGGCACACCCGGCGGCGATGTCGGTGAGTTCTCGTGGGACACCCATTTCTATCAGGAGGTCGACGGCGTTCACCGCGTTGAGGATGCAGACGGAGCGGTCATTGAGACGTACAACGAACAAGAGACGTTCACCGCAGAATGGACAAAGATTCCACTCCCACACATTCCAATCTGTGGGAACTACCTTCATTTCGCAACGGTTGCGTACCGCACCGGAGAAGGTGGCATTGACGTCTACTCTGATCCCCCGGACTGGGATACGCCTGACAGCGCCGGCAAAATGAAGCGACACCGTGGCTGTCTCGAAAGGTTCACGGATCAACTCATCTGTGAACGCGATGACGCGCGCATCTCGTCGGGAGCACTCCAAACGTGGGCGCAACACTACTACACCGCCGCCTCAGCCCACGACACGCCACCGGGATCGATCATCGTCCAAGCACTCCCCGAGGAAATCAAAGACGCAAAGAAAGGCGGCACCAACAACCGCAATCCGCACTACCCAGGATACGACTGGGTCATCCCTCCGGAGATCGACACGCCGCATCGCCCGGGCGTTGAAGAAGGACTCACCGACCTTACTGAAACGCTCACAGAGACGTCGGTGGCCGACGTCGAGATTGACACCGACGAGGCGGAATGAAACATATTACAACGGGGAGCCATCCCGCTTCGCCGTGGACTGCTGTTGAGTTCGTCACCACCAGCAAGTCACCAACTGACTACCATGACACGCCCGTCTCACGACTCCTCGCGCGGGTGATCTATCGGGCGCTTTTCGACGAGGGGTTCACCGCGGTCACGTTGCTCGCGGTGTCTGGACACCACCGTGAGCGGTACCTGCTTCGGTCGCGATCGACCACACACTCCAGAAAGCGTACCGAGAAACTTGCCAGTATTGCCAACGACCAACTCCCACTTGAGGTCGGCATCACGATGGTCGAAGTTGATCCAGCACCGCTCGGTGTCACCCCTGTGCCCGTCCACCGACTGCTCACAACACGCGATCACCCAGTCACGCGCGCGCAGATATCGACGCCAACCCCATTCGAACAACTCCTCAAGATTGCGACCAGTATGCGCCCACATGCGATCCAACTCATCGTCAGTCGATTCAAGGGTGAGTCCGTTGAAGTGAGCCTCCGCGTCGCAGATTTCTCACCTACGGTGGTTACCCACACGGCTGCCGGTGATGCCCACTATCACCAGCATGCGCCCGATATAGCTGCCCCCTTTGAGGCATTCAATCTCACGACAAACCGTGCGTTCATCTTCGATCACGGCTGGCAACAGCACACAGAAACCCGCTTGTCTGGGCCACCCGTTCCGATGGTGACACGCGAACACGGCGCGGTTGTGAAGGTCCCAACACTTGCGTCTGCTCGCGACCTCTCACTGACCCCAACAGAGTATACCGCGTTGTTCTCTGATGACCCACCTGCGGCCCCACTCACACCGACGTACGCCCAACATAGGGTGCTTCCATGGGTTCGCCTCGATGTCGAACTCTTGCCAGCGTTCTGTGGACTGCGAGCCCACACGTACCATGTCTCGCCGTGGAAACACTTTGGTCGCGCACCACCACGAATCACCCCGCAGTACACATTGCGAGAGCCAAAGCCACCGGCAGCCTCGCCGCCGCCATCGGATCCCAGTCCGACTGCTGGGGAACTCGAGATTGAATCGTCGTTCGGTCAAACCGCCCTCAAGTGGGCCCGCGAACAGGGCGCGAACGTCACCGACGACTACGCTAGTCCGTTCGAGGAGTTCACGGCGGCGTACCCAAACCAGACACACCACTGTGTCATCCTGACGGACCCAGCGTTCATCCGTGGCGACTTGGTTGCGGTCGCCACAGACATCCATCAGTCATCCACAATTGATCGGCTCACCGTGTTCACAGACACAACTGACGTTGCGTCTCGGGCACGGAACTGTCTCCAACGCCCGTTCATCCGGACCGACGACGGGAAGACGCGACTGTACACCAAATCGATGCGACTACCGAAGACGCTTGACGCGCCAGTCCATCGACTCCCAGCAACGAGCGAGTGGATACTCACGCCCACAGGCGACTTGGAATACCATCAGGGCGGGACAGTCAGTGCCCGCGCAAGCCCTGATGACACCTTCGAGACGATCACGGCCGGGTTCCCGCAGGTCTCTCATCGTGATGGGCTCTTCACTGTCACAAAGCCGTCCGATGGCGCCCAGCGAATCTACAAAACGAATGAATCGTGTTTCGAAGAGTTCGAGTTTGTCTACCCGCCAGCTGTGCCATCGTGGCTTGTAGACGGGCTTGCGTTCGCTACGGTTCTTTTACACGACGGCGACACCGTCTCTGAATACCAGCCTAACGCCGAGTGGGATGCTCCCCGGCTCACGACTCGCGATCGGGTGGCCGCGACCGAATTTTTTGCGACGTACACCGTTGCAGATCCCGATCGCTCGCTCACCTACGCTGATGTCGAAACTGCGTTTATCTCATGGCTTCGTCACCAAACCGAGGAGCCAATCGACGGTAATTTTTCTGTGAGTCTGAAGTCTGCGTTCCCTGGAACACTCCCAAGCAAGCACAGCGACGACCTCCAAAAACGGACGTGGCGGTACCCATCTGAACCCGCACAAGGATAGTGTGATTTTCCTGTGCTGAGAGTGGCCCGTCTTTGCGACGGGTAGTGTACCTTCTACGTGGCGGGTGGTGGACCATCCATGCGACGGGGAGTGTGACTTCTACGTAGCGGGGATGTGGCTTCTACGTGGCGGGTAGTGTAGTTTCCACGTGGCGATGGTGTGGCCTCTGCGTGGCGGGTGGTGTGACTTCCACGTGGTGAGTGGTGGAACATCCATGCGACGGGTAGCGTCTCCTCCACGCGGCAGATGGTGTGACCTCCACGTGGCGAGTAGTGTCTCCTCCACGCGGCAGATGGTGTGACCACCACGTGGCGGATGGTATGACTTCCACGTGGTGAGTGGTGGAACATCCATGCGACGGGTAGTGGACCTTCCACGTGGCGGGTGGTGTAGCCCCTCCATGATGGATAGTGTCTCCTCCACAACCCAGAGGCGTTGCCGCCGATATGTCTGATTAGTTGTATACATTTGGTCGTCTCCGATCGGCGCTCAACGAGTCGATTGGTGTGTTTGTTGTCTCAGACGTCGCCGCTCTCGAGCGAATTTTGTGAATGAGCGGGTCAGATGAGTGGGCCAGATCGTGAATGAGGGGTATCAGGGGGCTAATGAGGGGGCTAATCACAAGACGTCGCGGCCATGATGGGGCCACGAGTCCGACTGATAATAGTAATAATAACCCTCCCACTGACGGGAGTTGAGAGACCAGCGGAACCACCTTCGGGGCGGAGCCATGGTGAGTAGATCCACTTTCTGCTGTGAACAGGCTATCCTCACCTGCTCGCAAAATATGTCAGAATTCTTTTTATCTGTACCTAACAGCGTCCGTGAACCGCTACCGAGTCTTCTACTGACCTCTGATTATTAGTTTTGAGCTAACCCGGTGTCTGATTACTTCTCCACCGGCCTGACTGAACACCAGTATCCACTCCAATCCACCGCCAAAGTTGACTTGGAGACGTTGGTGTATCTCTGTTGAGCAGACCGGCACACACAGGCGAAACACTTCGGTGATATATGGTTCAACTGTATACCCGCATCTTAACGCGTGGGATGAAGTCAATTCTACTCGCTGACAGTGTTGTATCATTGTCTTCGAAGGCTTCAATGCTTTCAGTCTTAACACTCTTCACAGTGGGTGGCGTATCTTAGTCTAAGATGTCCATCGACCGAGACACCTTCGAGAACACGAGCGAGGATGAACTCGAAGACCTTTCTGTCCCGGATCAGGTTCTCGGGTTTCTCGCTGCCCACGACGATCGTGCGTTCAAAGCGCAGGAAATCGCCTCCCAGATCGGCATTGACGAAGGCGCTGTCAGCACTGCGCTCTCGCGGCTGAAGGATCGGGATTTGGTCGACCACAAGGCAACGTACTGGGCCGTAACTGACGACAACGATCGACTAGGCGGGTATAGCGGCTACGAACGGGCGACCGCTCTGTTCAATGAGCAACTCGGTGACGAAGACAAGAAGTCGTGGCGCGAACACGCCCCCGACAAGCCACATCCAAGTGTGGAAAGCGAGCAGTGACCGACGAGAACGCAACCCCGATTTTTGAGCGGGGCGACGTAGTCTACGGTGATGACCCGTTCAAAGACGAAGATGATGCCCGACCGTGGCTCATTCTTGCCAATCACGAAACCCGTCCGTTCCACGGCGAGCAGTATATCGCGCTGACGTTGACGACGAAATCCTGGATGGACGGGCTGATCGAAATTCCCGAGGAGAGTTGGCTGCGTGGTGGGACACCCGACGAGAGTCGAATCGTTCCGTGGGGCGTCCAATCGATCGACATCAAGGATATCGACTTCTGGCAGGGCCGGGTGGAGAGCGACCGTGTCGACGAAGCGGTTGCCGCCCTCGTCGGAGAGCTACAGTAGCCGACCGATCGGGAACCGGGTGGGAGCCAACTACCAACGACGGAGTCTGTTCACAGAGGGGATCACTCCGTCCACGCCGCGATCGAACCAGCGCCTGGCGAGGAGAAACCGTATGCGAGTCCCCAGTGGATGAGGTGGTTGAGAGAGACACAGTGACCATCGGAAGTCTCGAATCTGATCCTCGGTAATGGGATTTTCCTAGAGATCAAACTCCTGATCAGGCGCTTTGTGAGATAACAGGTACCGAAGCACGTGAAAGAACTGGGCCCCATGCTTCCAGGCAATCCCGCGCGGCTTCTGGACGGAGCGCGTTTCAACTGGGACCTCGCCGATTCGTGCGCCGCGTGCTGCGGCTTCCAACACGAAGGTGCCACACGTACATGCGGTGTCGAGTGCAAGTTCCACGGCCAGCGATCGGCGAAGCGCCCTGAGGCCAGTGCCCGAATCGTGGACGTCAAGCCGAAGTTGGGTCAACTTGTTCAACAGTCGTTCTGACGGTCGGGGGATTGTCGAGCGCGCGCCCAACACGAGATCCAATTTGTCGGCGGCGATCGGCTGGACGAGTTTCTTGATGTCAGCCGGTCGGTGTTCTCCATCGGCATCGAAGGTGACGATGATGTCGGTGCTGGCTTCGCGAAACCCTCGCTTTAACGCAGCAATGTACCCCTTATTGTGTGGCTGTTCGACGACAGTTGCGCCTGCGGATCGAGCCTCCGAGACAGTGGCATCTGTGGAGCCATCATCAACCACCAACACTGAGTGCTCATCAGGGAGTTCTGCAACCGTTGTGCCAATCCGGCCTGCCTCGTTGTACGCTGGGACGACAACCGTGGTCGCTGACATAGGTGCTACTCAACGCTCGGTGTACCCAGCACTTTGTCTGTCCGGTGAGTTGCGAACCATGGGAACGGTAGCAGTGACCAGTCGTGACGCTCAGTAGAACTCTCAGTGGCTAGTATGCTGATCTGTCCACCGGGGTTGTGGGGAGACGCGCCTCCGTGCTGGGAGGTGTCGATACGGTACTCACACCTGTCGTGAGTTGGTTCTTATTATTACTATTATCAGTCGTATCTGAACCCGGTAACGGTCCTACGTCATGCGATTTTCAGCAATATCCCACTCATCTAAGTTCTATATACGTTACAACCCACTAATTGACCCCCTAATCGGATATTCTGTGTAAAAACCCCTCAAAACGACTCAATTCGTGGGTTCTTGGGCGATCTGCTGGCTGGCCTGTGAACTACTGTGCTGACGCCGTGGGGTATGACAAAAAACCATCAAAAACGTGCATGAGGAGGGGTTGCCCCGCCACGTCGACGAGCCCCTTCAGTCGGTCGTCGGTGAACCCACCGAGTTGCGGCCTTCGCACGGTGATTCTCCCTATCAACTAAATAATTCGGCGACACTAGAATTATGGAAGTTGTAAGGCTAAAACCCCGCCCTTCACCTCGATTCTCCGTAAGCGACATTCAGGACCTTCCCCTTCCGATCACACGCGCAGCCCTCTAGGAAGGAGTTCGGCTGGTCGGTGACGAACGAGCGATCGCCGCCTACCGCGAACGGATAGATGCCGAATACGAGCGAACTGCCGCCGATCGGAAACGGGACCGGCGCGAGTTCATCGATCGGCTCGCGAAAGGAGACGTCTAGCTGGTGGACGAGGCGGTCGTCGCGAAGAAACCGGAGCAGGCACACGAGTACACGACCGATCCCACACCGATCCGGTCCTTCGAGATGGACGTCACAGATACTGGACCGGTGGAGCGTCTTCCGAACGGTTCTGTAGGTGCTCGTCGACGACTTTCACAACGTCACCGATCCGCCGTCCGGCCTGTCGGACGTATATCATTCCGCTGTGTTCCATCTCTTCCCCTTCGACGAGTGAGAGAAAATCGTCGTCGAAGGTCAGCAGAATCCAGTCGTGTTCGACCGCGTACCGGAGCTGTTCTCGGTCGGACTCTCCCACCGTTCCTTCGTCTCTCGCGGTGTGAACGCTCCACCCGCGACGACTGAGACCATCGGCGACGGGGATCCAGATACTCTCGTCACAGTACAGCGGCCGCGTCATGCGGAGGCGGGCTCCGAAGACGAGGTCCGAAAGTCGTCGATGTGGTCGTAGTAGTACGCGAGTGCTCGATGGACGTCGCCGAGGCTGAGATCGGGGTACAGTTGTGTGATCTCGTCAGGGCTGTACCCGCTGTGTTCGTACGCTGAAGCGATGTCCTCGACGCGAATTCCCGTTCCCTCGATCGTCGGTGCGCCGTCACTGTGTTCGCGATCCCGAACGACTCCCATACCACGGAATGGCCGAGCAGCGACTTGAAACACGTGGTCCGGCCGATCGTGGCGTATCTCATGCCGGCCTTCCGTCGAGAGAGATCCGTGGGAACGACCGTTCTCACTCCCCACGCACCAACTCCGCCGCCCGCTCCACGTGCGCGGGCGTGTTGACGTTCACACGTCCACCGACACGAACCATCGCCACGTCGTACCCCGCACGCACCAACAACCCCACGGCCTCGCTCAGCTGGTACTCTCCCTTGGCCGACGTACGTCGTGACGCGTAGCGGTCGCCCGGCCTTCACGCTCGTCGATGAGTACTCGGTCCGCGTCGACGTCGACGGCGTACGCGATGGCCGCGGCCTCTCCGCGATCGAGTTCCCGCTCGAACTCGATTCGGAGGTCGGTTGGCTCCGCCGACACGACTCGAATCCCACCCTGATCGCGGAACGCTTCGATACGGTCACGGCCGTCAAAGCCGGCTGTGAGCTCGTTTCAGACCGCCGCCGGAACGACCACCTCACCGAACTGGGCGTCGATCAGGTGAAGCCGCTCGATGAGTGCCAGATTCAACAGTGGCGACGTGTTCGAGACGACCGTCATTCTCGCGCGTACTCGACGTCAAGCGCGAGATCCTCCTCGGTGTAGTGTCGCTCCGCCCCGCGTTCTCCGAGGAGCCGATGGAACTCCGCCTTCGAAAGACCGGCTAGCTCTCGTGCCTTTCCGAAGGACAAATACTCCTCCCGGTACAGCGACACCGCGAGTTCCTGCCGGACGATCGGTTCGCGATCCTCTGGTGGTGCCGCGATTGCGTCCAACACGTCCGACGGGAGATCGATGCTGCTCATGTCGTTGGATCTGGCGTCGTGCTACTTAGTAACGCTGTTCGTCCACTCGCTTCAGTCACGACGTTTGTTTCCTTGACGCCGTCTCGAAGACGTGCGTGAAGAGAGGTCGCCCCGCGACGTCGACGAGTCCCTTCGGTCCGTCCGCCGTCAGCTCGTCGAGTCGACTGCTTGGCCCGGTAGCGGGATGACCGCGTCCATATCACGGCCAGTACACACACGAGTCACTCAATCCGTTGGTTCGGCTCCTCCGAGACATAGAGCGGTCCGCTATCCGGTTTCGATACGACCAGCTGCCCTTTTTGTCGATGCTAAAAGCGGCGTTACTCAGGCGAACATCTATCGGTCCGACGTGTATGCTGGAATCTTCGTTTCGAACAACCGCTGAAGCGCAGTCCACAGAATCTCTGTCGGAACAGATTTCGTGAATTCTGCGCGTATCCGATCGGATTCCCCCGTGTTCCGGTGTTCGTACTGAAAATGTACCGAACCTAGATCCGGATGATCCTCGTCGCGGTGCCACCCACAGTTGAAGCCCGTGTTCGGATCTGCGTAGTGGATTCGATAGGATTCCGTCGCTCGTCGAAACCGCCACTCCACTTCGAGCAGTGGGGACTCTGGACCAGTAGGGGGCTCAACCCGGTCGGGAGCGACACTCGCCCGAATGTATTCTTTCGAGATACTGTCCGGCGCAAAACCAACGGTCGTAACTTTGGGATGTCGATTTAAGACGTCACGAAGCCCGGTATAGACGGACGCGTCGATCGTTCCCGGCAACCCCATCGTTCAGACCGGAACCACGTCTCTATCGGTCGCCCAATCGTACTCTTTGAGCGCTGCCTTCACGACCGGCAACCGGTCAGCGAGGTGGTCCCACTCGCTGGCGATCGCACGCCGTCTCTCGGCCTCGTCAGGGGTATCGATCTCGGCGATACTCGCAAGGAGCTCGCTCGGCGACTCGACGTCGTACTCGGCTTCCCACTCTGCGATCCGCGCCCGCATCCTCTCCAGGGTGTCGGCGAGTTCTTCCCGGTCGTGCTCGCGCTGGAGGGTCGCGACTTCGCGATAGGTCGCCATCAGTTGATCGACGCAGTAGAGCGTCTGGTTCCCGCGGTCGGTCTTCTGTAAAACGTTATCCTCGACGAGCTGATCGAGGTACTTCTGGGCCGTCTTCGTCGTGGTTTCTGTCTCGTCGGCGACCCACGATGCGGTTCGAGGCGTTCGGAGCGTTCGCGCGGCCGCACGAATTCGCTCACCTCGCGTCATCGAGGGAGCGTTCGGATCGGCAGCGTCCGTTTCGTTCGACATAGAATCTCCTATGCCCTAAGGAAATATATATACAAGGGGTTGGAGATATTCAACACTCGTTTTTCTGTGTCCCACTCTCTCTCCGCGCACCAACTCGCTCGCCCGCTCGATATCCTCCGACGTGTTCACGTTCACCCGCTCACCCACCCGAACCGTCGCCACCTCGTAGCCCGCCCGCACCAACACCCCCACGGCCTCGCTCAGCTGGAACTCGCCATCGGCCGACGGCCGAAGGAGCGCACAGGCGTGAAAGACGTCTTCAGGCAACACGTAAACCTTACTGCTGGGTCAACCTCGCTGGCCGCCTTGCCTCTCTTCTGGGCAGCGATTCCTCAACAGAGGGATTCAATCTCAGACCCAAGCGATCGGCTGGGCTCGAACCCCAACTCAGCACGAGCTTTCTGTATTGATGGGCGACTTCGCTCGATATCTCCGTCACGAGCTGCGACGTGGGTGATACGCGAATCTGACTCAACTGTGTCAACGATCAGCTGTGCGAGAGCTTTGATGCTAATACTCTTCCCGGTACCGATATTGTACGCCTCTCCGGGTGTTCCGTTCACCGCGGCAAGGCAGTTTGCGGCAACGACGTCGTCGACGTGGACAAAGTCACGCGTCTGTTCGCCGTCTCCGTGAACGGTGATATCTTCTCCACGACGCGCTTGCCCGAGGAAGACATCGATAACACCACTGTACTGCCCACCGCGCTGGCGCGGTCCGTACGCATTGAAATACCGAAGCATAATCGTCTCTACGTCGTACAGCTCGTTGTAGAGCCGACAATACTCCTCAGCGGTGAGCTTTTCTAATCCATATGGAGACGCTGGTGCCTTCGGGTCCGTTTCTCGAATTGGCACCGAGTCTGGAGTTCCGTATACTGCCGCACTTGACGCGTAAATAAATCGGGCACCTTCCTTCCGAGCGCATTCAAGCAGCTGGAGCGTCGCATCCACGTTTACTTCGTGGCTGTCCACCGGCTCCTCGACGGATTGTTCAACGCTCACGTTTGCTGCTTCGTGAAAAATGAGGTCTGCTCCCGCGGCTGCCTCTTCCGCTGCCTCTGAATCTCGGATGTCGGCTTCAATGAGAGTCGCTTGGTCAGCAACCCACTCGCGACGGCCGCTCGAAAGATTATCGAGAACGGTGACGTCGTTGTCAGTAACCAGCGTCTCGACGAGGTGACTTCCGATAAAGCCGGCACCACCGGTCACAAGTATCGACTGACCTGTCGGTGTGTTCATAAGAGGTCTCTATAGCTCAACTGTAAGTGCTGTCGGTTTTTGATTTCTCTGCCAGTGATTGGTCGTTGCAAGCCACCACGATTTCCGAGGCTCCAGTAGGACATGACACAGGGCGGTAATCCAGTAGTCTACTTCGAGCTCTCTGTAACGAGACGCATAGTATCCGCGAGTACTTTCCAAATTTGCCGAATTACGATCTTCATATCGAAGCTGAATGACTGTCGTTTGATATACTGTAGATCGTATCGGATCTTCCGGCCCGGTTCCTTCCCCGTCACGTCGTTGATTTGTGCGAGGCCGGTGAGCCCGGGCTTTACGAACCACCGTTTCGGCCAGTCATCGACACCGTGTTGAATGTCGGCATCGATCTCAGGGCGCTCCGGCCGCGGCCCAACAACGCTCATTTTCCCCGATAACACTGCCCATAGCTGTGGAATCTCGTCGAGATGTGTTTGGCGGAGCACCCGCCCAACACGTGTCACTCGAGGGTCAACACCTCCTTCGTCCTCATCACTGATCTTCACGCCGGTCGCCGACTCAGCGTTTTCGACCATTGAGCGGAACTTGTACACGTCAAACGTTTCACCGAATACGGCTGTCCGCTCCTGCTCATAAAGTATTGATCCGCCGTCATCCAGTTTGATCGCGATGGCGATAGCGACAATCACCGGAGAAAGCACAAGCAGTCCGATCCCCGCAAACCCAACATCGAAAGCTCGCTTGACGAGATGATCTTGGATATCCCACGGCTCGATGTCAATATCAACGAGCACGCCCGGGTCGTCCTCTGCGAGCAGCACAGCGTCGGCAGCATTGCGGTGGGCCTTTGCGGCGACTCCGTGCTCATAGCAGGCGTCAAGCGTGCCAAAGAACTCAGCCCGGTCTGTCTCCCCAAACGCGAGGATCACGGTGTCAATGTCGTGGTTGACCAACACATCCTCAAGCCGAGAAAGGCCACCCAACTGATCAAGGCCAGTCTCTATCCGGTAGCCACCATCTGCGGCGGACATCATATCGGCGTCTGTTGCTCCGTGGTTCTCCCCCAAGTGACCTTGTGGCCGTGTTGGAAACAGATATCCAAGCAGCGCGAGATCTGTTTCACGCCCAGCCTCAGCGACACGCGAAATCTCGATAGGATCATCCCCAACAACAATCGCCCGCTCGCTGCGGGCCTCCGGGCGGCGCAGCCAGATGAACCACGCCGGCAGGATGACGAGTAGCATCGGCGTGATCAACACTAGTGTTAGCCGCGGCACCTTGTACGTGTAATCGAAGTAGCCGATCGTCGCTAAGGCGAACACGGCCACAAAGACACGCTTGTGCGCGAGCGCGATAATGTCGAGGATCCGCCGCGGGCGTGGCTTGTACAGGGGAATGAATGCGCCCGCCACCACCGCCACGGTCAGTACAACCTCAATGACGAACTCTGCGCCCGCCGGCGGGTCAACGGGTAGCCGCCCAACGACAGGGACCATTGACACGGCCGCTTGGACGGTGCCGTTGTTGACGAGCATCACAGCCACCGTGACTAGCGCGGCGACGCCCCCCACGCTCGCGATCCGATACTGCCAGCCGGTATCCATCGCTACAACGTGTCAGGCACATCCTAATAAGCGTCGCGTCTCACGGGCGGGTGCTGTTCACAGACGTTCGAGTTGGAAGCCCACGGTGCAGCCGAACCAGCGCGATTCCCCAGAACTCACCGAACCAGGACCACGCTTATACAGCGAAGCCGAGCGAGCGCTTGAAAGCTAAGCTCACGATTTCGGTCTTAGAGCGCTGAGTGTAGCGGTTATCGTCGATTCTGATGTTGTGTGCGTGGTCGTACGGTGCGAAGATGCGGTGCTTGATCAGCGGTCTGATCCCGAACTCACGCAGACTTTCACGAAGCGATTGCTTGTCATAGCGAGGGTGTCATAGAACTGTTATCATGGGGGGCACAAGAGAGTATTTGTCTAGTTGAGTTCGAAGAATAGCGTCGGAAACTGGAGCCACTATTGATACGAATCGCCCTACAGAGGGTATGTGAACTGTTCTATGACGCCCTCAGAGCGATTAATTTGGTGATTCAATTTATCTGACACGCCGATTGAGACGTAACAAACGTGACCAACAGCATAGATCCAACGATAGTGGTCTTGTGGTATCCAGACAATTAACATCTTCTACGAAAATAGGTTTTTAGGAAAGAAACAAATCTTTACTTTTTCTAAACCCGTATTCAGTAGTACGATGGTGGTTGAAACAGCGGAACTCCAATCGGAGCTGGAAGAAAAGGGTGAACTAATGCTCGCAGTTTCAGAGTTTGATGAACCGCTGGAGATGCATCTCCACGATTCAGAGATCGAAGACGGGGTCATCAAGATTCAGTTGACAGACGGCGTCCTCACATTCGATGTTGACGAGGTGGTCGCTGTATGGCATCATACGCACTCACTTGCTGACTTCGGACTTGAGGACTGACATCAGCGAATTAATTTCTTGAGCTCAGTCTACTCGTAGAGCGATCGAATTGCGGTTTCGTATTTCCAACCAGTATAGTGACGGTAAGGTTGTCATAGAACTGTTATCATAGGGGACACGAGAGAATATTTGTCTAGATGAGTTCGAAGAATAGCGTCAGAAATTGGAGCCACTCTTGATACAGGTCGCTATACAGAGGTATGTGAACTGTTCTATGACACCCTCTGTCGAGGCAAATCCGGAGACAATGGAGGGAAGCGAGTGTGTAGTCGGCGGATTCGCCGCCCCGGACGGTGGCGGCGGATTCGCCTCCATCACCAGTAACTCTTTGAGCAACCGGCACAACTTGCCCGTTGAAGTGGGAGATTTGCGCCATGAGCAACTCAAGTCTCCCGCTTCAACCCCTTTGATTTAGCGCGGGGAGGATGTCAAACCCAATGTCCAAGTAGGTAAGTCCCTCCCACAATAACGATTCCACCAAGAGCATCACGTGTGCGAATTGGGAGAAGCGTCGGAGACTCTGACCCAGTGTCCGATGGTGACCCGTCCCCGCTGGGACCATCTGTACCGCTAACGCTTTTGTTACCTGTGTCCTCACTGCGTGCGTTCTGTGTCGTCGTATTCGTTTCCGTAGAATTTGTTGAGTTTGTGGTAGTGGCAGACGCTGTGTCAGTGTCAGCGTCTGTGTCCTGTTGTGTATCTGGGACGTCTGGCGTGATTTTTGTTGTATACTCTCCAGTACGATACTTGACCAACACGTACACCAGTGTATTCTCAGGAGAGGCTTTGAGCTCTTGATCAATATTCACTTTATCAGTAAAGCCCCCTGCGTAATACGGTCGAACGAGGTCCATCCGTTCACCAGTGCGTGTGTCAACTGTCTCAACCGTAACCTGACCAATCTCTGCATCCGAAACTGTCCCGGTAACGCGGACTGTTTCTGTTTCTACATTAGTAGTCGCCTCTGTAACACTCACATCTGGCTCAGGATCATACCGAATTGAAAGCGTCCTATTCCGGATGTTCCCAGCAGCATCTTCTGCTGTGATTTGAAACTCGTTATCATCGTTATCATCGTATAAATCCACTGTCGTATCAAATTCATATTTCAGCATATCTGGGTTTGGCTTTGCGTTTCCACTCAGCAGCAGTACCTGTGACCCGTTATTGGAGGTCCGATTTATTTCAACGCGCGTGAGTTTAGTCTCATCTCGGACTATTCCACTAACGTGGGCGGTGTCAGTGTAGCTTTCATTTTCAGCTGTGAACTCAATCTGCGGGTCAGTTTCATCGTCAAGAATGATCGAGAACCGATCGGTGTTTGTGCGGCCTCGACTATCCGTGTACTTCGCTACAATCTCGTTCGTTCCGTTTGCGAGTAACAGTTCTTGCGAGAATGAATCCCCGGGATTCGAAATGCGATGGATTCTTCGGTCGACTTGAGAGCTATTTTCACCGGGTCCGTAGTCAGTGGTTCGTTCAATTCGAACCCGCTCAACATCTAACATCGTATGGAGATCACCAGCTAGTGTAACCTGTCCACTCGTCACGTTTACTGTGCTATTTGGCCCCCCTTTGATCGTTGTCGAGAACGGCGAGGTATATCGCACACGGGGCGCTGCGGTATGCTTTGTTACGGCGGTTTGTATCGTTGTTATCCCGTCCGTTTTCACAATTGTCTCAACAGTGTTCTCGTTAGGGTCTAACTCAAGTGTAAGAGAGCGGTCAAACTGGGTGGAGTTTGGCCGGTATGAACGGTAGATGTCACCATTAACACGAATTTCGAGTAGATCTATCGGAGTATTTGCCGTGACTGTAATGTTTGTCTCTGGGTCTTCAAAGACGACTAATTCAGCCCCACCCGTAGCGTCTTCGTTATCTATAGTCATGTTGACTGTTGTCTCCTCTGCCGTTACAGATCCAACCCCGGTATATACGAGTAGGAGTAGGAGACACATAGCACACAAAGCAGTTGCTAAGTGCCTGTAAGTAATCTCTCGGAGGCGTTGAGTGGTGTGTGAGGTCATGGTACACTAATAAACTCGTCTGTATACTATCGCTGGTATAGTAGAGTATAATAATACATCGTCAAGATTATCAAAATTGAGACAGCTGTGGGCCGCGACAGAGACGAGAGAAAACTGTCGTGACATCTTCCCACAGGTGAATTACCACGGGTCGGGTGACCCGTGGCTTCCTGTTTCTACGACGCGCTTTGCAGGCACGAGACGGAACGACAATTCGTCGTTCACGTCCGCACCCGAAGGGAGCGCAGTCTCCGCAGGCGTTGATTCGGCCTCTCCCAGACCTACTACCGCATCCACCTCGTAATCCACACCCAACTCGTCCATCCCAAGTTTCTGAACGTTGTACGAAGCGTTCTCGTCCCGATCAGCTTCGAACCCACAACCCGGACACGAGTGTTCACGAACCCAGAGTGCTTTGTCAGACTCAACGTCACACCGAGCGCACCGCTTTGTTGTTCCTTCTGGTGGAACCGTAACGACGTGACAACCGTTCTTATTCCCGTGACGCTCGAACGTCTTGATGGCCTCACTCCACGACATAGACGCGATGTTCCGCCCATTCGAATCCTGTTTAAGCATCTCGCGAACGTTGAGTTTCTCCAAAAACACGGCGTCGTACTGTGTCGTGTACGAGTGAGCAAGTTTCTCGATGAAGTCCTTGCGTTTGTTCGCCAACCGTTCGTAGGCTTCAGCGAGTTTGACTCGCGCTTTCTCCCAGTTGTTCGAGCCGTGTTGCTTGCGAGATAACGCTCGGTGACGTTTTTCGATTCGCTCACGGTCTTCTGACTCATCCAACGGCGTCACAGCGTTGCCGTCAGAATCGTGGACAAACTTGAGGATGCCAAGGTCGATACCTGCGGTATCTTCAACGCGGATGTCTTCGACAGCGGGTTTCTCGGGGTGTTCTGGGTCGTGGTCAACAACGACCGACACATACCACTTTCCTGATTTCTCTTCCTTGAGACGAACTTCTTTGATATTGCCGTCTTCGGGAAGTGGGCGATGGTAGTCCACATCTATCGTGCCAATTTTCGAGAGTTCCAAAGTGGCGTGTTCGGTTCGGCCCGTGTTACTATCCACGTCAAAGCCAGATTGGTTGAACACGATACTGCGGTACTCTCGTGGTGATTTCCACTTGAGTTTCCCAACGTTGTATCCCTTGGACTTGAGTGACTTGAGAACACTCAGGCTCGAAAAGATGCGTCGGACGGCCATCTGCAAGCACTTGGAGTTCACGTCACTCCACGTTGTCCACTGTCGTTTCCACGCAGGGAGTTTGTTCTGGAGTTGGGTGTACGTTGGCTTGTCGCCGTTTGGGGCAGAGTCGTATATTCTGAGTGCGTGGTTGTACACTTCCCGGCAGATGTTGATGTGTCTGCGAGCTTCGCTCGCCACGCTTTCTGTCGGGTACACTCGATACTTGAACGTCTGCTCCACTAACTAACACGTTGGGATGCGGGAGTTAATGATTCGGTTTAACTCGGGCGATTGTCGCATTCATCCACGGGTGCGGTGACCCGTGGAATTCTGCTCGTTACCGTTAAACCGCGCCGAGGAACCCACCGGTGGAGTCGAACCGCCGTCACGCGGGCGGGGCCCACGCCGCGACCGCAAGGGGTCGCGTGCTGTCGTAGGAGAGGCCGCAGACTTGTGGCTACTTAGCTGGTCGAGTAGGTCTCACCGATACCCAGTGCCACAGAGTTCGCGGAGGTTTGCGCAACGCCGCCACCACCGTCACGGATGAACACCTCGTTAACTTGGAACTCGGAGGGCACACCGCTGAGATCCGAGTCATCGTCGGCTGCGACCGCATCCCAATCGATCTCGAGTTCGTACCCGTCGCCGTCGGGGTTCGAGATCGTAGATGCGCTGAACCCGTCAAGACTCTCCTCGGTGGTGTCTCTCCGGTCGTTATTCCCATTGGTGCCGACGTTCCGGCGGAGGTACCCACCATCGGTGGTCTGGCCCGACCGCAGGCCCGTTCCGGACCCTGCATAGCCGAGTCGCATATCGTCGTTCGGGTTCTCGCCGAAGCCGTCCGAACTGATGTCGAGGTTGGCCTCAACGACGAACCCAGTGGTGTTCGCCGGGAAGTCACCGCTGACGATGCTGTCGTTGACGTTGATCGTGATCGTGGTGGTCGCGCCGTCGTCGACCTCCGCGGTGACCAGCGAGTCCGGTCCGCTGGTCCCAGTCCCGGGTTCGGGGTCGCTCGCGATCTCGTCGATATCGTATTGGCTCCGGACTTGACCGGGATTGTTGAGATCCCTCACGGCGACGGCATTGAACGTTAGCGTGCCGCTAAAGTCTTCAAGCGGCGCAGCGTCTTCGCCTTTCAGTCGGAAGATGACACCGATATCCTCCATCGTCTCGCCGACGCGGACGAGGGCAAGGTTCCCCGACGAGGGGTCGTACGAGTCTTGGTTTAGCGACGTGCTGTTACCATTGGCGGCGACGCTACCGTCGTCGGTATAAATGCTCATGAACTCAGGCAGCCCCGTCACACCGACGATCACGTCCTGCGTGCCCTGGTTTCGGACCTGCAGAATGTCGCGGATGGTTGTCTCCGCGTTCCGGTTTAGCCCGCCGCCACCAACGTCGGTCTCACTGAAGTCGAGTTCAACCGTCCCGTCGGAATTCACCGAGGCGTACTCGTTCCCGTTCGGAGTGGCCTGTGGTTCGATAGCCAGAAGCGCGTCTGAGTCGTCGGCCACATCAACAGATACGCTCCTGTCTGCGCTCACACTCGTGAACGCGCCCGTGCCTACTGCAGCTGCGCTTCCTGCCGCCAGTGCGCCCAATCCGGTGATGAACTTGCGTCGGTTTGCCATTGGTAGTTGACCTCGTCGGTGTTCGCGTGCGACCCATAGGCACCAGCGGGACATCCCGTGGGTTCCCATGGTCGCTCTACATCAGACTATTACCCCCTTGTGTCATTGTATTGAGCCGATTGACACGCTTCTGGGAGTGATTACACCACGCCGCTGTGTGTTCTGGCACTGCCTGTGGTTGAAACGGGTGAAGACGAGCACGGGTTGATGTCAACAACACTCGGGTTCAAGCAGTGCTTGAACTCTACAATCGCTCCCTGAACCGGCCTTCTCAAGAGAAAAGTATGTTACTTCCTCACGCACTCAACCCCGCGAAGAAGTAGATAACAGAAACTCACGCTGACAACTGGTGCCACGGTCGACTCAGCGAAACTCGCCGGCTCCAAACCGCACTCTCTACATCCTCTAGCTATGGACCACAAGGAATGACAAATCTAATCATCAAAGGGACTGCCCGCGGGCGGATCGGCTTGGGCTACGATCGTTACGGTCTCCAGTAGCGTCTGTGACGTTGTTGAACCGGTTGTATCGACTTCGACATCTACGCGGAAGGATAACCCAACAGGAACCCGGAGAGCATTTTCTGGCCCTTCGATGACTCTAGGGCCGGGAAGCGTACTGATCGGTGAGTCCTTGACTAGGCCAGTGCTTGGACTCCCCTTTCTAGAAAACCCTGAGAACTGTACCTTTTCGGAGTCGTCCTTGATATACACAAATGCCGGTTGAGAACCCTTATTGGTGACTCGGAACACATCTCGGACTGTCGTCACTGCATGTTTATTCACAGTATCAAGTGTTACCTCAACTGTGCCTTCAGAGGTGAGTTCGGTATACTCCCCATTGGGCTTGTCAGTTGATTCCAGTCCCAACAGTGCACTTGCGTCCCCCGCGGTCTCGACACTCAGGGTCCGCTCTGCCTCCACTGAAGTGAAGGCACCCGTGCCCATAAGCGCTCCACTACTTGCGCTGACCCCGCCGAGCCCAATCAGCATCTTTCGTCTGTTCAATCGCATACTTGTCGTTAACCGATCCAGTTGCTTTGTATTGTTCTGCTTGACTCCCATTCAGGCCTTGCTTGAACCGCAAAACTGCTGAACCGACTGATTGAGTCGTATCTTGCCCACAGCCTCTGTCTTCAGGCGAAAAGGCAGGCCGGTCACCGCACTGGTGTCTCAAGGTCGGCTGCGCGCCGCACACGATAGAACCGCACCCACCGCGTGAGCACCCGCCAACACACGGCCGCGGCGGCCGCCCCGATTGCATTCACGAGCAGGTCGCCGACATCGGCGGTTCGCGCGTCCAGCGTCGACTGGAGCAGCTCGATGCTCCCGCCATACCCGACGGCGACGAGGAACACAACGACCAGCACAGTCCGGTCGCGCCACGCCGAATCCTGAAACGCGTACGCAAGCGTCACCGCGAGGCCGGCGTACGCCAGCCCGTGGAGCCATGTGCTGTACGGGAGAACGCCGAACGGCCCGGTTCGAATCATGCCACTCCCGGGCGGTGTAACCACCGAGAAGTAGAGGATTGTCGCCGCAACCGCGAGAACCCCTGCCAGCCGGATCGCACGTGGCACGAGCGGGAGCCGCAGGCGACCCATTATGGCCGAGTCGTCTCGCAGGACCGATAAAATCCTGCGGATTCGGGCTCCCGTGCCGGATCGGCGAACGGGTACGCTTTTTACCTGCGCGCCGGTCGTCGATGATAATGTTGCGCTTGGAGGGATCTCCATGGAGTTGATCGACGACGAGGGGCGGCTGTTCGGGGCCGTCAACGTCATCGACGCGCTCGTCGTTCTGCTGATCGCTGCCGTTGTCGTTGCGGGCGCCGCGTTCGTCCTCACCGACGGTCCTGCACCCGCACCGGAGACGGACACCACCTACGCGACACTTGATGTCGGCACCGTCTCCCCGTACATCGTTGACGCAATCGAGGAGGGTGACACCCACAGCCCCGACAGCGCGTCCACGCTCCGCATCACGGACGTTCATCTCACACCGCAGGGCAATCAGACGCGGATCATCCTCCGTGTGGCCCTCGAAGGGGAACTCAACAGTCAGGACAGTCTCACCTATGGTGGTGCACCACCCCGTCTCGGCCGTACACTCGATATCACCACCGACCGCTATCAGATCAACGGTCAGATTCGTGACGTGGGCGACAGCGACGCGCTCGCGACCACCCAACAGCGCGTGCTGCTGTCCAGTCACGTCGATGCGGGCACCGCTGCGGCAGTCACGCCGGGCGACGAAATCCGGCTGAGCGGCCGCACAGTGGCTCGAATCGAGAACGTGACCGCATACGCCACCGGGGAGCCGACCACCCGGCAGCTCCTTGTTGCGGCGACGCTCACCGCCCACCGCCAACAGGACCGGCTTCGCTTCGGGGGCACGCCGGTGCGACGCGGGCAGACAGTAACGCTCCCTGCAAGCGAGTACACACTTGACAGCCAGATCGAACAGGTCGGTGGAGAGTTTGGCCTCGGTGCAACGACAACTCGGACGGTCACCCTTCGAATGGACGAGGTGCGCGAGGACTTCGCAGACGCCATTGAGCCGGGGATGGTTGAACGCACCGGTGACACCACGGTTGCCCGGATTACGAGCGTGGAGACAGAGCCGTCGCTTATCATCACCACCGGCGAGAACGGCAGCGTCAATGTTGTCGATCACCCGATCAACCGCGACGTAACCATCACCGCCGACCTGCAGCTCCGCGAAACGCCAAGTGGGCTCACGTTCAAGGGCGAGCAGCTTCGGCAGGGGTCGACCGTGACTCTCGATCTCGGGACGGTGGTCATTGAGGCGACCGTCGTCAGCGTGGGAGGCTGATCAGAGACCCAGCAGATACCGCACTCGCATCAGGGCCCATCGGAGTCGTAACCCCCATACGCGTGACAGGCCAATGAACTCACAGATGGAAAACACGGCCGACTCGGAGGAGCTGCCGGGCGATAGCACCGTCCAACGAGCGGTCCAGGGCTCCCGACTCGGCCGGCTAGGACAGTGGCTCGCCGGTGCGGTCCGCGACTCGTACTTGTACCGGTGGCTGACTGCTGAACCAGACCCGGACGTGATCGTGATCGACCTCCGAGAGACGTGGACGGTCGGCCCGGCCATTCGCCTTCTTGACGCGACCATCGACCGTCTCGCACCTGCCGTCAGAGAGTCACGGGTCGCCGGGGCCGTCCAGACGGGCGCGACGGTCACCCGCCAGCAGCCCGCGGTCGTCGCCGGCCTTGGACTCCTCGTTGCGGGCGCACTCGTGGGGGTAGCGAGCGTCGGCGCGGGCACGCTCGGTACGACCCGACTCGCGTTGACGGCCGTCACACTCATCACCGGCGCCCTCGCCATCCGCGAGCGGCGGAGTTGGACCGAACTCCGCGAGACTCAGCCAGTCAGGCTCTTTCTCGCCGCGCTCGAACCGCCTGAGCCGCAGGAAGAGCACACGCCCGGTAACGATCCAAGCGACGACTCAGACGACAAGTAGCCGCCGCAGGTTCACTCGCCCAAAGCCGGCCGCTTAAGTGAGTGCCCGTGTCCGGGTTGAGTAGTGACCACCACGGAGCTGCTTGTCGCGATACTTGCCGGGATCGTCCAGGGCGTCGTCGAGTGGCTTCCCGTCTCGAGTCAGGGGAACCTCTCGCTCGTGCTCACGCTCGTCGGCACGGATCCCGCGGTCGCCGTCCAACTCGCCTTGTTTCTCCAGTTGGGCACGACGCTGTCGGCCGCAACCTACTACCGTGATGAGATCGCGACTATCCTCAACACACTCCCCGGGTGGCGGCCCGAGACAGCGTACGATGGCGACCACGCGATCGCGACGTACATTGTCGTGGCGTCGCTGTTCACCGGGGTCGTCGGCATCCCACTCTACGTTCTCGCCGTGGATCTCGTCAGCGACCTCACGGGCGGCGTCTTCATCGCCGTCATCGGCGTGCTCCTCGTGATCACCGGGTTCCTCCAGCGGGCCTCGGACACGGTGAGCATGGGTGGCCGCGAGACCCCGTCACTCGTCGATTCGATTCTTGTCGGCAGTGCACAGGGGTTCGCTATCCTCCCCGGCATCTCTCGGTCAGGCGTGACCGCAAGCACGCTGTTGTTCCGCAGCTACGACCCGCCGACCGCGTTTCGGCTCTCCTTTCTGCTGTCGATTCCCGCATCCGTTGGTGCGGCCGCCCTCACCCTTGCGAGCGCGGGCGGGCTGCCAGGGATCGCACCAGTGCCCGCGGCGGTCGCACTCGGCGTAAGCGCCGTCGTCGGCTACCTCACCATCGACGCGCTGATGCGGGTCGTCGAGCGCGTCCCGTTCGCGACGGTGTGTTTCGCGCTCGGCGCACTCGCAATTGTCGGCGGTGGTGGGATCGCGCTGGTCGTGTGAGACTTCGTGGTTGCCATTGCAACCGGCTGGGCCGCACGTCTCAAAGCAGTACGGACCGGGTCTCTAGGGGAATCGCTCGGAAACCGACCACAGTACGGTGCGCCGACCGTCGAGGAGAGAGGGATCCGCGTGAAAAGCATCACATCAGCGTACGAGTACAGGTCTCAACCGCCAGTTCGAGTTCGGTGCCGGTCAAAGCGACGATGTCGGGTCGGTCGTCGGACGATGTGACGGCGTCGATACGAGCGAATCCACGGCTTTACTCGCGGATCGCTGCCTTCCAGATCGTTTCGTACCCAGCGTCGCGGATGACAGCGTCGGTCGTGAGGATCGCGTCCGTCTCCCGTGCGCGGTGGCTGGCGACGATCAGCCCGTCGTGGATGCTGAACTCGCCCAGCAGTTGCGCGTACGTTGCCAGCTCCGGCTCGTCGACGGGGGCGACCGAGACCGGCCCGTTTTCGACTAACGCCTGCCGTGCGTCTTCGGGCGTCCCGGTGAGTGTGATCCCGCGGACGTCCTTGTCGCGAGAGACCGAGTACAGTACCTCGGCGAGGGCCGTACTCGGTGCCTCAATGACCGTTTCCCCGGCTTCTGCCTCGGCGAACACCTGGTCAGCCCCGTGCGGGAGCGCGTCGACGAGATACGCCAGTAGCGAGACGGTGTCGGCGGTGTACGTCGCCACCTCAGGTGTCCTCGTAGTTACGGTCGCGGCGATCACGGAGACGCTGGCCCAACTCCTCGGCGATTTCTTCGCGTTTCTCCACCGGGGTGTCGTCGGGAACGAGCATCCCGCGTCCCCCAGTTCGGATGCGCTTCTTTACCACGATCCCTTCGTCGGTGTCGAGCCAGACGACTTCGTCACCGGGCTCAAGATCGTACTTCTCGCGGAGCTCGTGAGGGATCGTCGCTTGGCCCTTCTCAGTGATACGCGTGTACTTGCTCATGTCTAGTAATACACCTCGTAATACCGTAGTCTTGTGGGAGGTCGGACTGTCGCCGTTCAAGCGGTATGGCGGGGTAGAAGCAAGCACCTCCGACAACCGCGTCGACTATCTATAGTTCTCCCGTCGCGAGCCGATCGACGAACTCCCGACGATCCCGCTCCCGCTCGGTGGCGGTCTCCTCGTACTCGGCCTCGACCCGTTCGCGAGAGGCGTCGATGTCCCGGTCGTCTCCGACCAGTCGAATTCCGTCCCGGAGGGCGGCGCGCGCGATCGGGAGGGGAAGGTCATCGATGTCGCTCACGTCGACGAAGGCGTCCGCGTGGCGCTGGAGGTCCGCGTCGATCCGGTTCCGTCGGCGGAACCACTCCGTGGGAGACAGGTCGTCCGGGAACCGGAGGGCGACGTCGACGTCGGACGATTCGTGGGCGTCGCCGCGGACTCGCGAGCCGAACAGAACCGCAAAGCGGACGTCCGTCGCCGCGAGATACCGCCGGATCGCGGCCACATCCACGCCCTCGACGGGCGGTTCCCCGTGGTTCGCTCCCGCCATGTCGTCCACCAGTACGGCGAGGGACAAACCCGTTTGGTGGCCGGCGAGTGACCCGAGGCAAGCGACATCCGTCGATCTATTCAAGAAATGTTTCCAAGCGATCCTCGCGGGCGGACTCGTCCAGGAATCTGGCCTCCCGGTCGATTCCCCGATCTGTGAGTTCGCGCTTGAAAGACTCCATCGAGACGCCGACCAGTTCAGCGCCCCGATTGAGACTCACCGCACCGGTGCGGTACTTCTCGACCGCGAGCGAGAGCCGAAGTTCCGGACGCCGGCGCAACAGCTCGCGGACGGCCTCCTCGACCACGGCGTCGGTGTCGTCGTAGCCGCCGGCGGCCGCGATGGCATCGAGGTCCGCTCCGAGCCCGGACATACGAGCCACTACGTCGGAACCACCCATAAATATGCTGTCGCGTCCGATCGAGCGCCTGTTACGCGCGGGAATGAGAGATACGTTCCGCTTCGGGTGTCTTGGAGCGTGACACCGACGACGCCCCGGATTCACGCTTGGTCATCACCGAAGCGAGAGCGTGCGTGTCGCTGCTTGCGAGCGTGGTTTTGGATCTCGGACGCGCTGTGCGACCGCGCTCTCGGGGCAGACACCGAACGAGTGGCACACCTGTCGGTCCGTGTTTCGCTCAGTATCGGTGAAACCGTGCTGATTCGGGGGACTACGCCGACTGCTCGTTCCGGCGCTCGCGTCCGTGCTCATTGATTTCCTCTCGGATGTATCGACGCCGACCTCCGAGACCGTCGACGACGCGCCCCCTGGGTGATCGACGAGTAGACACGCCTCCTGAATCGAAACCGCCGTCGTGAGCGACTGGACCGTGTGTTTCACGACACGGACTGATTCTCCGGGAGAGGAATAGTTCGAGGGGGCCCCACGGTCACGGTGTCTGCGGCGCCGACGCCCAGCCCCACGAAACGACCCGGAGGTGGTGTTTGCCGTCGGCACGTTCTCGCATTCAGTGACGACGACGTGCCCGACGCGATGTCTGACCTCGCAATCCACGTTCGGCTGGGCTCGTCACGAAAACTCGACGCGGACAGGCGCGTCGGGCCGGTAGTCATCGGGGTGACCGCCGCCTCGCTCGCCGAGAAAGACGATCGCGTCGAGGGCTCCACGCGTGAACCGTGCTTCGTACGACCAGTGGAATCCGTCTTCGATGTCGTCGCTCCGCCCGTGAAACTCGAAGCTGCCGTGCATATTGTGGTCGAGCCAAAACTCCTCGTCGACGGTCTGGGCGTTCGGCGCTCCCAAACCAATTCCACGTTGGATGCGCTCATCTGGGGCTGCGTCCTCACAATACGAGACGTACTCCTCCCACGAGTCGAAGCCGTGATCGGCGGCCGCCGTCTGCTTTTCCTCGGCCGTTTTTTCACGGAACTCCCGCTCGCGTCGCAGGAGTCGTCCGTCTGCGGTCAGCTTGTACGCTTGCATGGCTGGCCGGCCGATATCTTTCGTCTGCCACTCGATATCGGACGGACTGGCGTCGGCCGGAAACTTCGGCAGTCTGACGCCATCTGCGACCAGCACGTCGTCGTACAGACCCATGGCGGGGTATCGGTGAACGCCGACAAAAAACACTCTCCCGGATTGACAGTGAGTGGGTTGGTGATCGGTGACAACACGGATAGGCCGGGAAGGCCGACCGGCTGTGGAGGCGTTCCGAGACTACAGCAAGCTGTCCTGCGCGTTCACCAAGCTCTCGTCACCGTTTTCGACCGCCGTCCACCACGTCTTCAACGCGGCGATCGTGACGAGTTCGGGCGGTCGTTCAACGCCGATACGAGACTGCCGATGTGCGTCGAGATCGCGTGGCGGATGAAAATGCCGGACAGGCTTCGGGGTGGCTTCGTTCGCCGCTTCCCGCCCGAATCTGAACTCCAGTCCGTCCTCCCGATAGTGGTATTTGTAGTCTCCGTTCTCCCACCACTGAATATCGAAGTACCCGCCCCGCTCGTGGATACCGGGGGCGACGGTGACCCGTGCCGCTCTGACGTCGTCTCCGTCCCGCTGTTTGAACTGGTGGCCCTTCTGATACCGGAATCGGATGTCGACGACTCCCGTGTCGAGTTGTCGGCGCACCTGTTCCACGCTCGCATCGACCGCGTCCGAATCGATCGGCGAACCGTTCCCCAGCCCCATTACTCGAGTGGGAGCCGATCGCCGGCGGAGGTCGTCTGCGTCCCCGTCCGTCCGTCTCCCGGTTCGGTCACGGTGGACGCCCGCTCTTTTGCTTCTCTGAAGCGGTACGCCGCTCTGAGGTGGCTGAGTTCTCGTTTCGCCGTCCGCCAGTGAGAGATATCGTCGAGTTCGTCCTGATCAAGGTCCCTGTCCGAAACCAAGAGCTCCTCCGGATCGGGCGCGTCGTATTCGGCTTCGTACGCCGCGAGTTCCCGTTTTATTCGCTGGATTTGGTCGACGAGCGTGTCGCTCCCGGCGAGTCGCCGGATCTGTTTAAGCAGATGCCACTCCGGGTCGCGGCCGTACAGCTTCCCGGAGCCCGTCTGCTGACTTCTGACGATGCCCTCCTCGGCGAGCTTGTTGAGCGCCGTCCTGGCTTTCGTCTCCGAGACGAGCGCCGTCGCTGCGATGTCGCCCGCCGATTTCGGCGTCGTCGTTCTGTCGATCACCGCGCGAATTCGCTCGTCCGCAGTGGTCTCGTGTTTCCACTCTGCGGCCGCGAACTCGTCGACGTCCTCGAAGTCGTCGTCATCGACGGCGAACGGTTCGACGTCGGCTGCTGTTAGCGGTTCGTCCGGCAGCTCCGCCCCGGTGGGGAACTCGTCGGGGCCGTCAGCGGACGGTGGCTCGTCTGTCATACGCTACGCTTCGTCCCAAGAACACATATATGTTGCTGGCACAGATATATGTGCTTTTGATATCGCGCTTGAGAGCGTTATGAACGCGATAATATTATCCCCCACATAATTAGATCGTGCCCCCCTTCCACAGCGTGCCGACCCGCTCGCCGACCCACGGCAACACAGTCTCTTCGATGACACGCGTGAGGTCGGTCGCGTAGCCCCGGTCGACCGCAGCGTCCGTGGCCGCATCCGGGAGCGGATGGAAGTAGTCCCGCGTGTTGTGCGGCTGGTCGTGTCGGTCCCAGCGGCACCGTTGCCGGTCGCCGACGCCCGTCTCGTGATATGATACGTGAAAGTCGCCGTTCGTGTACGCGCGGAGTTCGAGCGAGACGCCGTCGACGAGTTCGGGACAGTACTCGGCGTCAAGCGTCACGATAAGGCTCTCTGGCTTGTTTGATGGGAACAGCGAGGTCTGGCGTACCTCGGATCGCCGGCCGAACGCCCGGGCAAGGTAGCGAAGCGTCGCCTCGTCAACGGACCGCGAGCGGTCGAACCCGGTCACGCGGCGTTCTCCTCACGAGACGATTCTGAACCGCGATCGCGGCGAACCGCCTCCAGCCGGTCGATCCGTTCCCTGACGGTGTGCCACTCGCTTAGTTCGAGCCACACCGTCTCGATGTCGTCGTAATTTGCGTGGTCGAACGCGTCCACGTCGGTCGGCGACTCCGCGTCGAAGCGCTCGCGAAACGCCGACTCGCGCTCCGTGAGTTCGGCCAGCCGCTCCTGAAGCTCGTCGCGCGACAGGGCTTCGAGCCGGTTTCGCAGTCGCCACTCGAAGTACGACTCGTTGCGGGCAAAGGTGAGCGGCGACGCCGAGACGCGTTCGACGACGCCGATGTCGGCCAGCCGCTTGAGGTGTCGCCGCGCGGTGTCGGGCGCACAGGCGGCACGCTCCGCGATCTGCGACATGCCCGCCGGGTCGTACAGCTGGAGCGCGACTTGGTACACACGCTCGTCAGCGGGCTCGGCGTCGAGGTCCGTGCTGAACCGCTCTGCGAGTCCGAACTCATCGCCCGGCTCGTCGGCAGGCATACCCGTTAGTAGCGGAAGAGACTATATAATTCGGGTGTTGGCGAATTATGTAGTCGAAAGGAGCGAGCCGATCGACGAGCTCTCGGCGATCGCGCTCTCGCTCGGTGGCGGTCCCTCGTACTCGGCCTCAACTCGTTTGCGATAGGTCTCGAGGTCCCGGTTGTCTCCAACCACCTGAATCCCGTCCTAGAGGGCGGCGTGCGCGATCGGGAGCGGAAGACTGTCGATGTCGCTTACGTCGACGAAGGCGTCCGCGTGACTCTGGAGGTCCGCGTCAATCCGGTTCCGTTGACGGAACCGTTCTGTCGGGGACAGGTCGTCCGGGAACCCGAGCGCGACATCGACGTCGGACGATTCGTGGCGTCACCGCGGAACTACCGCGTGTCCGACTCCCGCGGCGCGCCGACCCGGTCGTCGACCCATGGCAGCACGGTTCATTCGACAACGCGGGAGAGATCCGTCGCGCAGTTCCGGTCGACCGCGGCTGTCGTGTCGGCGTCCGGGAGCGGATAGAGGTGATCTCGCGTGTTGTGCGGCTGGTTGTGGCGGTCCCAGCGACACTGCCGCTGCGTTTCGGAACAAGCGACACAGACGGACAGCGGATAGCTGTGAAACAGAACGAAATTAAAGGTGCTCATTAAGCCGCTTCTGTTTTGCTTTGAGCGTAGACTCGGTGTCGGGAGCAGAGACAGGGTCGATCCGCTGCCAGCCGTCCGGCTTGACGTACGCCAGCATCTCGATTGTGGCGTCCTCAGTGATTGTGAGACACGCCCGTGGTCCGTTTGAGGTGGTCACCTCAAGCCGGTCGACCTGCGCGTTGAGATCATACCCGCGTTGAAGAAAATCAGCAGCACACTCGCGGAGAAACGCCTGCTGGTGATCGGTAAGGTCGTCATAGCCATGGACACGGTTGACCGTTGTGCGCGCCGTTTTGCGGTAGTGCGACGGCGGCGATGTGCTTAGTTCCGATCTCATAATTGTTTTCGACACAAGAGCCACAGCGAGCACCCCAGCAAATACAATCCCGATCCAGAGGCTGTGTTGGAGTAAAATATCTTTCATACCATACGTCGTCTCAGTGACTAATATAAACGTGAGCGTATAGATATCGTCCCTGAGAACACGGTGTACTTTCGACCTACCGACGCACACACGGCGTTACCGTTCTCTTCATGCGAGTACGCCGTTCGCGCTGACTCGCCTGCTGACCATCGCTGACAGGTGCGTACTCTGAAGATGAGCCGGTCCACGTTGAAGTGTGCTGAACCGGGCGCTGGAAACAGGCACACAGCCCGCAGTGTGACATCCTCCTCGACGTAAACGGCGAAGCTTCTCACGCATGGGGAATACCAGTCAGTCGTCGCTGGTAGAGGGTTTCGGCTCTTGGAACGCCGTGAGCGTCATCTGCGCTGGTACGCTCGTCTCACGGTGAGTCATGGCGGTGTCACTACCGCTCCCATCCCGAGGCGAGTCATCGCGTTCCGCCTTGTCAAGCGGAACGTTCTCTCCCCACGGGTCAACCCGTCGTGCGATATTCGCGGAAGCGTTGATATTTCTCGACGCTGAACGATTACATTCCGCGAGGACTGAGCGCGATCACCGAACCGAACATCTGGCCGTATCTCACCGGTGAACTACCCCACCCTACCGCTCGGGCTGACGCCCTCGCGCTTGAGGGTGGAGCTTCCTGTTTTCACGACGCGCTTTGCATCCACAACCGAGGACACAGGGAGCGCAGTCTCCACAGGCGTTAATTCGGAGCGTCCCGCTCCTAACCGCTTCTTCACACCGCGAGAAAGAATATTCAACGCCGCGTTCGCGTCTCTGTCAGCCTCGAACCCACACGCCGGGCAGGAGTGTTCGCGCACCCACAACGGTTTCTCGGTCGAAACGCCGCAGGACGCACACTCTTTCGTCGTTCCGCGCGGATTCACAGCAACGAAGTACGTTCCTTCGCGTTCGCACTTGTATTTGAGCATCCGCAGGAATGTTCCCCACGCCGCACCTGCCCGGTTCCGCGAGTTGCCCGGTAGTTCGACCAACCCCTTTGCGTCCAAGTCCTCGACAGCCACGAAGTCGTACTCCCGAGCGTAGTAGTTCGAGAGCTTGTGAAGGAAGTCGCGGCGCTTGTTCTTCAACTCGGCGTGGCGTTCTGCCACGACCCGACGCTGTTTCTCCCAATTGTCCGACCCATGCTGTTTCCGCGAGAGGTCGTGCTGTGCGCGTTCCAAACGTTCGCGTTCGTCGGAGAGGTCAAGGGATTCGACGGCGGTTCCGTCCGTGTCGTGGGCGTACTTGAGAATCCCCACGTCGATGCCGACGCAGTTCTCGGGATTCTCCGGCTTCTCCGGCGGGTCGTCGGGCGTCTCGATGCCGAGAATGGCGTACCACTTCCCGGTAGGTTCTTGCTTGACCGTGACGGTCTTAATGTCGGCGTCGTCGGGGAGGTCGCGGTGGAAGGTGAGCGGTATTTCTCCGAGTTTTGAGAGCCACAGTCGCGTCCGACCGCCCGTGTTCTTGAACTTGAAGCCGGATTGACTGTAGGTGAAACTGCGGTACTCGCCCGGTGCCTTCCACTTGAGCGTCCCGACGCGGTAGCCGTTCTCTTTGCGCCCTCGTAGTGTCGAGAGGTTGTCGTACAGCCGTTGCACGACCTTCTGTAGTACCTTCGAGTGAACACCTTTCAGGTCGCTCCAGCACTTTGTACACGTCTTCACCCGAAAAGTCCCGCGTCACCATTGCTACTATAAGACATCGGGAAGCTCATCGCTCTGTGATTGAGCGACTTCAGGATCAACACCGAGGTCACGTATCTCCTCGTCGGTTGGAGGCCGCCCGCCATCGCCTTCTACCGCCTCAATGACGGCATCAAGATTGTCAAGTGCTACGTCCCGGCTTTTACCTTGAGCAGTCACGCCGACACGGAGATCACGAGCCGTCCACTGGCCATCTGGGTTCTTCACTAAGCGGATTTCCCGTTCAGGAGGGTCCGAATTCCCAGAATCAGCTCGTGCCATATCTCCCGGTAATTCACCGAGATGCAAAACGCTTCGGGAGACCTACCGTCTCACACAGACCATTGATGCTCGATACGCAGGCATATCCTATCGGCTGATTCAACTATGAGTTCACGAAATAAATGTCGTGGCAAATATTCTATGACACCCTAGTTGGTCAGGAAAAAATAGACGATCAGGATGCCGGCCGTCCACGTGAGCTTCCGCTTGAACGGGACGTGCCCCGCGGGCCGCTCCACGACGGGCATCCGCGAGAGCACCGGTTCGGCGGCCTCCTTCCGGCTCATATACGACGTACCGCAGGTTGTGGGAACTGTATTCCGATTCGCACCACAGCAGAGCGGAGCCGGGCGGCGGTCGCGGGGGAGATGGGCATATGTCGCTTAAGAGGTAAGCAAGGCGATAGCGAGCGGCTTAACCCGTGGAGAGCTTGACTCATCGAAAGGCAAAGGGGTGGAGGCCTGAGTTCCACCGTTTCACCGGTAGACAGCTCAAACCGACGTGGGTTCAATTACCTCCTCTCGGAGGTTTTTTATCCTGACAAACTCAACTAGGTGTGCTGGTTGCGATCCACAGCAGTAGGCCTGAGCAGTCCACGGCTGTGTGTGAGGCCACACGGTGTTGAAGACATGTGTGGCTAAGGTCTCCCGGCGCGGTCTGTTACCCGGGTCGGGAGTACCCGCCTAGCACTCGACTGAGCGGAGCCTATTGTGTGAGGAGCGTGCGAGAATCACCCTCTTAACACAGCATTCACAAGAGAGTGTCAACTGAAGCTAGGAGTCTGATCGGACAGCAGCGTTGCGCCTCGATCACTCCACAAACAGCCCGTCGACAATGGCGTTGATCAGTGCCGACTCAACGGCTATGTTGAATCGCCATACAGCAGCGAGGTGGGCCGCTAAATCAAAGGAGTTGAAGCGGGAGGCTTCAGTTGTTCATCACCCAAATCTTCTGCTTCATCGAGGAAGTTGTACCGGTTGCTCAAAGAGTTACTGGCGATGGAGGCGAATCTGCCGCCCCGGACGGTGGCGGCGGATTCGCCGACTATGCACTCGTTTCGCTTCACTGTCTGCGAATTTACCTCGATTCATCGTACCGTATGACGATCGACTTGCTCAAAGAGATACCACAAATAACCGGAGAGATTGGTCACAACGCGGCCGTTCCAACGTGGTCCCGCAGTGGCGACACTCAATGTGTATTCCATCCCGGGATCCAAGCCACACGATGGTGAGTGCGGTTCGGATGCTCATACGGGTTACACCAGCCCAGTCGGCCTAATGGTATGAGAAGATTTAACCAGATATTACCAAAAAATACGCTGTGAAAATAATACACAACCGATCGCCGTACGGTGTGTCCTTGGGGGTCCCAAAGCGGAGAGCTCCCATGCAGTTTCCCGCATTACCACCACTCACAGCGCCAGCATTTGTCAGCGAAGGTCTTTGTACTCGGTGCCACATTCTGGACACGTCCGAATATCAAACACAGCTTCTGAATCGGTTGTTGTCTTCAGGACCTTCTCACAGTCTACACAGTTGAGGCGCTCGTAGGTGTCTTTAAATATGTCATCGTCGCGAAGCGCCTTTCGTGTGGACTTCATGCGGGTCTGTGATACCCAGTACCGAAAAAAGCCTACGCTCTTGCGTAGAACATTGTTGGTGTCGAGCTGTCGGGCGATCTTGTCGTAGTTCTACACGGTGTCTGGACTCACCAGAACGGGAATAAAACAGGGTAAAAGAATCGATCTACCGAATTCATCAATCCGGAGTGTTCTCACCAACAATGTACTTCATAAGGGCGTATGTACAAAATATCCTGTTGGAACGCTAATAATTCAGTCATCTATTCTAATTGTGTACAAAAAATGTTAAATCTTCGTCGCCACGCCAGACTTAACGCGACCAAACTAAGCGCACTGACTTGTTTACGTGCTTTGAGCTATTGAGTACTGTATATTGTCGAATCGTGTCAGTATGCACACTCCTAAGCGTGTTGTCTTTGACTATCATGCAATTATAATATTGTTATCCACTAGCCACGCATCCGCTCTCGTTAATCTTGTTGGCGATCTTTTAAGAATCACTCTCTATGAACTGCGGGTCCCGTCACCTCAGTCGACGCCTGCTCCCGGCACCGTGTGAGGCGCCGACTCACCGGTATCAGTTCCAGCGTCCCCCCTGGACTCCGTCTCCGCCGCCAGCGTCTCGACGTTCGCGAACACGAAGCCGGCGAAGCCGACGCGGAGCAGCAGATCGAGGTACTCCAGCGTGACCGCCGCGGTGAACGTATCGAGCAGGCCGGCGATGCTGACCATCGCCCACGCGATCAACACGCCGAACGCGAACAGCGAGAGGTTCCGCGTCTTCTTGAAGAACAGCTCGCGGGCGGGCGGCTGCCGCGCGGCCGCCGTCGAGAGCGGGCCGAAGAACACGCCGAGGAGGACGAGGTACCCGACGAGGATCGCTGCGGTGCCGGCCAGCGCGAGCGGACCCTCAAACACCTCCGCGAAGTCGTAGCCGAGCCGCATCGTCACGGTGAGCGCGGTCACGCCGACCACGTAGCGCTGGCCTGCTCCCGAGACGAACGCCGCGAACCCGAACAGGAACGGGTAGGCGACGTAGTCGGTGAGGAGCTGGCCGCCCTCCAGCGTCCCGCTCGCGACCGCGAACGTCCCGACCCCGGCGCCCCACAGCCCGACGCCGACGCCCGCGATCGCGACGACCGCGACGAACGGGTAACAGTAGCGCCGCAGCGCCGCAGGCTTGCGGCGCGCCAGGCCCAACAACACGAGCGCGGAGATGGCGTAGACGCTCGCGGAGACGAACCGCACCGTCGACGGCTCGATCATCGGGTCACCCCCGCGTCGCCGGCGGCGCCGTTCGGTGGCGTCTCCGCGTCGCCGGCGGCGTCCGTCGTCTCGCCGTTCGTCGCCATTCCACCGTCCGTCGCCGTTCCGCCGTCCGCCACCGTCCCGACCTCGGTCGCCGTTCCGCGGTCTGTCGCCGACCCGGACGCGCCGGCGGGGGTCGCGCTCGGCGCCGCGCCCTCGGCCCGCGTCTCGAACTGGTCGAGCCGCTCGGTGAGCGAGGCGGTCCGCTCGGAGAGCGCGGTCGCCGTCTCCGCGAGGTCGCCGACCGTCTCGGCCGTGTCGTCGGCGGTCTCTGCCAGCGTCCGCGCGCGGTCGGCGGCGTCGGTGGCGGAGCCGTGGACGGCCTCGACGCGCGCCGCGACCGACTCGATCCCCTCGGCGCCCTCGTCGGTCGCCCGCGCGATGTCGCCCATCGCGACATCGACGTCCTCGACGGTCCCCGTCAGCTCCTCGATCGCCTCGCCCGCGGCCTCGACCGCCGCGGTCGTCTCGTCGAGCTCCGTCATCGTCCGGTCCATCTCGCCGGCGACCGCCGACACGTCGTCGGTCACCTCGCCGATGGTCGCCTCGATCTCCGTGGTGGAGTCGCGGGTCTCCTCGGCGAGCCCCTTCACCTCGTCGGCGACGACCGCGAAGCCGTCGCCGTCGCCGCCCGCCCGCGACGCCTCGATCGAGGCGTTCAGCGCGAGGATGTTGGTCTGCTCGGCGATGTCGGCGATCACGTCGGTCGTCTCTGCGACGCCGTCCATCCGGTCGTCGAGCCCGGCGACGAGGTCGTCGAGGTCCTCAAGGAGGTCGGCGATCGCCGCGATCGCTTCGACCGCCTCGGTCGCGCGCTCCTCGCCTTTCTCGCCCAGCTCCGCCGCGGCGCTCGCGTCGCCGGCCACCTCGTCGGTGGTGGAGGCGATCTCCTCGACGGTCGCGGAGAAGTCGTCGGTGTCGTTGGCCGTCTCCCGTAACCGCTCGGTCTGCGCGTCCAGCTCGTCGGCCAGCTCGCGCATCTCGGCGGCCACCTCCTGGTTCATCGCGGCCACGTCGTCGGCCTCCGCGGCCATCTCCTCGCTCGTGGCCTCCACGTCGCCCGCGAACGCCTGGATGTCCTCGACCGTCGTCGAGAGCCCGCCCGTCATCTCGTTGTACGCGGCCGTGATGCGCTCGATCGCGTCGACATCGCTGTCGGCGTCGAGCCGCCGCGTGAGGTCGCCCTCGGCGGCGTCTTCCATGGCGCCGCCGATCTCCTCAGCGCGCGTCAGGAGGGTGTCGGACAGCTCCTCGGCCTCCTCGCGGGCCGCCTCCGCCTCGGACTGGGCCCGCTCGGACTCGGCGACTGCGTCCCGGAGCGACCGCCGCGTCTCGTCGAACGCCTCGAAGAGCCGCCCGATCTCGTCGCCGCGGTCGGAGGTGGCGCTGGCGTCGAACTCGCCGCGGCCGACCGCCTCCGCGGTCTCGGTCAGGCGCCGCAGCTCGACCGCAACGTTTCCGATCAACACGATGCCCAGCAGGCCGAGGTTCAGCGTGACGATGATGCCGACCCCGACCAGGGAGGCGGTCGCCGCCTCCGCCGTCCCCGTCGCCGAGACGTGGGCCGCGAAGAGCGCGACGAACCCGAGCGTCACGGCGAGCGTCCCGAGGACGGCCGCCCCGACCCGTCGGCCGTAGCGCGCGGTAATTACGTTGAACATTCGATACGCGAACCGATAGAACCGGCGTACTTAGGAGTAAAGGCGCAATTACCGGGCGCGATAATCGTCGCGAGTGTCGGCGTCGGGGGCCTCCGGAACGCCCGGCAGGAGCCGAGGAGCGCGGACGGCTGTGCGCCGGGGTTCGTGTCAACAAAATAACCCACAGTTTCAGTGGGATTTTTCCGTCTCATGCTGTTGTTCGTCGGTATGGCCGAAGGGAACCGATTTTCCGAGGAGTTAGCCGCGTTCTACGAGGCGACGCACGACCACGGGGACATCGGCGACGAGTCGTTCTATCTCGATGCGGCCGCGAGCGCTGCCGGGCCGGTACTGGAGGGGGCCTGCGGAACCGGACGGCTCTACCTCGAACTCCTTCGCAACGGCGTCGACGCCGACGGATTCGACATCTCGCCGGCAATGCTGGATATCCTCCGGGAGAAGGCCGCCAGCGAGGGTCTGACGCCGACAGTGTGGGAAGCCGATCTGCGGGCTGTCGACGCGGATCGGTCGTACGCCTTGGCGCTGGTTCCCTACAACTCGATGTGCAACCTCCAACGGGTCGACGACCAGCTCGCTGCCCTCGAGGCGTTTCACGACGTGCTCGAGGCCGGCGGCCGACTCCTGTTCGACGTGTACGTCCCCCGGTACGACGTCATCGCCGAGTCGTTCGGCGAGTGGCAGGCGGTTCGCGAGGTCGAATACGAGGGGACGACGCTGAGAGGCCGTTCCCGAGCCGACATCGCCGATCAGGTGTCCCAGACCTATCGCACGGAGCAGGAGCTCCTCGACGCCGACGGGGAAGTCGTCGCCTGCGACGAGTTCGCCCTCTCGCATCTTCCGCCCCAACAGGTCGAGTTGCTGGCGCGTCAGTCGCCGTTCGATCAGTGGTCGGTCCAAGGGGGATTCGACGGCGAACCGCTTGCGGACGGAGACGGTATCCAGGTCTGGGAACTGCGGAAGTAGCGTCGGAATCGCTCCGGACGGCGGGCGCGGGCCGCCGGCGGTCGGGGCCGGGGCCGGGCTTTTCACCGGGCCGCGCCACAGGACGGTATGCCAAGCGTCAGCGACACGTACATCGAGAACCGCCAGCGCGTCCAGCCCACTCACACGAACAACTACGCCTCGGCGCACGGGGGCAACGTCGTCAAGTGGATGGACGAGATCGGCGCGATGTCCGCAATGCGCGCCGCGGGCGAAACCTGCGTCACGGCCAACATCGACGGACTGGACTTCAAGCGGCCCGTCCCGCAGGGCGACACCTGCGTCATCGAGTCGTACGTGTACGCGGTCGGACGCACGAGCCTCCGGACGCGGATCCGCGCGTATCGCGAGTCCCCGCGCATGGGCGAGCGCGAGCTCACCACGGAGTCGTACTTCGTGTTCGTCGCCGTCGACGCCGACGGCAACCCGACGCCCGTCCCGGAGCTGGAGGTCGCGGGCGAGCGCTGCCGCGAGCTCCGTGACGAGGCGCTGGCCGGAGAGCCGGACGAAAGCCGGTGACGGTTCGCGAGAAGCGGCGGGACGGAAGTCGGGCTAACCGGTCGGGGCACATTCAGTATGTATACATCCGATCGAATCGCTGTGATCTGAGGGTACTCGTGGCCTCTCCCGACAGCGGATCAGTCCCGTCGAGACGGGATGTCGGAGTAGGTCGCGTTCACAGACCGACGAACAGTATCGACGCCGCGACTGCGGTCCCCGCCCAGCCGGCGCCGACCCAAGTCAATACGGCGAATGCCTGTCGGGCGCCCTCACGGCTCCATCCGGACTCGCCGCCGAGATGGCTCTGAACCGCTGACATTGAGTCGCCGAACCCGACCGCGCCGCCCCACGTCGCGACGCCGAAGCCGAACAGAAGCACACCGAGCGCGAACGAGGTGTCGGTCGCTCGCCGCGCCCCGGCGAACGGGAAGAGCGCGCCCGCGACGACGACCCCGAGGAGGCTGCCGATGCCGACCCACCGTGCGACCGTTAGTCCAGACGGCCGTCCGTCGCGGTCAGTCAACGGTCTCTCGCATCCGAGGGTCGAGCGCGTCGCGCATTCCGTCACCGAGGAGGTTGAACCCGAGCACCGTCAGCGCGAGCAGCAGACCAGGGAAGAAGGACCACCACCACGCCCCGGAGAACAACCCAAACTCGACGCCGTTCGAGAGCATCATCCCCCACGTCGGCTCCCCCGGGCTGGCGCCGAATCCGAGGAACGACAGCGCGGCGATATCGATGATCGCAAGCCCGTAGTTGAGCGTCGACTGGACCGTTATCGGCGCAAGGCAGTTCGGGAGGACGTGGCGAACGAGCAGCCGCGGGTCCGTCGCGCCGAGCGCTTTCGTAGCATCTGTGTACTCGTCTTCGAGTACCTTTAGTGCGGCTCCGCGGACGACGCGGGCGAACCGAGGGGTGTAGACCAGCGTCAGCGCCCCGACAGCTCGCCACAGCCCCAACTCTTCCGGGAAGATGGTGACGAGCGCGAGTGCCAACAGTAGCGACGGGAACGACAACAGGACGTCCATCGTCCGCATGATGACGTTGTCGGTCAGATCGCCGTAGTACGCCGCAACGATTCCGAGACTCACTCCGAGGAACGTCGAAGCGATGACGGTGACAGTACCGTAGAGGACCGCGTACCAAGCCCCGTACATCACGCGCGGGAAGATGTCGCGAGCCTGCCCGTCCGTTCCAAAGAGGTACTCCGAGCTGGGCGGGGACTCAGCGGGATTCGTCCCGAACTGAGTCGCCATGAGTTCGCTAAGATTGTAGGTGAAACGCGCGTAGACCGCGATCAAGACGACGGCCACGATGATTACGATCCCGGTGATCGCGAGTCGGTTCGAGAGGAGCTGCGAGAGAAACGGACTCGCGCGCAGCCGCTCGGCGATGCTTCGGTCGACGGTTTCTGTCTGTGTCTCCGTGCTCATTGTTCGATACGGGGATCGAGGACCGAGTACGTGAGGTCAACGCCCAGGTTGACCAGCGTGTACAACACAGCAAAAACGAGGACTGTTCCTTGGACGACGGGGTAGTCGCTACGGTTGATCGCGTCGACGAGGAGCGTTCCGATACCGTTGATCTCGAAGACGGTTTCGGTGAGCACCGCACCCCCGAGCAGCGATCCGAACTGGATACCGATCACGGTGATGACGGGGATGAAGGCGTTTCGAAGCCCGTGTTTCATTACGGTGATCTTCGATCCCTGCCCCTTCGCCCGAGCGGTCCGCATGTAATCTTGGCGGAGCACTTCCACCATCGATGAGCGCATCATCCGCGAGAGCAACGCCATCTGATAGATGCCGAGCACCACCACGGGCAAGAGCAGATGAACGGCCGCGGACTGGAACGCCGCGATGTTCCCCGCTAGCAGCGTGTCAACGAGGATGAGCCCTGTGACCGGCTCAACGAAGTACTCGGAGCCGATCCGACCGCTGGTCGGGAGGAGTCCGAGGAACTGCGCGAAGAGCAGAATGAGTAGCGGACCGCTCCAGTAGATTGGGACGCTGATTCCGCTCAAGGCACCGATGCGAGTGAGGTGGTCGGTCCACGTGTCCTGCTTGACCGCGCTGAGGATCCCCAGCGGAAGTCCGAACAAGAGACCGGCGAACTGGCCAAGCAGCGCGAGTTCGATCGTGATCGGGAGCCGATCGGTAAGGATCTGGCTCACCGCTACGCCGCGGTTCACCTGATACGACTGACCGAAGTCGAACGTCGCGACCTCGCCGAGGAAGCGAACGTACTGCTGCCAGAGCGGGTCGTCGAGCCCCAAGTCGGCGCGGACCTGGTTGACGAACTCCTGGCTCGCTCGTTCGCCGGCGATGACCACGGCGGGATCGCCGGGCGAGAGGTGGAGAATAGCGAACACCACCGTCGCGACCCCGAACAGCACGGGAAACAGCATAAGCAGCCGTTTCAATACGAAACGTTTGGAGACCATTCAGGGAAACGGGCGCGCGGGACGGTCAAAAAATCTGTGCTCGGTGTCGACTACTCGAGCTCGACCGCTTCGAGGTACGGGCCGCCGATCGCGGCGACGGTGTAGTTGCTCACGCGGTTGGAGACGCCGCGGACCTCGTCGGCGTAGTCGATGAACACCCACGGTGCCTCGTCGTGGGCGATCTGGGCGGCCTCCCGGTACAGCTCCGCGCGGTCTTCTTGGTTCGTGGTCCGTTGAGCCTCTTCGACGACGCTCATGTACTCGCTGTTAGCCCACGCGGCGTTGTTCGAGGTATTGAACCCTTCCGTGTCCCACGAGACCCAATCCTGCTCCTCCGGCACATCGGTCTGCGGATGTAGGAGGACGTAACAGAAGTTGTCGGGGTCGGCGTTGTCGGTGTACCAGCCGGCGAGCGTCGCGTCGTGGTTCCCCTGACTGGTGTATGTGAGGTAGTCGGAGAACTGCCGGTCGTCGATCGAGACCTCAATGCCGACCTCCGAGAGGTTCGACCGGATCGTCTGGGCGGTCGGGAGCGGTGCCGGGTTGTACCCGCGGGGGTTCTGGAACGTGGTCAGCGAGAACGAGAACCCGTCGCCGTAGCCTGCCTCGTCGAGGAGGCTCTGGGCCTGATCGGGGTCGTACTCGTAAGGACTGATGTCGTCGTTGTGGCCGAACAGCGCAGGCGGGATGGGCTGGTCGGCCTGCGTGGCGATCCCCGAGTAGATGTTCTCGACGATCGCCTGCGTGTCGATGGCATAGCTGATCGCGCGGCGGACCCGACGGTCGCGGAACGCCTCAACGCGCGAGAGGTTGAACGCCATGTACCCGATGTTGATCCCGGTCGCCGTCCGGCTCTCGGCGGTGTCGGACCCGTCGATGATCTGCATGCTGTCGGGGTCGAGTCCGTCGATGATGTCTAATTCCTCCTCGACGAGTGCCTGGGCGCGCGTGGAGTTCTGGCCGCGGGTGAGGAACAGCACCTCGTCGACGTTCGGACTCTCGCCCCAGTAGTCGTCGAAGGCGGTGAGCCGGATCCGGTTGTTGGCGTCATCGAGGGTCTCCAACTGGAACGGGCCGGTCCCGACCATCTCCTCCCCGAGGTCCGCGTCGCCCTCGATGGCGTCCTGCGAGATGACGACCGCCGCGAACATCGCGAGGTTGCGGAGGAACGGCGCGTACGTCTGGGTGAGAGTGATCGAAAGCTCGTAGTCGCTTGGCGCCTCGATGCTGTCGATCCAGTTGCCGAGGGTAAACGGACCGTAAACGGAGGCGTCCTCGAAGTGGTACTCGTAGTCGTCGTCGACAAACCGCCGATACGTGGCGATGAAGTCGTCAGCGGTGAACTCCGACCCGTCGTGGAAGCTCACACCCTCTCGCAGCGTGAGGGTCACCGAATCGCCGTCAAGCGACCAGTCGGTGGCGAGCGATTCGGTGAGCGACGCCTCGCCCGGCTGGAAGGCGATCAACCCCT
The DNA here is from genome assembly GCF_005435115.1 of Halorubrum sp. ARQ200. NCBI lineage: Archaea > Methanobacteriati > Methanobacteriota > Halobacteria > Halobacteriales > Haloferacaceae > Halorubrum > Halorubrum sp. ARQ200. The sequence goes on along the minus strand of NZ_SGTZ01000003.1, from coordinate 117,387 downwards.
CGTACGCCTGGTTGGTGACCTTCGCGACCTCACCGCTGGTCGTATTCTGCGGGTCGAGGGTGCTGGAGTGGGCGCCGCGGCCGTAGCGGAGGCTGGTCGTGTCGTCGCCGCCGTCGCCGCCGTCGCTGCCATCACTACCGTCACTGCCGTTACTACCGTCGCTGCCGTCGCTGCCGTCGCCGCCGTCACTGCCGCAGCCGGCAAGGGAGACGACGGACGCGGTCGCGACCGTCGCGCCACCCGCTCGTTGTAGGAAACCGCGTCGTGAAGTGTCTGTGGTATCTGACGACATACGGCGAGCAGTATATCGGCTAGCTAAATAATTCTGGTGGAGCGACAGGACGACCCCCCGAGACGGGGCCTCGGCGGAACGGTCGGGCGGCTACGCGCCGTCGGGGCGCTCATCGTAGAGGTGACACGCCGCGGGATGGCCGCTCTCGTCGATCTGAGGGTCCTCCCGCTCGCAGACGCTCTCGAACGTCTCGCGGAGCGTCGCCTCGGCCTCGTCCCACCGGTCCTCCTTGAGGAGTTCGAAGGACTCGGCCACGGCCGACCGAGCCTCTCCCGAGAGCGGCCCGTCGAAGAAGTACTCGAAGAGCTTCGGATGCTCGCCGCCGTCCGCGACGGCGGTCGGTGCCGACTCGTCCTCGATCCGGACCTCGGACTCGATAGCGTCGAGGTCAATATCGCCGGACTCCAAGCGCTGTCGGTAGAACATTACCTCCCGGTAGCGCCCTTGGTCGATATTGAGGTCGTCCGGGGGGATGACCGACGGGCACCGGGTCCGGAACCGACATCCCGAGGGCGGGTCGATTGGGGACGGAACGTCACCCTTGAGGATCGTTCTGTCGTCGGTGTCGGCGAGGGGGTCCGGTTCCGGAATCGCGGACAGGAGGGCCTTGGTGTAGGGGTGTTTCGGCGTCTCGAACAGCTCGTCCGTCTCGGCGACTTCGACAATCTCGCCGAGGTACATCACGGCCACCCGATCGGAGATGTGTCGGACAACGCTCAGGTCGTGCGCGATAAACAGGAAGGTGAGACCGAACTCTTCTTGTAAGTCCTCTAAGAGGTTGATGATCTGCGCCTGGACGGAGACGTCGAGCGCGGACACCGGCTCGTCGGCGACGATAAAGTCGGGGTCTACCGCCAGCGCCCGGGCGATGCCGACCCGCTGGCGCTGGCCGCCAGAGAGCTCGTGGGGATAGCGGCCGAACTGCCCACGCTCCAGCCCGACCGCGTCCATCAGTTCGAAGACGCGCTCGCGTCGACGCCCCTCGGCGAGATCGTGGATCTTCAGCGGCTCCATTATCGTCTGGCCGGCGGTCATCCGCGGGTCGAGACTCGACATCGGGTCTTGGAACACCATCTGCATGTCCTTCCGACGCTTGCGGAGGTCCGATTTCGAGAGCGACCCGAGGTCCTCTCCAGCGAACACCACCGTCCCGTCGGTCGGCGGGTCCAAGTGGAGGATCGCCCGCCCAGCCGTGGACTTCCCACAGCCGGACTCGCCGACGAGCCCCAGCGTCTCCCGCTCGCGGACGTCGAGGTCGATCCCGTCGACGGCCTTCACGCTTGGGTCGCCGCCGCCGAACACCCGGTCGAGCGCGCCGTCCTCCTGCTGGTAGTACTTTTTCATTCCGCGGACCTCAACGATCGGATCGCCGATGGCGGACCTCGCGCCGGCCTCGACGCCGTCGCTCCCGTACGCGGTCTTGTCGAACGTTTCGTGGACGCACTTCGACCGGTGATCGACCTCATCCGGGCCGTGCTGGAGGTACGGGATCTCACCCTCGCGGCACTGTGGCTCGGCCCACGGGCAGCGGGGTGCGAAGTGACACCCGTCGGGCATGTCGATCAGATCGGGGACGTTCCCCTCGATCGGCGTCAGCCGCTCCTTTTCCTCGGTGGGGATCGACTCCAGCAGAGTGTACGTGTAGGGGTGGGCAGGGTTCGCGAAGATTTCCTCAACGGGGCCTTCCTCAACAATCTCGCCGGCGTACATCACGGCCACGCGGTCACAGGTCTCGGCCACGACGCCAAGGTCGTGGGTGATCATCAGGACGGACATCCCGAACTCCGCCTGTAGGTCGTCGATCAAGTCGAGGATCTGCGCCTGGATCGTCACGTCGAGCGCGGTGGTCGGCTCGTCAGCGGTGAGGAGGTTCGGCCGGCAGGCGAGCGCGATAGCGACGAGCACGCGCTGGCGCATCCCACCGGAAAACTCGTGCGGGTAGTCGTCGACGCGCTGTTTCGCTTCCGGAATGCCGACCGCCTGAAGCATTCTGACGACCTCGTCCATCACCTCGTCGTCGCTGTCTCGACCTCCGATCTTCGGGAGTATCTCTCGGATTCCGTTGGTCCACGAGTCCGTCTTCTGACCGCCGTACCGATGGAGGCGCAGTGACTCGGCGATCTGTTCGCCCACGGTGACCGCCGGGTTGAGCGAGGTCATCGGGTCCTGGAATATCATTCCCATCTCGCCCCCGCGAACGCGACGGACGGCCGCCTCGGGAGCTGCCGTCACATCGACGATCCCCTCATGGATATCGACATCGGTCGGCTTCGCACCGCCGCGGATCTGCTCGCGTGCATCCGCGTCGAGGAAGACGAAGCCGTCAACGGCGGCTGCGAGCGCCGCCTCGAGGTCCTCTCCGACGACCGTCGGGTCGGTGTCGTCCGCGAGGCGACCGGCAGCGGCCTCAAGATCGCTCGCGAGGTCGGCGGGGTCCGCTTCGTCCGCGAGGTCGTCGGCCATCCCCCGAAGCTCCGCCGCCGTGTCGGAGACGCGCCGTCCGGCGCGGAGATCACTGCTCACGGCCGCCACCGCATCGATCAGTCCGGACGGGTACGGGACGTACGCGTCGTCGAACTCGTCAAGGAGGGAGGTGGCAAGCGACGCGTCCGCGAGGGTGATCCGGCCGCCGGCTATCTCGCCGGGATCGTCGACGAGGTCCATCGCCGAGAGGGCGGTGACGCTCTTGCCCGAGCCGGACTCGCCCACGAGACCGACAGTCTCGCCGTGTTCTATTGAGAGGTCGATGCCGTCGACGGCCTTGACGGCGCCCCGTTCGGTTCTGAACTGAGTTCGGAGTGCCGAAAGCGAGAGCAGATCAGTCACTGTCGGCGGTAGCGCGCCTTACGGAAATATATCTTGGGGACAGTGAAACCATTTATACGACTACCCGAGCGTCTGCTGGTATGAGCGAGCCTACAGGCGACGACGCACCCACGAACGTACAGGCGGGGGACGGGTGGTCCGCCGTCATCGAGGATATGGAAGCGACCGCGACGGAGTACCGAGAGCGCGGGTGGACGACGCTTGAACTCCATCCCGGCGATTCGGTCCTCATCAACTCGGACCGTCGAACCGGCCTTGACGTCGTCCTCCCTGGCCCGGAGTTCGAGGAGTTAGAGTCGCTCGTCGACGATCGACAGTTTCGACATGTCGATGTGTTCCGGGCGGGGGGAGACGAACTGGTCTACCTCTTGGTCATCGAAGTCGCGCCCGAGAGCGAAACGGCCGTCTTTGTCCCCGCGTACTACGATCCGAGCCAGACAGCGGAGACGATCGAATCGATCAGAGAGGCGGGGACCGTGCGTCTCTTCTGCCGTCGGTTGAACGACGACACCGTGCGGTTCGTCCACGACGATCCGGCGCCGTTCCTCCCGGAACCAGTCGAGTGATCGGCGTCCCGCAAGCCGGGAGTGATCGCAGGGCGGTGAGTCCGGAGAGGCGAGCACGGGTAGGACGTACGAGTGGTGCGTGCTCGAACATCAACCGTCTTGTCGTTCGAGGAGGCGGTTCAGGGTGGCGCCTCTCGCAGTCGCGAGCGTCTCCGCTGCGTCCGTCGGAGAGTGAGACCCGTCGTGCGTCCGACGCAGTCACACTCGTTTATGAAAATACCGCCTCACAGGGCGGAAGTGAGCGTCAGTAGTCGCCGAGCACGCCGAGCCGCCGCGCGCGCCCCGTCGCGTACTGGAAGACGAGGTAGCCGCCGACCAGGTAGCCGACCGCGACCGCGGCGAGGAGCGCGAGGTCCGCGAGCGGGAACTCCCACAGCCGCACGCCGTCGACCATCACGCGCTGGAGCATGGCGCTGCCGTGCGCCAAGGGGAGCACCCGCGTCCACGGGAGGTCGAAGACGGGCGCGGAGATCAGCGCGACGAAGCCGAACTGGAGCAGGTTGAGCCAGTTCCCGATCCGCTTGTAGAGGACCGTCACCCCGCCCGCGGCGAAGCCGAGGCCGAGCACCGAGACGATCGACAGCCCCGCGACGACGACCACCGTCACGGGCGCGAGGCTGAGCCGCGTCCCGGTCGCGAGAAGCATCACCGCGAGGATCACGGCGCTCGTGAGGAACGTCCGTATCACCTTCGCGACCCCCTTCAGCAGCGCCACGGGCGCGAAGCCGAACGGCGTGGTGATGTGGCGTTCGAGGGTGCCCCACTGCACCTCGCTGCCGATGTCGTTCGACACCGACGAGTACGCGCCCACCGACAGCGTCCACAGGAAGTAGCCGACGACGATCCCCTCGATCGAGTCCGCGAGCGCCTGCCCCGCGAGCAGCTGGCCGCCGAGGAACAGCGCGGCGAAGAAGAACAGCGACACCACGATCCCCCCGATCGCGTTGGCCGGATACCGCACGAAGATCAGGAACTCCCGGTAGAGGACCGCCCTCGCGAGGTGGTAGTAGGTGGCCGGTCGAGGGTCGTCGTCGGCCCCGGACGCCGTCGCCGCCGACGCGTCCGCGGGCGGCGCGTCCCCGCTCACTGGGACGCACCCCCGAGCCCCGACCCCGTGCGTTCTAAGAACACCTCTTCGAGGTCCGGCTGGACCGTCCGGATGTCCGAGACGGTGACGCCGGCCGCCCGCAGCGCGTCGGTCAGGTCGTACAGCCGGTCGCCGCCCGCCGCGACCGTCACCGCGGGCGGAGTGGCCTCGCGGTCGACGCCGACGACCTCGAACCGCTCGCGGAGCCCGGCGACGGTCTCCGGCGTGAGGTCCGGGCTCGCCACGCGCACCGCGTCGCTCGCGGCGGCGCCCAACAGTGCCTCAACGGTGTCGTCGGCGACGATCCGGCCGTTCGACAGCATGACGACGCGGTCGCACACCGCCTCGATCGTCGTCATGTCGTGGCTGCTGACGACGATGGTGAGCCCCTCCTCGGCCGCGAGCCGGCGCAGCTCCGCCCGGAGCGTCCGCGCGCTCTCGATGTCGAGCCCGAGCGTCGGCTCGTCGAGGAAGACTAACTCGGCGCCGCCGGCCAGCACGCTCGCGAGCGACACCTTCTGTTTCATGCCCCGCGAGAGGTCGCGGACCGGCGTGTCTGCCTTGTCGGCGAGGTCGAGGCGGTCGAGCAGGCGTTCGTGGCGCGCCGCCACGGAGTCCGGGTCGACGCCGCTGATCGTCGCGAAGTAGCGGAGGTTCTCGCGAACCGTGAGTCGCCAGTAGTCGTTGCGCGCGCCCTCCAGCATCGCGTCCACGTCGGCGTAGGCCGCCCGGCGGCCGTCGCGCACGTCGGTGCCGAACACCCGGACAGAGCCCGCGTCGGGGATGACGATGCCGAGGGCGCACTTGATCAGCGTGGTCTTGCCGGCGCCGTTCGGGCCGAGCAGGCCGACCACCGACCCGCGCTCGACGGAGAGGCTCACGTCGTCGACGGCGACGACCGCGTCGTCGCCCTCGCCGAACCGCTTCGTGAGCCCCTCGACCGCGAGGGCCGGCGGCCCCGCGCTCGCTCCGTCCGCGTTCGCCTCGTCGCCGCCGCCCTGCGTCGCGTCGCGCTCTCGGGGACCACCGCGCGCGCTCGTCGCGCTCCGTGCCATTGAGTCGAATAGGGGCCGAGCAGGGATATATCCCCTCTCGGAACCCACCGTACGCATGGACCTCGACCGCTTCGCCGCGGACGCCCCGGACGACGACGCGCCCGGCGACGCCCGCGTCTGCGTCGTCGCGACCCAGTCGGAGACGTTCGAGCGCTGCCGCGCCGGCTTCTACCCGGCGCCGCGCTCGTACGACCGCACCCGCGCCGACTTCGAGTTCATGGCCTTCTACCGCACCGCGCCGGTGTCGGCAGTCACCCACTACGCCCGCGTCGTCGACCGCACCGAACAGGCGCGCGGCGACCCCGGACCGATGGACGAGGACGACTGGGCGGCGCTCATCGATCCCTTCTCCGAGGAGCGCGTCGTGGTCGTCTTCGCGTTCGACGACCTCGTGCCGCTCGATAGCCCAGTCGAGAACGACCTGAACGGCGTGCGCGGCGCGTGGTACTGTACCGTCGCCGACCTGCGTGAGGCGGGAACGCTGTCGGGGCTCCGTGAGTTGGCCGAGACGTGACCACCCGGTCAATTCGAGTGGCGCTGTCGAAATCACAACGACTGCTGCCGTCGAGAAGCGATACTGAGAACTGGACACGTCTCTTGCGTGCGCCCCACCCGTGGGTTCACGCAGGTCGGTGCGCTCGGCATGGGAGGCCTCCCGCTCACCCAGTACGGCTAGCGCGATCCACGGTCCGGGCTCTCGTCGAGGTGGTCGTTCGCCTCCGCCGAGACGCCCGCTAGTTCGTCGGCGAGTTCGCGGGTTCGTTGGGCGCGCCGGCGGTACCCCTCGGCCGGCTCCTCGCTGGTAACCGCTTGTTCGATGACGAGTTTCTCCGCGTCGACGCTGGCGACGGCGTCCAGCGCTTCGGGCGCCGTCGCCGCGTGCTCGGGGTGGAGACACGCGAACAGCGTTTCCAGCGAGTCGACGAGCCGGTGGCTCGGCCGGTTGAACAGGGCGTTGCCGTCGACGGCGTAGACCCGACCGTCCGCGACTGCCCGGAGCTCGTCGAATCCCGGCCGAGCCGCGAGGTCGCCGACCGCACGCTCGGCGCGGTCGCGGTCGAAGCCGCAGGGCGCGACGACGAGCGCGTCCGGGTCGAACTCGCGCACGGCCGCCCACGCGACCGGCTCGGAGGGGCCGTCGGGCTGGAAGGCGGGGTCGCCGCCCGCGATTTCGACCATGTCGCGCACCCAGTGGCCCGCGCGGATCGGCGGGTCGGTCCAGTCGAGGACGGCGACGCGGGGGCGCCCCTCGTCGGCGACCGCGCACTCGGCGCGCTCGCGGACCGCCTCAACGCGCTCGCGGAGGTCGGCCCGGAGGGCGCTCGCGGCCGCTTCCGCGTCGACCGCGGCGCCGATCCGTTCCACGTCGTCGAGCGCGTCCTCGAACGAGTGGGGGTCGCAGGTGAGCACCTCGGGTTCGGGGTCGAGGCGCGCGGCGGCCGCCCGGAGGTCGCTCGCGTCGACGGCGCAGACGTCGCAGGTCGCCTGCGTGACCAGGAGGTCGAGATCGAGCGCCGCGAGGCGGTCCTCGTCGAGGTCGTACACGGCGCCGTCGACCTCGCGCATCTGTTCGTCGATGTCGGCCGCCGAGCGGTCCGCGTGGTCGACGACCGTGCTCGTCAGGGTCGGCAGGTCGCGGGCGGCGGGCGGGTGGTCGCAGCTGTGCGAGACGCCGACCGGTTCGACGCCGAGAGCGAACAGCGTCTCCGTGGCCGAGGGGAGGAGGGAGGCGACGCGCATACCGGAGAGGAGGCGCTCGGGCGACTAAAGTGAGGGGCCCGACGTCGGTCGCTACCGGGCCGGGAGCCGCGCGAGGACTGGCCGCGCGACCGCGTAGCCGACGTAGAGCAGCACGCCGGACGCCAGCGCGAACGACGCCGTCCGGAACCACGCCGCGGTCGGCGCGTCGAGCGAGTTCAACAGCGTCACCGCGAGCAGCGTGCTCAGGAGGAGGAAGCGCGCGTCTCGCGTCTCCATATGCCCCCGTCTGTCCGTCGGGCGGAAAACTCTCCCGCTCCCGCGGGCTGGCAGGTCGAGACCGTCACTCGCCGACCGCGTCGGCGGTCGCCGACGCGTACGCGGCCGCGAGATCGCCGTTCGGCAGGGCGTCGAGCGCGGCCGCACACCCCCACCGGATCCGGTCGCGCCGCTCGCCGGCCGGGAGCTTGTTCGTCGCCACCGTCTCGGCCGTGTCGAGCAGGGCGCGCGCGGTGTCGGCGTCGCCGCGCTCGGCGGCCGCGCCGGCCTCCGCGAGCAGCTGGGCGAGGCTCGCGCGCACGTCGTGTGGGACCTCGTCCGGGTCGGTCACGGGTCGGTCGCCCCTGACTCGGCGCCGCCGTCCGGCGCCGGCTCGCCCGCCAGCGTCGCGAAGACGAACTCGGTGCTGCTCCCCAGCGGGTCGGTTGCGGTCCGCGTCTCGACGTCAGCGAACCCGGCCGCCCGAAGCTGGTCGAGCGTGCGCTCGCGCCCGGGCGCGGAGAAGAACATCTCCCCGCCCATCCAGCCGCGCCGCACCGTCTCGAAGCTGCCGCTCGGCAGCGTCGCGAGGAGCCGGCCGCCCGGGCGGAGGACGCGCGCGAACTCGTCGTACACCGCCGGGTGGCGCTCGCGCGCGACGTGAAACACCGCGTGGTAGGCCGTGATCGCGTCGAAGCGGTCGGCCGCGAACGGGAGCGCGGACATCTCGCCGTGGACGAGCCGCGCGGCGGGAACGGTCTGGGCCGCGAGCTCCAGCCCGCGGCGGGAGACGTCGAGGCCGACGCTGCCGGGCGGGAGGTTCGCGAGGGTGCGAGCGCCGTCGCCACAGCCCACGTCGAGGACGAGCGGGTCGTCGCCGTCGGTCGCGTCCCGCGGGTCGCTCGCCAGCGCGTCGAGCAGGTCGTCGATCAGCGCCGCGTCTGAGCCGTCCGGGTCGCGCCGAGCGGCGTACGTCTCGGCGACCGCGTCCCACGCGCGGCGCACCTCGTTTCGATCCATACGGACGTGACGGGCGCGAGCGACATGATTGCTCGGGCGTCCCCGTCGGCGTCCGGATCGCTGCCGACTCGACCGGACCCGTCGTCCGGTCGCCGCTCGGGAATGTATGCCGGCGGGCCGCGAGGGCGACGCATGGAGCTTCTCCACACCTGTCTGAACGTGGCGGACGCGGACCGGACCGCCGACTGGTACGTCGACGAGCTCGGCTTCGAGCGCTCGTGGGAGTTCACGGTCGCCGACGGCGACACTCGCAGCGTGTACGTCGCGGACGAGAGCGGCGTCGAGCTCCAGCTGTCGGACACGCCGGGCGAGGAGCCGAGCGCGGACGGCGACCGCTACGACCACGTCGCCGTCGGCGTCGACGACGTTGACGCGGCGTTCGCGGACCTCGACCACCACGGCGTCGTGGAGGCGCCGACCGACCACCCGGAGGCCGGCGCGCGCGTCGCCTTCGTGGAGGACCCCGACGGCCGCGTCGTCGAGCTGATCGAGCCGCTCTGAACGGCCGTCTCGGGGATTCGAAAAAAGAGCGAGAGCGCGTTAGCCGTCGGCTCGGCGGACCGCGACGACGATGAGCAGCGCGACGACGACCGCGATCGCGACCGCGCCGAGCGTCCGGAGCGAGAACAGCCCCGGCTCCGCGACCGGCGCGTCGTCCGCGGCGACGGTCACCGTCTCCGTCGCGGTGTCCGTCTCGCCCGCGTCGTTCGTCACCGTGAGCGTCACCTCGTACTCGCCCGGCTCGGCGAACGACGCCTCGGTCGTGCTGCCGGCCGCGGCGTCGCCGTCGATCGACCAGTCGTAGGCGACGACCTCGCCGTACTCGTCGCTCGACTGAAGCCCCGACAGCGTCACCGCCTCGCCGGGGTCGAGCGTCTCGACCGGCACCGTGATCGCCGCGTCGGGCTCGCTCACCGCCGAGACGGCGAACGTCGAGAACCCGGGCGTCTCGGACTCCAAGACGACCGCGTCGCCGGTCTCCTCGACCACCGTCGTCTCTAAGCCCTGCCACTCGCCGTCGGCGAACCGCGAGAGCCGAAGGTCGCCGGGGTCGGCCTCGGCCGCCGCGACCCGGTCCGCGGAGATCCGCGCCCGGATCGTCGCCGGCGTGTCCGTCGCGGACTCCGGCACCGATATCTCGACAACCGACACCGAGGCGCCGGGCGCCGGGCCGGTCGTCTCCGGCGCGGACTCGTACTCGGCGACGCCGACCGCGCCCTCGACTGCGCCGTCGAAGGTGATCCCCTCGATAGGGGTCTGGCCGGTGAACGTCACCGAGCTCGTCCCGGTCGCCTCGTCGACCGCGGCCGTCGCCGTCTCCGCGCCGGTCGTCGACGCGCCCGCGGGCAGGTCGAGCACGTCGTCGACCGCCGGCGGGTCGGCCGGGCCCTCGCCGGGCGTCTCGCCGTCGTCGCCACCGGGTGCGCCGCCCGTGCCGCCGCCGGGTGTGCCGCCCGTGCCGCCACCGGGTGCGCCGCCCGTGCCGCCGCCCGTGCCGCCACCGCCAGGCGCGCCGCCCGTACCGGTGCCGTCATCGCCGTCGTCACCGTCACCGGGATCCGTCGGCGTATCGTCGCTCCCGTCGCCCGGGTCGGTCGGCGTCCCATCCCCGCCGTCGCCGTCGTCGGGCGGCGCCGGCGCTTCGGCGAGCGAGAGGTCGACTTCCTCGTTGGCGCCCGACTCCCACGCCGCCGTGCCGGCCTGCGAGTCGGCGACGCGGAACGTCACCTCGTCGGCCGGCCCCTCGACGGTGAGCTTCTCGTCGAAGGCGCCCGGGCCGCCGAACCGCCCCTCGGCGTCGGTCTCGATCGAATCGCGGACCTCGCCGTCGACGACCGCCTCGACGGTGACGCCGTCGAGCGGCTCGCCGTCGGCCGTCACCTGGCCGTAGTACGCCGCGGGCGTCGGCGGCGGACTGTCCTGCGCCGCCGCGCCGCTCACCGCGGCCCCGCTCGCGACGAGGCCGGCGACGAGCACCGCGAGCGCCGCGATCCCGAGCATGTGTCGGAAGTTCATGGATTAGTTCCCCTTGAGAGTGGTCTCCTCGTCGGACTGCGTCGGACCGACCGGAACCGCCGCGCCGAGTTCGCCGTCGTCGGTCGCGAACACCCAGTAGCCCTGGAACGGACCGACGGTCGTCGGGTTTATCTCGTCGGACCCGGCGAGCCGGTACGGCGTGCTCTTGTCGGCGGGGCCGCCGACCACGTTGACCACGGAGGCGACCTCGGTGGTCGAGACGCCGAACGCGTTACTCACGGTTCCGTTCGACGGCGCCGCGACGAAGTTCCAGCCGGCCTCCAGTTCGGTCGAGGTCATCTCCGGAATCTCGGAGTCGGCGTCGGCGTACTCGAAGGTGATCCGCTGGTCGGACTCATCCTCGTCGATCGTGACTGCGAACGCGTCGAGCGCGCTGATTCTCTGATCGGCGATGTCCTCGTTTCCGACCCAGTTCGTCCCGTTGTACGCGTAGACGGTGCCGTTGAAGTCACCGAAGACCTCGTCGACGGTCCCCTCGGTGGCCGCCGGGAACGCGACCGAGTGCGTGTCGCCGTCGGCGGGGATGACGAGGTCGTGCCCGAACTGCGTCGTCTCGCCGAGCGAGTCGGCGTCAACCTCGTCAGGTTCGACCGTCAGGAGCGGGTCGTAGGTGATTTCTCCGCCCTTCTGAGCCTCCTTGAACGTATCTGCGTCCGTGAGGAATTCGACATCGCTAAGATCGGTCCAGTAGTTCCCCGTTACGTCCAACTCGCCGTCCCCGGCCTTGTTTTCGATCGTCTCGACACCGTCGAAGGTGTTGAACCGGACCGTCTGAGCCCCGGGATTGTCGCCTTCGACGCCGAAGCCGACGCCGTCAAGTTCGCCGCCGCTCGCGGAGAGTTCGTTGTTGCGGACGTCGGTCGTCGCGCCGCCGCGAGCGACCACGGCGAAGGAGTATCCGTCGCTCGCGACGTCGATGTCGCTGTCGCGGACCGTCGCGTCCGCACCAGCGTCGGCACTGACGCCGACGACGGCCGTGAGATTGTCAGCGGTCATCTCGCCGGTCCCGTCGATCGTCGCGTTCGTGATCGTCGCAGAGGCGTCGCTGCCGAATACTTCGATGGCGAGGCCCTCGCTGAACTCGGCTGATTCGACGGACAAGTCAACGGTAACGTCGGAGACCGTCACGTTCGACCCGGCCACGTTGACCGCGTTGTTTTCGGCCGCCGGGTTCGGGAACACGTCGCCGACTGAAGCGTTTATTCGAACCTCCGACAGTGTAGTCTCGTCGGCGTCCAGCGCGACGGACCCGTCAATCACGGTGTCGTCGCCCTGACCGACGAGAGTGACGTTCGGGGTCTCGACCGAGACGTTCTCAGCGTATATTCCGGGAACAAGCTTGACAGTCTCGTTTTCTGAAACGAGGTTCAGAGCGTCTTGAACGCTGTTGAGGACAATATTCCGGTCCTGACCGTCGATCTCGACCGGCTGGAGGATCGCCCCTCGATCAAGATCGTTGTTCCCCGCAAAGACTGATAGGTTAATGGTCGCAGTCTTGTCTTCTACGAGGAACGCAGCGTCACTCACCGAGTTGTTCTCAAAGGTGACTGCCGGAGCACCACCGGCTTCGACGCCGATGCCGACGCCAACCGTCCTCGTCTCGGGGTTCGACCGGATGTTCGAGATGTTGTTTTGTGCGATGCTGATCTCGCTCGGGACCACGTCGTGGTTACCGGTTCCCCGCACGACGGCTCCGAACGCCCACGCGGTATCGCTCTCTCCGACATTGCGAACGACGTTATCACTAACATCCGCATTTTCAACGTTTCCTTGGACAGAAATGCCAGTGACGCCGCCCTTAGTAGACCGTCCAGAGACGTTCTCGATGAGGTTGTCAGCGACGATGACGTTGCGAACAGCGTCGTCGGCATTACCGCCAAAGACGTTGATCGCGTCGACACCTTCCCATTCCGGGAGTCCGGCCGCGCCGAAGTCGCGAACGACGTTGTTACGGACAGTGATGTTGTCCGCCGCGCCGCTCACCCTAAGTGCCTCCGCGCCGGCGTCAGTACTCGCATTGGGCGGGGTGACCGTCAGCCCGTCGAAAACAACTCCGTCTGCGGAGGCGACGACCTGTCCTTGGATCACGGCTTCGGATGTGCGGTCACTGTGGTCCCCCGGAATTCCGGCATTCGGGCCTTCAATAGATAGGTCTGCGGTATCAATCGTTACGTTTTCTAGGTACATGCCCTGGCGAACGACAATCGTATCGCCGGCCGCCGCTCCGTTGACGGCCGACTGGACGCTCATGTCGTCGGCGACCACGAACGGCCCGCCGAGCTCGGAGACGACGGCCGCGTCGGTTCCGGTACCGTCGTTCGTCGCCACGGCGGCGTCAACCGCGGCGGATTCGCTAGTGTAGAACCACTCGAACTGGTTAGCGACGTTTCGGTCGGGAGGCGTCGACGAGGTGTTCGCAGCGACCCGGTACTGGATGTTCCCCGGGTAGTCGATGTCGCCGATCAGGTCGTCCGACGACGCCTGCTCATAGAGCGGAAGCGGTTCATCGGCGTTGAGGTCGCCGTCGAACTCGATCCCGTACGAGCCGACGTCGTCGCCGAGCTGGTCGCTGAGCGCTCCGTCGGCGTAGATCGCGACGCCGCCCCACGAGTTGTTCGTCGTTGTGACGCCCGTGACCTCGGTGTCGGTCACGTCGGTGAACGCGATGCCGTTCCCGGAGACGGTGTCGGAGACGGTCACGGAGTCGATCGTTGCGTTCGTGACTGCGTTGAGATCAATGCCCGTCGATCCGCTATCCCTGACTTCGACGTTTTCGATCGTGAAGCCGTCGAGCCGACCCTCGCTCAGGTCGGCGCCGGAGACCTTGACCGCGTACGTCCCGGAGCCGGTGATTTCGAAGTTACTGAGGCGCACGTCGACCGCCGTGACGCGGATTCCGTACCCGGTCGATTCGCTCTCGATTGTCGTGTCGCCGACGCCGACAATCTCGACGCCCGCCGTGTCGACGGTGAGCTGTCCCGACGGCGAGTACGTCTCGTCAACGAGTTCGAGCGTGTCGCCCGGCGAGAGGGCGTCGCTGCTCAGGGCCTCCTGGATCGTCTGGAAGTTCGTCCCGTTTCCTTGCCCGACTTCGTAGGTCGTGCTACCGTCGTTCTGCGCCACCGCGCTGCCCACGAAGCCGGCGCCGACCGCGACCATCGACACCACCATGATCGCGGCCAGCGCGACCGCGCGTACCTGCTCCCGCGTCATACCGGCTCCTCCGTCGACTGTGCGAATCGATAGCGTGCGTGTGTCGCTGTCATGATGTCGGACTCCGTACTGGAGATACCGATATCACGTCCCCTACGGACCTTGTATTTCGCCGACTGAACGGCTTCGGGAAACGCCTGAATGGTACTTCAGGCCACGCCTGAAAGCCGCGTACACCGCTCTGAGGCCGGATCTCTGAATCGGGTTTACGCGACGCGGGCGACGGAGCTGTCGCTCACGAGACGACGACACGCGAAAGAAACGTCGGGGTTCGAGGCGGGGTCGTGCCCGACTGCGTCAGTCGTCGGCCGGGGCGCGCGGCTCCGCCGGGGGCTCGGACTCCTCCGTCTCGTCCGCCGGCTCGTCGACCGCGTCGACGCCGGGGGTGTCGTCGAGCTCGTCCGCCTCTTCGGACCGGTGACGCGCCTGGACCTCCTCCCAGGTCATCGCCTCGTCGTGATGGTGACACATGACAACTATCAACACGGGCTGGACGCATCTAAATGTTACGTCGAATCTGTCGAAAGAGGGTCTCTGAGCCGGCCTACGCGTCGTCGTGGGGTTTGACGAGCACCTTGATCGCCTCCCGCTCGTCCATCATGCGGTAGCCCTCGGCGACCTCGTCGAGACCGACCGTCTCGGTGAAGATCGGCGCGGGGTCGAGCGTCCCCTGAAGCACGTCGGCCATCAGCTCCTCGGCGTACGCGCGGACGGGAGCGACGCCGCCCGCGAGCGTCACGTTGTCGCCGAACATGCCGAACACGTCGAGGCCCTCGTCTTCGACGCCGTAGGGGACGCCGACGTACCCGATCGTCCCGCCGGGGCGGACCGCGTCGATGGCGGTGTTCATCGCGCTCGCGGCGCCGACGCACTCCATCACGTGGGTCGGCCCGCCGTGGGTGAGTTCGCGGATCCGCTCGACGGCGGCCTCGCCGCGCTCGGAGACGGTCTCGGTGGCGCCGAACTCCTCGGCGAGGTGGAGCCGGTCCTCGTGGTGGCCGACCGCGACGATGCGCTCGGCGCCGAGTCGGCGGGCTGCGAGCACGCCGCAGAGCCCGACCGCGCCGTCGCCGATGACGGCCACGGTCGACCCCTCGTCGACGCCCGCGCTGACGGCGGCGTGGTGGCCGGTGCCCATGACGTCGGTGAGCGGGAGCAGCGAGCGGAGCGCGTCCTCGTCGTCGGCGTACCGGTCGGGCACGCGGACGAGCGTGCCGTCGGCGTGGGTCGAGCGGACGTACTCGCCCTGGCCGCCGCCGTTGTCGCCGCCCCACGAGTCGCCGTTCTCACAGGAGGTGTGGAGCCCCTTCCGGCAGAACTCGCACTCGCCACAGGAGATCGCGAAGGGGGCGAGCACGCGGTCTCCAGGCGCGACCGAGGTCACGTCGTCGCCGACTTCTTCGACGATCCCCATCGGCTCGTGGCCGACCGGAGAGCCCGCGTCGCGGTCGCTGTCGCCGCGGTAGAACCAGAGGTCCGAGCCGCAGATCGCGGTGTGGGTGACGCGGACGATCGCGTCCGTGGGCGCCTCGATCTCGGGGTGCGGTCGCTCTTCGACGCCGATGTCGCCGGGTCCGTTGAAGACGGCTGCGCGCATGGCTCCGCTACCGTCGCGCGCGACAAAAATGAGCGGGTGTCGGAAGCCGACCGGAACCGGACCGGCTCGCCCGGTCGCGGCGGTCCGGTCGGCAGGGCGGGCGACCGGTCAGGCGGCCGTGCCGTTCGTCGGCGGCTGGCCCGGTTCGGGCGGCGGCGTCGGGCCCGTCGACCCGCCCGCGCCGGGCGGCGTCCGGTCGTTCGTCACGAGGAAGTCGGCCAGGTTCCCGATCAGCGCGTCGTTGTCCGCGCGTCGGGCGTTCTCCGGCGACAGGAAGTCGCCGTCGCCGATCATCACGACCTCGTCGTTGCGCACGAGGAGCGGCGCCTCGGTCGCCTCGCGGGTCGTGGAGAGCTCGCTACCCTCGATCGGGCGCAGCACCTCGCTGCCGCCGACGGCCGTGCCGACCGGGGTCGCCGACGGGAACACCGCGCGGTCGACGCCCTCGGTCAGGACCGAGTCGCCGGTCGCCTCGGCGTACACGCGCTGGTAGTTCAGGTCGTTCTCGTCCATGTTGTACACGTAGCCGGGCCGGGTCGTGACGTCGAGCGTCGCGTCGAGCGACGCGGCGCCGGGCTGGGAGTACGCCGCGTCGGGCTCGGTGGCGAGCACGACGTGGCCGCCGGACTCGACGAACGACTCGATCTCGTCGAGCTGATCCGGCTCGTAGTCCGTCCGGAACGTCACGAACGCGTCGGCCTCGGCGAGCCGCTCGCCGAGCTGCGTCGGCCGGTCGGCGCCGGGCCGCGCGGGCGGTCGGCGCTGGTCCGGGTCGGGCACGTACACGCCCACCTCGTGGCCGTTCTCGATGAGCGCGTTCGCGAGCGGTCTGATGTCCCGGTCGTCGACGCCGCCGCCACCGAGCCCGAGGAGGCTGATGGGGAGCGCCGGACCGGGTCCGCCCGCCTCGACGCCGGGGTCGACGAGGACGGTCTGGGACGCCGCCGAGGCGTCCATCTCGACGGTCGCCTGGCCGGGGTCGTCGTCGACGACGAGGTCGTCGTCAAGGAAGTGGTCGTTCTGTATCTCCGGGGCGGGCGCTGCGCCGTCGGCGGTCGCGAAGCCGACGGCCGCGGCGCCGCCGAGGACGGCCGCGAGGGTCACGACGAACGCGACCGCGAGGGTTGCGACGCGGTTCACGCGCCGACACCCCCGTTGAGCCGCGCCGTCTCGTTGCCGGTCGCCGTCCGCTCCGTCGACGCCGCGCCGGCGTCACGGAGGTCGGGCTCGGAGAAGCGCTCGATCGTGTCCACGTGCGGCACGGCGGGCGTGTAGACGTACGTCGAGGGCATCGGCTTCACCTCGGCGTACCCGGGGTCGTTCGCGTGGATCGCGACGAGCCCGGAGTCGGTGCGGACGAGGAAGGGGATCCCCGAGAGGCCCCCCGTCTCCCGCGTGTCGACCGTGTACTCGCCGAGATTCTCCTCGGTGGCCGCCGCGTGGATCGCCTCGTTGAGCGAGCCGATCTCGTCGGCGAAGCCGTTGTTGACGGCCTCGGTGCCGAGGTACGTGTCGGCCTTCGCGACCTCCTCGCGGGGCATCTGGAACTCCTCGCCCCGTTCCGCCATCATCGCGTTGATGAACGTGTCCGCGAGCGTCTCCTGTTCGGCCCACGCCTGGGTGGGGTTGCTGCCGGCCTTGTCGGGGCCGCTCGGACCGAAGGGCGCCGAGCGGGCCGACGGCGCAGGGGCGTTCAGCCCGATGCTGCCGACCGTCGAGGTCGGCATCACGTAGATCTCGTCGGCGGGCGCCATCGCGTAGTAGCCGCCGGAGGCGCTGATCGACTGGACGCTCGCGATGACGGTCATGTCCTGGCTCGTCCGCTGGACCGCCTTGTACATCCGCTCGGAGGCGACGGGCGCGCCGCCGGGCGTGTCCAGCTTGAGGACGACCGCGCCCACAGAGTCGTTAGCGCGGATGTCCGCCAGTTCGCTCTCGACGTCGTCGGCGAGGGCCGTGTTGACGGGCCCCTCGATCTCGACGACGGCAACTGTGTCGTTCGGGTCGTTGGTCGCCGCGTACACGCTCGGAGCGAGCACGGCGCCGACCAGAGCCGCGGCCAACACGACGACAGCCACCTGCTGTCGCGACGTGAGGGCCGTGGAGGGCTTGTCTAATGACATCGCCATGTAACAACTGAGCGAAATATGTGAAAAAAACACCGAAGGAGCGCCGACGTCGAGCACGGTGCGTCGCCGACGAACCGAGATGCGCCACAGGCCACGCCGCCGCGGGACGCCGCTCAGATCCCGCCGCCCGCCATCGCGAACAGCGCGACGGAGATGACCGCGAACAGGCCGCCGACGCCGGCCTTGATCGTCCCCGTGTCGAGCGCGGTCGAGACGTACGGCGCGATCTGGCCGCCGAGCGTCGTCGCCGGGACCGTCCAGACGACCATGTTCCACGGGGTCGTCGCCAGGTCCATCGTGTGGCCGCCGACCAGCCCGCCGCCGAACACGTGGACCACGGAAGCCAGCACGGCCGTCGTCGCGACGACGATGTGGTTCGTGCCGATGGCGACTCGGACCGGGACCTGCGTGCGGAGCATCGAGATGATCCCGAGCTCGCCGATCCCGAAGCCGGCGAGCCCCTGGAACACGCCGCCGACGCTGTAGTTGAGGAACCGTTCGAGGTAGCCGCCGCGGGAGTAGGTATAGTCGTCGCCGTCGCGGTCGACGCGCGTGACGGTGCCGGAGTCGTCGGTGTCGACACCCGCGGGGCCGAGCTTGTTGTCGTCGTCCGGGAGGTCGGGCGCCGACCCGCCGTCGGTCGCGACCTCCTCGTCGTCCGCGCCCTCGGTCGGGTCGCCGTGGCCCAGGTTGGCCTTGAACAGCAGGTACGACGCCGCCAGCAGCGCGATCCCGAGCAGGGCGTGGAACAGTGGCTCGGGGATGACGAACGAGAGGAGCGCCCCACCGACGACGAAGGGGACGCCGCCCAGCACGAGCGACAGCGAGAGCCGCCGGTCGACGAGCCCGTACTGGATGAAGGCGAGCGACGAACTCGACAGCCCGAACGACTCGCTGATGAGCCCGATCTTCACCAGCGTCGTCGGCTCCAGGGGGTACGCGACCAGCGGGAAGACGAAGATGAGGAACGGCACGAACAGCGCCGACCCGCTGATCCCGACGGTGTTGACGATGGTGGCGCCGGTGACGAACGCCAGGAACAGCCACCAGTACTCGGTCCAGTAGTCGACGCCGGCGTCGGCCGGCGTCGGCGCGAAGGCGTACACCCCCGCGACGAACAGGAGCGGGGCGAGGAACACGAAGACGTGTTGGTAGCGCAGAAAGGCGCGCTGGAGATCGCTCGAGAGTGACGTGCTCATTGAGGCGTGGAACGCGAATTACGTGGGGTATAATAAATGCGTTTCCACACGTCACGATAGTGATGAACGATCGTCAACGTCTCGGATCCCGTCAGAGCGGCCACGACGCCGGTGAAATACGAACCGTCGATCGAACGTTTCCGAAGCCCGAAATGAACGCGGTGTGACAGAAAGAAACGTTTAAACGGAGCCGTCGGTCACCCGCGGATCGAACGATGACGCGGGAACTCGGGACCGCGGCGCGCGGGCGATACGCGGCCCTGCTTCACTCGGGGGCGCTGGTGGCGTGCTGCTACGTGGTCTTCACCGTGGGCGGGCTGGTGTAATCGAGAGGGACCCGTTCCTCGGCTCGCATTGCCGGAAACGGAAGGGGGGAGCCGGCTCAGTCGAGCGAACTCCAGTCGACCTCGTCGGCGTACTCCTCGCGCATGAGGTGGCAGCCGATCGTCTCGCCGTCGACCTCGTGGTCGGTCGGGTCCTCCCGTTCGCAGACCTCGCCGATCTTCCGCGGACAGCGCGGGTGGAACCGACAGCCGGACGGCACGTTCGAGGGGTCCGGCACGTTCCCCTCCAGGAAGATTCGGTCCTCGCCGTCGTCCAGCCCGGGGATCGCGGACAGCAGCGACTCGGTGTAGGGGTGGTACGGCGGCTCGAACACCTCGGCCGTGGGGCCGTGTTCGACGATCTCACCGAGGTACATCACCGCGACGCGGTCGCAGACGTACTCGACGACGGAGAGGTCGTGGCTGATGAGCAGGTACACGAGTCCCAGCTCGTCTTGGAGATCGGCCAGCAGGTTCAGAATCTGCGCCTGAACCGAAACGTCGAGCCCGCTGACCGGCTCGTCCAAGATGAGTACCTCCGGGTTCACCGCCAGCGCACGCGCGATCCCCACGCGCTGCTGCTGGCCGCCCGACAGCTCGTGCGGGTAGCGCTCCAGGTGCGACTCGTCGAGGCCGACCGAGTCGATCAGCTCGGCCACCCGGTCGGAGCGCTCGGCCTGGTCGTCGATGTCGTGGAGGTCCATCGGCCGGCGGACGATCTGCCGCACCGTCCGTCGGGGATTCAGGCTCGACTGCGGGTCCTGGAAGACGATCTGGAGGTCGCGGCGCAGCGATCGAAGCTCGTCCGATCCCGCCGCCGTGACGTCGCTCTCGCGATACGTCACCGAGCCCTCGGTGGGCTCGATGAGACGGAGCAGCGTCCGGGCGGCCGTCGACTTGCCGCACCCGGACTCGCCGACCAGGCCCAGCGTCGATCCGGCCTCGATCTCGATGCCGATGCCGTCGACGGCCCGCACCGGTTCCGGGTCCCCGAGGAGACGGCCGAGCAGTCCGCTGCTGTCGAAGTGCTTCGTCAGTCCCCGTGCCTCGAGCACCGGCCCGGACGCGCCGTCGCTCCGGTCGTCGATGCGGTCCGTCTGCCAAGACAGCGATCCCGACTCGTGCTCGTAGTCGTACTCCATCTCCTCGACGTGCTCGTGGCGGTAGCAGGCGACGGACCGCTCCGGATCGTCGGGGACCGGCTCCAGGTCGGGGTGCGCACGACGACACTCCTCGGTCGCTCCCGGGCACCGGTCCGCATACTTACACCCCGTCGCAGAGCCGGTCAGGTCCGGCATCTGTCCCTCGATCACGTCGAGCCGGTTGCGGTCGTCCGGGTCGATCGCGTCGTCGACGCTCGTGATACTCGCGAGTAGCCCCTTGGTGTACGGGTGGCACGGATCGGTGAACAGCCGCTCCGCCGGACCGGACTCGACGATGCTGCCGGCGTACATCACCGCCACGCGGTCGCAGATCTCGCGGACGACGCCGAGGTCGTGGGTGATGAAGAGTATCGACATCCCCAGGTCTTCGCGGAGATCGTCGAGCAGTTCGAGGATCTGCGCCTGAATCGTCACGTCGAGCGCCGTCGTCGGCTCGTCCGCGACGAGGAGGTCCGGCTCGGAGGCGATCGCGATCGCGACGACGACGCGTTGCTTCTGTCCGCCGGAGAACTCGTGAGGGTAGTCGTTGGCCCGCGCCTCCGCGTCGGGGATGCCGACTCGGTCGAGGAGGTCGACGGCCTCCCGACGCGCGGCGCCGCGGGAGAGGTCCCGCGCCGCTTCGACCGCCTCCGCGACCTGTCGGCCGACCGTCATCGTCGGGTTGAGGGTCGCGGTCGGGTCCTGAAAGACCATCCCGGTGTTCGAGGCGCGGAACTGTCGGAGGCCCTCGGCCGAGAGCGAGAGGACGTCCGTCCCCTCGAACTCGACGGTCCCGTCGACGATCTCGCCCGGGTCGTCGATGAGGCGGAGGACGGAGCGAGCGGTCGCGCTCTTTCCCGCGCCGCTCTCGCCGACAAGCCCGAGTATCTCGCCGCGATCGAGGTGGAAATCGACGCCGTCGACCGCGTTGACGACGCCCTCGTCGGTGCGGAACACGGTCGAGAGGCCGTCGACCGTCAACAGCCGATCGTTCGTCTCTGTTCCCTCCGCCGACGCCGCTGGCGCCGACACCTGCCGTGGATGTGCTGATTTCTCACTCGTCATGGTCGGCTCCGAGCTCCGTACTCACGGTCGGATCGAGGACGTCGCGGATCCCGTCACCGAGGAGGTTGAACCCGAGGACGGTCGTGGCGATCCCCAGCCCCGGGAAGACCGCCATCCACGGGGCCTGCGTGAGGTACTGTTTGGACTGCCTGATCATCAGCCCCCACGACGGCTGTGGCGGCTGGGCGCCGAGTCCGAGGAACGAGAGTCCCGCGGCCGCGAGGATGGCGAACGCGAGGCTGATAGACGCCTGAACGATGATCGGCGCGGCGGCGTTCGGTAGGACCTCGGCGAACAGGACGCGGCTGTCCCGTTCGCCGAGCGCACGCGCGGCCTCGACGAAGTCCTCCTCGACGACGGAGACCACCTCGCTACGGGTGACCCTGGCGAAGTACGGGATGTACGTGATCCCGATCGCGATCATCGCGTTCGTCAGCGACGGTCCGAGGACGGCGACGACTGTGAGCGCCAGCAGAATCGGCGGGAAGCTCATCAGCACGTCCATCGACCGCATGATCGCGTCGTCGACGTTGCCGCCGACGTACCCCGCGGCCGCGCCCAGCGGCACGCCGGCCGCAGTGGCGATGCCGACGCTCAGCCCGCCGATGTACAGGCTGATTCGGGCCCCGAGGACGATCCGGAGGAGGATGTCCCGGCCGAGGTGATCGGTCCCCATCGGATGCGCGGGGCTCGGCGGCTGAAAGCGGTTCGCGACGTTGAGGGCGTTGGCCTGTTCTAAGGAGACGAACAGCGGGCCGAGCAGGCCGACCGCGAGCAGTAGCCCGATCAGCGCCGTCCCGGCGACCGCCTTCGAGTTCGACCGGTACCTGTCGAACAGCTCGCCGATCTTCCGGCGACGAGCGTCGGTTAACCACCGCGCCGCGTTTTGTGTCGCCATCAGGCGCCACCCCCGGTCTGGACGCGCGGGTCCAAGACCGCGTACAGGAGGTCGACGACGAGGTTACTGAGCATGAACACCGTCGCGATCGTCAGCACGGATCCCTGGATGAGCGTGGTGTCGCGGTTCAACAGCGCCTGGAACGCGAGCCTGCCTAGTCCGGGGTACGCGAACACCTGCTCGATGATGACGATCCCGCTGAACAGGAAGCCGATCTGGAGCCCGATCACGGTCAACACGGGGAGGAACGCGTTCCGTAGCGCGTGGCGGTACACGATGTCGCGGTCCGGAATTCCCTTCGACTGCGCGAGCTTCACGTACCCCGCCTTGAGCTCCTCGATAAGCGAGGAGCGCGTCATCCGCGTGAGGTGCGCCATCAGCGCGAAGCCGAGCGACATCGCCGGCAGTAACACGTGTTTGATCCCGGCGACCGGGTCGACGGCCGGGTTCACGTAGCCGGAGGGCGGCAGCACGGCGAAGAACTCGGCGAAGACCAGGATCAGCACCAGCCCCCAGAAGAAGTCCGGGAGACTGATCCCGGTGAACGCGACGACGCTCGTCGTGAAGTCTTTCCAGGTGTTCCGGGCGCGCCCGGCGATCACGCCGAGCGGAATCGCGACGGTGACCGCGATGGTGACCGCGGCGCCGGCGAGGAACGCGCTCGCCGGGAGGCGCTGGACGATCAGCCGGGCGACGGGGTCGCCGAAGCGGAGGGAGTTACCCATGTCGCCGGTCAGCACGCCGGTCAGCCAGTCGATGTAGCGAATCCAGATCGGACGGTTCAGTCCGAGGCTCTGTCGGAGCGCCTCCAGCCGCTCGGGGCTCGCTCGGTTCCCCAAGATCAACAGCGCGACATCACCGGGGAGCACGTTGACGATGCCGAAGGTGACGATCGACACGCCCAGCAGCGAGACGAGCAGCAGCCCTATCCGGCGGACCGCGTAGCGAACGAAGTCGGCGTCGATGGCCTCCCTCATTCGTCAAGCCACGTCGCGCTGAAGTTCACCTCGCTGTTGTTCGGTGCCAGCACCGTGTCGAGGGCGCCGACAGAGGGTTTCGCACCCATCGCGCCGTCGCGGAACCACAGCATTGGAGACGGGACCTCCTCGTGGAGGACGCGCTGCGCCTCGCGGTAGTACTCCACCTCCTCCTCCTCCGTCGGGGCACTCTCGGCGTTCTCGATGGCGGTGTCGAAGTCGTCGCTGGCGTACGCGAAGGAGTTGAACGATCCCTCCGAGTGGAACAGGCCACGGTACATCTGGGCGGGCTCCCAGCCGCCGAACCAGTTGACCATCGCCATCCGGTAGTCCATGTTCGCGGTGACCTGCGTCAGCCAGTCGCCCCACTGGAGCTCCTGAATCTCGACCTCCAAGCCGAGTTCCGAGAAGGACTGTTCCATGATGGTCGCGGCGGTGATGTGCCACGGGTAGTTCGTGGTCACCTTGAACTCGATCGGTGCGAACTCGTTCATCCCGTACTCCGACTCCTCGATGAGCGACCGCGCCTGCTCGATGTCCTGCGGTCGAGGTTCGAGTTCCCCGTTCCGGTACGGGCTGTTCGGGAAGCTCGGGGTCGCGAGCGTCGTGCCCTGTCCGAAGAGGGCCCCCTCCACCAGCTCCTGTTTGTCGATCGCGAAGTCGATCGCCCGGCGCCAGTTGACGCTGTCGAACGGCGGGCGGTCGTTGTGAAGGTACATGTGGTTGAACGCCAGCGGTCGCCACGTGGACGTCTGGACGTTGTCGTTCGCGCCGTCCACGTAGTCGGTCATGTCGTCGAGCGGGATGTCGTTGATGTAGTCGAGATCCCCGTCCGTCAGCCCGGTGAGCCGGGTGTCGGGGTCCGTCATCGTCCGCTCTTCGAGCGCGTCGACGTACGGGCCCTCTCCCCAGTAGTCGTCGAACGCCGACAGCTCGGCCCGGTTACCCTGCTGACGAGATTCGAACACGAACGGGCCGGTTCCGACCGGGTTCGAGGCCTGGTCCGGACCGGATCCCTCCGGGATGATCGCCGTCCCGGAGAACGCCAACTGCCGGAGGAGCGGATTGTACCGCTCGCTCATCTGGAGCACGACCGTCGAGTCGTCGGGCGTCTCGACCGACTCGACCGACGTGAACACGCCGCTGTACCGCGCGCCCACGTCCGGGTCCGTGATCCGCTCGATCGTGTACCGCACGTCGCTGCTGGTCAGATCCGACCCGTCGTGGAACGTCACGCCGTCGCGGAGCGTGAACGTGTACTCCGTCCGGTCGTCGTTGATTGACCAGTCGGACGCGAGGCCCGGGCGGGTGACGTCGGGATCGGAGGAGATCTCCAGCTCGTTCGTCAGCCCGACCAGCGTCTCGTGAACATTGTTTAGAAACCGCGACGAGGCGGCCGTCTGTGCGAGGTGGATGTCGAGTTCCTGGGTCACCTCGCTGTGGCCCCAGACGAGCGTGCCGCCCTCCTCCGGCTCGCCCGTCGGTCCGATCGGGGCGTCGTCGGAGCCGTCGCCGCCGTCTCCGCTCGAGCCGTCGGAGCCGTCGCCGCCGGAGGCACAGCCCGCGAGCGTCGTTCCGACGCCCGCCAGTCCCGTCGCGACGAGGAACCGTCGCCTGTCAATACTATCGTTCGTATCCGCAGCGTTATCGCGCATTGTTGTGTGTGAGTGGTAGTTGCTAGCGTTTCAGTCCGAAGTCGACGATCGCGTCGGGGTACTCCCCGAGCTGATCCTCGGCGACCGCCGGGAGTTCCGCCTCCGTCTCGACGGCGAGATCGTACGCCTCGCGGAGCTCGTCGATCGGCGCGTCGCTGTTGTCCACCCGGAGGTTGTGGTACAGCTTCGGCTCCGGGGCCGCGACGAGCAGCGCCGCGCTGATCTTGCCGCGCTTGTCGCCGCCGGCCGCCTGTCCGGCTTCGAGCGCGGCGATGAGTCGGTCGGCGAACTCGCCGTCCGCGTCCGCGTAGCCGCGGCGCACCTCCTCGACAACGTCGGCGCCGTCGAGCATGTTACCGGCGACCGTGTAGTCATCCCCGGCAGTGTCACCCGCCCAGTCGACGCAGTCCGCACCGGTGTACCGGAACGAGTCGTCCGCGGTCACCCCGTGGAGCTGACGGTACGTGTCGTGGGGGTCGTCTTCGAGCAGCGTCTCGCAGGCGGTGGACACCGAGACGCCCCTGTCGGCGAGCTCGACCGCGTTTCGGCCGTGCGATACCTTCACGTAGGATTGGGTCGCGACCGCCGCGTTTTCGCTCACGAACGGACACAGCGCGCCGACGCCCACGAGCGCCGTGCTGACCGCGACGCCGAACGCTCCGGTGTCGGGGTCGCGTGCGGCTATCGAGAACGTACCGGGAGCGAACCGTTCGGCGGGTGACGGATCGTCCGTGCCTGTAGTAAAGTGATTCGTGTTACCAGTTGTGTTGCTAGGCACAGTCGTGGTGATACATAACAAGACCTCTATTAAATCTTATTGTTTGAGAGAAAAAGCCCGCTTATGGGAGAAAATTCCACTTACTGCGCCCGGGCATTTATTTTTCAACACTCTGAAGGAATACGCTCTCGAACCGCCACTTCAGAACGTCGCGGCGTCGGCGGGCGCCGTGCGGCCCCGCGTTGCCGCCCGAACCCAACACGAGGCTTTTCAGCCGTGCCCGCGTAGTACCGCCCCCATGGACGAGAAGACCGCCGAACTCCGCGACCTGTTCGTCGACGCCACCGGCTCGGAGACGGTCACCGAACGCCAGGAGGCGGCGCGGGGGACCCTCGTCGACCGCGACGACGAGGCGGTCGGCGAGGGGGTCCGCGACCTCGTCGCCGCGATGCGGGAGCGGTACGGCTTCTCGACGCCCCTCGACGACGATACCTACGCCCTCGTCGCCCGCGGCCGGTTCACAGATGAGGACGACGCGGCGATCGCGGCGGCGATCCGCGACGGACTGACTGACACAGACGGCGACGGCGATGTCGATCCGGATGAAATTGACGCCGAGACCGTCCGGAAAGCGCGCCTCGACCTCCACCTCGTGCGCGAGTCGGACCGCGAGGTCGACGCGCCCGACGGCGACTCGGATACCGCGTTCGCGTACGCCGACCTGGAGCGACTCACCGCCGCCGGGAACTCGATCGTCGAGTGCGCCGAGGAGCTGGACGCCCAGCCGGATACGGTCGCCCGGTATGCCGCGGTCGCACGCACCGACATCGCCTCCACGCGGGCGAACGATCGGTTCCGCGACGCATTCCGCGACCTGCTCACCGACGCCGACATCCAGGGGTCGCTCGCGAGCGACGCCCGCGAGGACGGCCTGCGCGAGGCGACCGAGGACATCGAGACGGACGTTTCTTTATAAGCAGTTAGCCGCGGAGCGGCGACGAACCCCTCCAACGCCCCAGCCGCGAGGACTCGCGCGGCTCGCTGCGGTCCTCAGTCAGTCTCTGGCGCTTCCTCCTTGCGGTCCTTGCGTCGCCGCTACACCCCGCGAGCCGTGCTCAGGGCGAAAAGGAGGTGCCGCAGTCGGTACAGGTGAACCGGAACCGCGCCTCGTCGGTGAGCTCCGTGTCGTGGACGCGCTCGCTGCCGCACTCGCGGCACTCGACCACGGACCGAATCTGGTCCCAGTCATGGCGCGCGCCCGGCGCGCCGATCGCCCAGGCGACCACCTCCTCGTCGGCGTCTGCGGGCACGAACCCGGACTGGAACTCGCCCGGGGCGAAGCGGATCGCCTCGTCGGGCCCGACGGTCGCGCGCTCGCGGTCGCGGCCGACCTCGAACGTCACAGTGCCCGAGCGGACGTAGAATATCTCCTCCTGGTCGTCGTGCGTGTGGAGGCCGCCGGAGAAGGCGTCGCCGGGCGCGAGTTCGAAGTAGTTCATCGCGACGTGGTCGGTGCCGAGCGCGCGCGAGACCGGCTTTCGGATGTCGTGGACGCCCATGGGGTTCGTGACGACGTCGACGTCGTCGACCGCGACTCGCTCCATGCGGGCCGGTCGCAGGGGACGCTCCTAACGCTGTCGGCGGCTGCGCCGAGGATCCGTCGGCGAACCGCGGCTCGCGGCGACGATCGCTCGGTCAAACCTGACGCGACCCGGCAGTTTATACGTGTGTGTGTCGTCCGCATGGGCACGAATGACGCGAGACACTCGCGATCGTTCGGAGGATAGAGGAAGTCGCCTCGCGGCGGCTGGCCACGAAATTCTCCGGCGATAACGACGACGGGGCACGACCGCCCCGCGGCGGCACCGACCCCGAGACCACCGCAGAGCCGATGGACTCCCTTTTGACCCGAACACCGCTCACAGACCTCGACGAGGTACAGCTGTTAGACACCACCCTGCGCGACGGCGAACAGATGCCGGGCGTCTCCCTGACGCCCGGCGAGAAGGTCGGCGTCGCCCGCGAGCTCGACGCCGCGGGCGTCCACCTGATCGAGGCCGGCTCGGCGTGTACCTCAGCGGGCGAGCGCGAGGCGATCCGCCGCGTCGCCGACGAGGGGCTGAACGCGACGGTGACGAGCTTCGCCCGCGGGGTGAAACGCGACGTCGACCACGCGCTCGACTGCGGCGTCGGCGGCGTCAACCTCGTCGTCCCCGCCTCCGACAAGCACGTCGAGACGAAGGTGGGTTCGACCCGCGACGAGGTCGTCGAGACGACCGTCGAACTCGTCGAGTACGCGAAGGACCACGGCCTCTGGGTCGAAGTGCTCGGCGAGGACGGCTCGCGGGCCGACCTCGACTACCTCGAACGCCTGCTCGGCGCCGGCCTCGACGCCGGCGCCGACCGGATCTGCTACTGCGACACCGTCGGGGCGGCCGACCCCGAGCGCACCGCCGCGGTCGTCTCGCGGCTCGCCGACCTCGGCCCGACGAGCCTCCACACCCACGACGACCTCGGGTTCGGGCTGGCGAACGTCCACGCGGGACTGAAGGCGGGCGCCGACACCGTCCACGGCACCGTCCTCGGCGTGGGCGAGCGCGCCGGCAACGTCGCCCTCGAAGAGGTCGCGATCGCGCTCGGCGAGTCGTACGGCGTCGACACCGTCGACCTCGCGCGGCTCTACCGGCTCTGCCGGACCGTCTCGGAGGCGACCGGCGTCGCGCTCCCGCCGAACAAGGCCGTCTGCGGCGCCAACGCCTTCGCCCACGAGTCCGGGATCCACACCGACGGGACGCTGAAGGACGGGACGATGTACGAGCCGTACCCGCCGGAGACCGTGGGCCGCGAGCGCCGGCTCGTCCTCGGCAAGCACGCGGGCCGCGCCGGCGTGAAGGCCGCGCTCGCCGAGCACGACGTGGCGGTCGACGACGACGAGCTGCGCGAGGTCGTCGCCCGCGTCAAGGAGCTGGGCGAGCGCGGGAAGCGCGTCACCGACGCCGACCTGCTCGCCATCGCCGACGACGTGCGGGGCCGCGAGCGCGAGCGCCACGTCGAGCTCGTCGACCTCTCGGCGACCTCCGGCGGGAACCTCCCGACCGCCTCGGTGCGGCTCCGCGTCGGCGACGAGGAGCGCGTCGCCTCCGGCACCGGCGCCGGCCCGGTCGACGCGGGGTTAGAGGCGGTCCGCGCGGCGCTTTCGGGCGACGGGAGCGGCGAGCGCGGCGGGGAGGACGGCGCTGACGGCGGCGTCGCGTTCGACCTCGACTCCTATCACGTCGACGCGATCACGGGCGGCACGGACGCGGTCGTCACCGTCGAGGTCGACCTCTCGCGGGGCGACCGCTCGGTGAGCGTCTCGGCGTCGGACGCGGACATCACCCGGGCGAGCGTCGTCGGGATGGTCGACGGGCTCGACCGCCTGCTCGCGGCCGAGGCCGACGCCGCGGACGCCGAGCCGGGCGCCGTCGCCGACGACTGACGCCGGCGTCTGACGAGGTTTTTACCGATGGCGTCCGATCCCGGGATGTGAGCGTCGTCGTCGCGATCAAGCCGTCCGCGCGCAAGCGGAACGCGAAGGTGGGTCGGCTCGTCTTCGAGGACGGGCCGCGTCACGCCTTCGAGAGCCGCGCGGCCGCCGAGCGGTGGGCGGACGACCTCTCGGCCGGCGACGGCCACGTCTGGGTCGCGAGCGCGCACCCCCGCGACGACGGCGACGCGGACTGCTACCTCGTCTCCCGGGCCACGAACGCGAAGCTGGAGGCGGCGTACGACAAGCGGCGTCGGCGGCTCAGGGGCGACCCGGGCTCCGAGCAGGAGTCGCTCGGCGGCGAGCCCTGATCCGCGGTCCCCGCCCGCGGGCGGGTCGGCGCTACCCCCTTCGCTCGCCGCTACTCGTCTCCGCCCGGGCTGCCGACGACGTCGTCCTCGAACCCGGCGACCGCCTCCATCACCGCCTCGCGGTCGGCGTCGTCGACGTCGAAGGCCCGCAGCGCCTCGTCGAGGTGCGTCGCGACGATCTCGAACTCCGCGTCGGTTATCGCCAGCTCCTCGTGGGCGGTCGCCATCTCCTCGCCCTCGTACTGTATCGGCCCGCCGGTGACGGCGCTCAGGAACTTGGTCTGGTGCGAGCGCTGGTCGGCCATGTCCACGTCGTCGAAGTAGTGGTTCACCCGGTCGTCGTCGAGCACCCGGTCGTAGAACTCGTTGACGACCGCGCCGATGGCCGGTTCGCCGCCGAGGCGTTCGTACAGCGTCTCGTTCGACATACGTCGGTGACGGACGCCGGCCGTATCACTGTTCCCTTGCGGAGGCGGGCGCTCATCCCGCGGCGCGGCGCCTCACGGCGAATCGTCCGCGCGCGACCCGTCGCCGGCGGCCGCGTCGGGGTCGGCGCCCGGTCCGGACCCGCGGGCGTCCATCATGTCCGCGGCCCGGCCCGCCCAGCCCGTGTGGCGGAAGCCGGCGGCGACGACGAGCGCCATCCAGGCGTAGGCCGCGGACACCCCGACGTACGCGCCGGTCGGACCGAGGCCGGCGGTGCGGCCGAGCAGCCACGACAGCCCCAAGAAGAGCCCGAACATGGCCGAGACGCGCGCGACGAGTGGGATCCGGGTCTCGCTGGCCCCCTGGAGCGAGCCGGAGAGCGCGGAGAAGCAGGCGAGGGCGGCGCCGGCGACGCCGTACACCCGCGCGAAGTCGACCGCGGACGCGACCGTCGCCGCGTCGTCGGTGAATATCGGCACGATCCGCGGCGCGGCGACGACGAGTCCGAGCCCGATCGACCCGACCGTGAGCACGCCGAGGCCCGCGACGGCCCACCCGTTGAACCGCGCGGTCTCCGGGTCGCCCTCGCCGAGCGCTTGCCCGACCAACACCGACGCCGCGACGTTGTACCCGCGCGAGAGCGGCCCGGTCACCTGCTGGTAGACGCGGCGGCCGATCTGGAAGCCGGCGTTGACCGTCTCGCCGAAGCCTAAGAGGAGCGCGTTGAACGGGAACTCCGCGATCTCGGAGCCGAACCCCTCTAAGACGCGGGGCGCGCTCACGACGAGGAGCTGTTTCGCGATCGTGAGGTCGCGCGGCCACGCGAACTCCGCGTCGGTCCACGAGCCCCAGATGGCGAAACAGAGCAGCCCGGCCGTGAGCACGTTGGCGCCCGCGGTCGCGAGGCCGACGCCGAGGACATCGAGCCGCGGGAGCCCGAACAGCCCGAGGCCGAAGACGATCGACCCCGCGATGTTGACGGAGTTGGCCGCGATGTTGACGTACATCGGTGTGCGGGTGTCGCCGGTCCCCTGGAGCGCGCGGGCGCCGACGAGGGCGACGTGGCGCGCCGGCGCGGTGGCGAACACGATCGCGAGGTACGTCGAGCCGAGGTCGACGACCGCGGGCGAGGTGCGCTCGCCGACGAGCCGGCCGAACACGCCGATCGCGAACTCGCCGAAGAGGAAGCCGAAGAGGACGAACGGGACCCCGGCGAGCGCGCCGAGCAGGATCGCCTGCGTCACCGCCTCGTCGCGGTTCTCCGCCGCGCCCGCGCCGGTGTCCTGCGAGGAGAGCGCGATGGCGCCGCCGCCGAGGCCGAGCCCGATCCGCAGCGGGAACCGGGCGTAGAGGTCGGCGAGGCCGATGGCGACGACGGCGGCCGGCGAGAACAGCGCGGTGACGAGGATGTCCGTCGTCCGCATCGCGGTGCGGAACGTCTGCTCAGCCATGACGGGCCACGCGAGCGAGAACACGCGCCTCCAGACGCGCCGCAGCCGCGGGAAGTCCATCTGTCGTCCGGGACGGTCGCCCGCGGTTTTTACGTGTCGGAGCCGGTCGAGTCGGCCGGTGCGTGCGGGAGCCGCACCGCGAACCGCGCGCCGCCGAGCGGCGACTCGCCGGGGGTGAGGGACCCGCCGTACGCCCCCGCGAGCGTGGCGACCAGCCGCAGGCCGCTGACGCCGCCGTTCGGGTCCGCCGCCGACGGCTCGTCGGCGAAGAACGACCCGTCACGGATCTCCGGCGGGAGCCCCGAGCCGTCGTCCTCGACGACGAGCGCGACCTCGCCGGCGTCGCCGTCGACCCGGACCGAGACGCGGACGGTGACCGCCGGGCCGGCGTGTTCGATCGCGTTCTCGACGAGGTTGTGAACGATCGAGCGCACGCCGTCGTTGGCCGCGACGGGCGCCGCCTCCGGGAGGTCGGCCTCGACCGTCACCGACTCGTCGTCCGCCACGCTCGCCAGCACGCCCCGCGTCGTCTCCGCGAGGTCGACGCGGCTGGAGTCCGCGTCGCCGAGGATCGCGTCCGCGACCGCGCTCGTCGCCTCGATGCGGTCGAGGCCCTCGGCGGCCTTCGAGGCCACGGTCGCGGCGTGGTCGGCTCCCTCCCCGTCGCCGTCGAGCAGGTCGGCGTAGCCGCGGATCGTCGAGAGGTCGTTGCGGAGGTCGTGCCGCAGGAGATGGTTGACGAAGGAGACGGCGCGGACCGCGTCGCGGGCGCGCCGGGCCTCCGCGGCCTGGCGGACGGCGTAGTAGCCCGCGACCGCGCCGCCGAGCCCCCCGACGCCGGCGGCGACGAGCATCGGGAAGGCCGGCTCGACGAGCGGCC
Organism: Halorubrum sp. ARQ200; assembly: GCF_005435115.1. NCBI lineage: Archaea > Methanobacteriati > Methanobacteriota > Halobacteria > Halobacteriales > Haloferacaceae > Halorubrum > Halorubrum sp. ARQ200. The sequence continues at coordinate 85,038 of NZ_SGTZ01000003.1, read as the reverse complement.
GCCCCTCGAAGGCGCGGACGGCGAGCGTCGCGGCGAAGGCGGCGACGGCGAGGACGGTCCCGGTGGCGGTCCACCGCGCGACGCGCCACTCCTCCGCCGGCGAGAGATCTCTGCGGGCGATCCGGCGGCTCGCGACGAGGACCGTCACCGCGATCCCGCCGTCGAGCGCGAACGCCAGCAGCGGCCCCGCGGAGGTCCCGATAGCGCCGATCTCGGTGACGTGGTGGACCGCGGCGGCGGCGAGGAGACCGGCCCCGATCAGGGACACCGCGTGGTGGCCGCGCAGCGTCGACATTACCTATCGAACCGAGGAAACGAGTAAAACGGTTGTGGATCGCCGAGCGGCGGAGCGCCGTGCGAGGAATCGACGCCGCGGCGGGAGACTCGTCCGAACGTTGAAACCCGCGAGCGACCCACGGGCCTCATGGACGTCTTCGTGTACGGGACGCTGACCGAACCGGAGCGGGTCGCCGAGGTCGTCGACTCGTTCGTCTTCGTCGGACCGGCGACCCTCGACGGCCTCCGGCTCGTGGAGGGGCGGTACCCGACGCTCGCGCCGGGCGGCGAGACCGCCGGGCGGCTCCTCCGGACGGAGGCGGTCGACGCGCTCGACGCGTACGAGGACGTGGACGGCGGCCTGTACGTCCGCGAGGCCGTGCCGCTCGACGCCCCGGACGGCTACCCGGACACCGCCGCGGTGTACGTCGGCGACCCCGACCGCCTCGACGCGGACGCGACGTGGCCCGGGACCGGACCGTTTCCGGACCGGGTGCGGACGGTGCTCGGCGACCGCGACGTGCGGGTGCGGCTGACTCCCCGAGATACCGTCTGACGGGCGGATGACGGCGCCGCAGTCGTGCGGTTTCACTTTCGCTCTGGTAGCCTCACCTTTTTGTATTCTCGTCGCCTCGGTTCACTCGCACGTCACACGCGTGCATTCCCCCCTTTACCACCGCGAGCGACCGCGCCGTCGACCCGCACCCGCGGGCCGGATCGGCGGCGTCGGCCCGCGCGGCGACCGCGACGCGGCGGCCGCGCGCCGCGTGCCCCGTCGCGTCCGACCGGAACCGATTAGCGGTCGGCGCGGCGACGGGGTGGCATGCTCAGTCTCGCCGACATCCGGGAGGCGCGCGAGCGCGTCTCGGACGTCGCCCGGCACACGCCCCTCGAACGGTCGCGGTCCTTCTCGGAGATGAGCGGCGCCGACCTCCACCTCAAGCTGGAGAACTTCCAGCGGACCGGCGCGTTCAAGATCCGCGGCGCGATGAACCGGATCCGGACCCTCTCGGCGGCGGAGCGGGAGGCCGGCGTCGTCACCGCGAGCGCCGGCAACCACGCGCAGGGCGTGGCGCTGGCGGCCAGCCGCGCGGGCGTCGACGCCACCGTCGTGATGCCGAAGTTCGCGCCCGTCTCGAAGGTGAAGGCGACCCGCGGATACGGCGCGAGCGTCCGCTTGGAGGGCGTCGACTACGACGAGGCGCAGGCGTACGCCCATCAGTTGGAGCGCGATGAGGGGCGCACCTACGTCCACGCGTTCGACGACCCCGTCGTGATGGCCGGCCAGGGGACGCTCGGCCTGGAGATCGTCGACGACTGCCCCGACCTGGACACCGTCGTCGTCCCGATCGGGGGCGGCGGCCTGATCTCCGGGGTCGCGGTCGCGATCAAAGAGCAGATCCCGGACGTGCGCGTCGTCGGCGTTCAGGCGGAGGGCGCCGCCTCGGCCGCGAAGTCGCTCGAAGCGGGCGAGGTCGCGGAGATCGACAGCGTCGACACGATCGCCGACGGGATCGCGACGCGGTCGATCGGCGAGGAGACCCTGGCGGTCATGCAGGAGTACGTCGACGAGGTCGTCACCGTCGACGACCGCGAGATCGCCTTGGCCCTCACGCTGCTCTTGGAGCGCGCGAAGACGCTCGTCGAGGGCGCGGGCGCGGTCGCGCTCGCCGCCGTCCTCTCGGACGCCTTCGAGTACGACGACGGGGAGACGGTCGTCGCCGCGCTCTGCGGCGGCAACATCGACCTCAACCGCCTCGGGACCGTGGTCCGGCGCGGCCTCGTCCAGATGGGCCGGTACCTCAAGATCACGATCGACCTGAAGGACCGGCCCGGCGAGCTGGAGCGGGTCTCCAGCATCGTCGCGCGCACCGGCGCGAACGTGTACGCGGTCCACCACGACCGCACCTCCCGCGACGTGGCCGTCAACGCCGCCGAGCTCGAACTCGAATTAGAGACCGACGACGCCGAACACGCCGCCGACATTGTCGACGCGCTCGAAGCCGAGGGGTACGACGTGGAGATCCTGTCCTGAACGAGCGGCGACTTTTCATAAGCGGAACGGCGGTGGCGCGTGCCGGTGAGCGGCCGACAGGCCGCGAACCGCACGCGCGAGGGACGCGGTGAGTGAGGGGCGACCGCAGGGAGCCCCGAACGAGCCGCGAGGCTGGGGAGGCGTGAGGTGCTGTGCGGTCGCTGTCGGGTGGGACTCAAAGGGGCAGCCGTGAGGACGAAGCCCGGCGCAGTAAGCACCGCAGCGAAGGAGCAAAGCGACTGAGCGAGGAGCACAGCAAGCCGCGCGAGTCCTCACGGCTGGGGCTTTGAAGCCGTTCGCCGTCGATCTACGGTCAGCGATGTATAAGCGAGCGGCTGGGACTTTGAAATCGTTCGCCGCCGATTCACAGCCGGTTATTTATAAATGAACGGTCGACCCGAGGTCTATCAGTCGTCGGACCCCGAAAGCGAGACCCAACGGTGATACATAAGAAACCGCGGAACTACGCGATTATCAGTCGTCCGCGGCCGCGGCGTCGACCTCGCCCTCGTACAGCTCGCCGGCGCGCTCGCGGTCCGAGAGGTACTCGTCGGCGTCGAGCGCGGCCTTCACGCCCATGCCGCTCGCGGTGGCCGCCTGCTGGTAGTGGAAGTCGACCACGTCGCCGGCGCCGAACAGCCCCTCGACGCCGGTCCGGGTCTGCCCGCCGCCGCGGCCGCCCTCGGTGATCAGGTAGCCGTCGTCGTCGGTCTCGATGCCGGTCCCCTCCAGGAAGTCCGTGTTCGGCGTGTGACCGATGGCGTAGAAGACGGCGCCCACGTCGAAGTCGTACTCGTCGACCTCGTCGGTGGTCGCGGGGTCGTCGAGCTTCTCCTTCGGGTGGCCGTCGGGATGCTCGACGAGCGTCACGTGATCGATGCCGTCCTCGGGGGTGCCGTGGATCTCGGTGAGCTCGGTGTTGAGGAGGAGCTCGATGTCGCCCTCCTCGACGGCGTCCATCGTGCGCTCGATCCACACGTCCTCGGCGCGGAACTCCTCGCGCCGGTGGGCGACGTACACCGTGTCCGCGAACTTCGTCAGGAAGTTCGCCTCCTCCATCGCGGCGTCGCCGCCGCCGACGACGAGCATGTCCTCGCCGCGGAAGAACGCGCCGTCGCAGGTCGCGCACGTGGAGAGCCCGTATCCCATCAGCTCCTCCTCACCGGGGACGCCGAGCGTCCGGGCGCTGGCGCCCGACGCGGCGATGACGGCGTCGGCGGTGTAGGCGTCGCCGTCGGTGAGCGCGACGCGGAAGTGCCCCGCGGGCTCCTTCGAGACGTCCTCGATGACGCCGTTGCGGGCCTCCGCGCCGAACTTCTCGGCCTGTTCTTTCATGTCGTTGATCAGGCCGGGCCCGGAGACGCCCTCGGGGAACCCGGGGTAGTTCTCCACGTCGGTCGTCAGCGTGAGCTGGCCGCCCGGCTCGTCGCCCTCGATGAGCAGCGGGTCGTTGTTCGACCGGGCGGCGTAGATCGCCGCCGAGAGCCCCGAGATACCGGTGCCGGCGATGATGAGTCGACGGTGTTCGACGATGTCGTCGGTCATGTAATCCGGTTCGCCGGCGCGCCGTATGTACGTTGCGACCGTTGCGCGATTCCCGCACGACCGCGCCACCGCACCGCGACGACCGCGCCACCGCACCGCGACGACCGCGCCACCGCACCGCGACGACCGCGCCACCGCACCGCGACGACCGCGCCACCGCACCGCGACGACCGCGCCACCGTACCGCGACTCACACCTACCGCACCGCGACGAACACGCTCCGGTCGTCGTCGGAGCCGTAGCCGTCGACGGTATCGACCTCGTCGAACCCGGCCGCGGCGAGCGCGTCGGCGATCCGCTCGTCGGCGAACGGCGTCATCCGACGGGCGTCGACGAAGGGGTCGCCGTCGGGCGTGAACGTCACCGCGCGCCAGTCGAGGCGGCCGTCGCCGGTCGCGACGTGGTGCGCGACGCGGACGTACTCGACCGCCTCGTCCGCGTCGCGGCCCACGTCGAGCCCGGGGCGGTTCCCTTCGGGCGGCAGCGGGGAGTTGTCGAAGACGAGGACGCCGCCCGGCCGCAGGCGGTCGCGGAGCGCGGCCAGCGCGGGGTCGAGGTCCGCGGGCGCGAGGTGGTTCACGACGCCGCGGATCGCGACGGCCGCGTCGAACGGGCCGGCGCCGCCGAGGTCCGGGTCGGGAATTCCCGTCCGGCGGAACTCGGCGGTGCCGTCGCCGTCGAGGTCGGCGCACTTCTCGCGCGCGACGCCGAGCATCCCCTCGTGGACGTCTATCGCGGTCACGTCGAGCCCGCCGGCGGCGAGCCGGCGCGTGTGCTCGCCGGTGCCGCAGCCGACCTCCAGCAGGCGGTGGGGGTCGACACCGCGGTCGGCGAGCGTGCCGCGGACGAAGGCGACGTCGCGGTCGTAGTCCCACTCGGACTGGATCGCGTCGTACAGCCGCGGGCGCTCGTCGTAGAGACCGTCGGGCATGTCGGGCGCGTCGCGGGCCGGCGCCGAATGCGTTACGGCGCCGTGCGACGCCGTCCCATTCGTCGGTCCCGTGCGGTCAATCGGTCGGGAACTCGGGCGGGAGCCCGGTGGGCTGCGTCGGCGCGTCGTCGAGCGCCTCGAAGAACCGGCCGGCGACGAACGCCTCGACGACGTCCGCCAGCGACTCCGACTCCGAGACCTCGCTCAGGATGCCGAGGGGGACCTGCGCGCCGGCCATCGCCGCGTGGCCCCCGGCGGAGCCGACGGGGTCGAGCGCGTCGCGCAGCAGCTCGCCCGCGTCGAGGTCAGCGCCGCGGGCGCGGGCGGAGCCGTAGATAACTCCCTCCGTGTATCCGTAGACGAACGTCACCGTCACGCCCTCCAGGTCGAGGAGCCGCTCGGCGGCCTGCGCGAGCGCGTCGCGGTCGGCGATCTCGCCGACGCAGGAGGCCGCCACCGACCCCCGCACGTCGCGGTTCTCGATGGCGGCCGCGAGGACGCGCAGCGTCTCCGGGCTCACGCTCGGGCTCTCGACGCGTTCGAGCGTCGACTCGTCGGCGTGCGCGAGCAGCGCGGCCGCCGCCTCGAAGTCGTCGGTGGCGGTCGCGCGCGTGAAGTCCTTCGTGTCGATCCGGATGCCGTAGAGGAGCGCCGTGGCGAGGTCCCGCTCCGGCGCGATCCCGTACCGCGAGAGGTACTCCGAGATGAGCGTGCTCGTCGCGCCGACCCCGGGACGGATGTCGACGAACGACCCCGCGACCGGCCCCCGCGGCGGGTGGTGGTCGACGACGACGTCGACCGGGTGGCCCTCGGGGAGGCTGTCGTTGATCCCCGAGCGGGAGTGGTCGACCAAGGCGACGCCCCCGTACGCGTCGAGGTCGATCTCGTCGAACGACCGGAGCCGGATGTCGAGGAGGTTCACCATCGCGCGGTTCTCCTGGTGAGCGATCTCGCCGCCGTAACAGGCGTCGGCCTCGACGCCGATCGACGCCGCGATCCGCGCCAGTCCCAGCGCGCTCGCGATGGCGTCGGGGTCGGGGTTGTCGTGGGCGACGACGAGCAGCGGCCCCGAGAGCCCCCGGAGCGCCGCGAGCAGCCGGGCCGGCTTCTCGGCGCCGTCGGCGGCGGCGAACTCCGCGGTCGGGTCGGGGGCGTCGTCGAGGCCGACCGCCGCGAAGACGCGGTCGGCGACCGCCTCGACCGGGTCAACAACGCGGTCGGCGACCGCCTCGACCGCCGCGCGCTGCTCGTCCGTCGGCGCCGCCCCGAGGTGCGCGACGATCAGCGCCTCCGGGTACCGCTCCCGGGCGGCGCGCGCGGCGGCGACGTTCCGCTCGGCGTCGTCGCTCGCGATCAGCACGACGCCGGCGCTGTCGGGGTAGGTCCCGGGGTCGGTCGGGTCGGCCTCGACGGTGGCGACGTTGCGGTCGCGCAGCGTCGACACCCAGCCGGTGTCGTCGGTGATCGCCACCATGTCGTCGCGCCCCCCGCGCCCGTCGCGGGCGTGTTCGACGAGCGCGTTCCCGACCGCGCTACAGCCGAGCAGCAGGCGCCGGGTCATAGGGACGCGACGGGACCGCGAGGCAAAACGCTGCCGTCGGCGCGGCGGGAGCGACCGTCGGCGTCGCGCCCGACCGCGCGCCGGTCCCGGGTCACTCCCCGTCCTCCGCGGGGTCGCCCCCGCCACGGAGCGCCCCGTTCACCGCGGCGGCGACGTCGACCGCGGCGCGGTTCTCGGCCACGTCGTGGACCCGGACGATGTCGGCGCCGCGGTCGGCGGCGAGCGCGGTGCCGGCGACCGTCGCGTGCTCGCGGTCGTCGGCGTCGCGCCCGACCGCGCCGTACAGCGACTTGTGCGAGTGGCCGACGAGGACGGGGCAGCCGAGCGCCGCGAACTCCCCGCAGCGGGCGAGCAGTTCGAAGTCCTCCGCCGGCGACTTCCCGAAGCCGAGCCCGGGGTCGACGATGACGCGGTCGCGGTCGATGCCGGCCGTGTCCGCCAGCGCCAGCCGCTCGCGTAAGGCGTCGACGACCTCGCCGACCACGTCGTCGTACTCGGGGTCGGCGTCCGGGTCGACCGGCGCGTCGAGGCTGTGCATCACGATCACCGGGCAGTCGGCGTCGGCGACGACCGAGCGCATCTCGGGGTCCTCCAGCCCGGTCACGTCGTTGATGACGTCCGCGCCCGCGTCGAGCGCCGCCTCGGCGACCGCGGGCTTGCGCGTGTCGACCGAGACCAGCACCTCGCCGGACCCGACCGCGGGCACCGACTGGATCGCCTCGATCGTCGGCACGACGCGCTCAATCTCCTCCTCGACGGGGACCGGCTCCGCGCCCGGGCGGGTCGACTCCCCACCGACGTCGACGACGTCGACCCCGGCGTCGACCATCCGCTCGACGCCCGCGACCGCGTCGTCGAGGTCCGCGTGGCGCCCGCCGTCGTGGAACGAGTCCGGCGTGACGTTGAGCACGCCCATCACCGCGGTGCGGTCGGTCCACGGGTAGTCGGGGGATTCGGGGTCGGCCGCGTCGCCCTCGCCCTCCGTTCCGCCGGGTCCGCATGCGTCGATCCCGGCCGCCGCCGCGAGGTCGGCCGCCACGCCGCCGAGCCCGCCCCCGTCGGCCGCGTCGAGGCGGTCGACGAGCGCGCGCAGCTCCGCGACCGTGCCCGCGACGGTGACGGGGACCTGCTCGCCGGCTGCCCCGCGGTCCTCGTCCGCCCCGAGCCCCCCGAGCGCGGCGTCGCCGCCGACCGCTCGGGCCTCGCTCGCGACGCGCTCGGCCCGGTCGCCGCGCAGCCGGAGCGTGAAGACGCGGTGGTCGACGCCGTCCCGGTGGGCCGCGACGCCCTCGGGCGGGACGCCGGCCGCGTCGAGGGCGTGCGCCGCGTCGTCGGGCCCCCGGACCGTCCGCTCGCGGACGGTCCGGACGGTCGCCGCCCGGGCCTCGGCGACCGCGAACAGCGAGCCGACGAGCAGCACGCAGTCGTCGGCGGCGGCGCGGTCGGTCGCGGTCGCGAGCGCGTCCGCCACGTCGTCGCCGGCCGTCACCTCGTCGACGCCCGCCGACCGGAGCGCGGCCGCGAGCACGGCGGGGTCCTCGGCGCGGTCGATGGCGGGGCGGCAGGTGACCGCCGTCGCCGCGTCCGGGAGCCCGGCCGCCGTCTCGGCGTGGTCCTTGTCGTGCATCGCGGCGTACACGAGGTGGAGGTCGTCGTAGTCGTACTCGTCGAGCGTCGCGGCGAGCGTCCGGGCGGCGGCGGGGTTGTGCGCGCCGTCGAGGACGGTCAGCGGCGCCGTGTCGACCACCTCGAACCGCCCCGGCCACGTCGCCCGCGCGAGCCCGTCGCGCACGGCGCGGTCGGGGAGGTCGGTCCCCAGCGCCGCCGCGGTCCGGTCCGCGAGCGCGACGGCGACCGCCGCGTTCGCGGCCTGATGACGCCCGACGAGCGGGATCCGGTAGGTCCCCTCTCGCTCGCCGGCGAGCGAGACCGCGGCGTCTGTGGCGCTGACGCGGCCCTCGTAGGTCGCGGCGAGCGCGGGCGAGTCGTCGGTCTCGTCCCCGGGGTCACCCTCGTCGGCCGAGCCCGCGTCGTCGGCGTCGCCGTCGCCGGTCACCCGCGTCACCGGCGCGCCGGCCTCGCCGGCGACCTCGCGGACCACGTCCAGGGCCTCGCCCTCGCAGGCGGTGACGAACGGCGCGTCGGGGCGGGCGATCCGGGCCTTCGTGCGGGCGATCTCCCCGATCGTGTCGCCGAGCACGTCGGTGTGTTCGAGGGAGACGTTCGTGACGGCGGTCGCGACGGGGTCGACCGCGCTCGTCGCGTCGTACTCGCCGCCGAGGCCGACCTCCAAGACCGCCACGTCGACCTCGCGGCGCGCGAACTCCCGCACCGCCATCGCCGTCACGACCTCGAAGAAGGTGAGCGGCTCGCCGGCGGCCGCGCGGTCGACCAGCCACGGGCGCACCTCCGCGACGAAGTCGGCGATCGCCGACTCGGTCATCCGCCGGCCGTCGACCCGGACGCGCTCGGCGAGCGCGGAGAGGTGCGGCGAGGTGTAGAGGCCCACCGACAGCCCCGCCTCTCGGAGGACCGACTCCGTCAACCGCGCCGCGCTGCCCTTCCCGTTCGAGCCGGCGATCTGGACGAACGGGACCTCCTCGTGCGGGTCCCCGAGGTGCGCGAGCAGCGCCTCCACCCGCTCCGTCCCGGGCTTGACCGAGAAGCGGCGGAGGTCGAAGAGGAACGCCGCCGCCTCGTGGTAGTACATACGCCGTAGGTCGGGAGCGCGTCGCTTAGGCGTGACGGACCTGACCGAGCCCCGGCGACCGCGTCGGCCGAAAAGCAACCCTTACGCGCGCGGCGGCCGGACTCGGTCGCATGGACGAGACAGCGACCGTCGACGCGGGCGGGAGCGGGACCGCCGGGGCGGACGCGGGGAACTCGAACGCGCCCGCCGGCGACCCCGTCGTCGTCGGCGAGGGGGTCCGGAAGGCGTACGGCGAGGTCGACGCGCTCGACGGGGTCGACCTCGACGTGGCCGCCGGCGAGGTGTTCGGGCTCATCGGCCCCAACGGCGCCGGGAAGACGACGCTGGTGCGCGCGCTCACCGGGACGACCGAGGCCGAGGGCGACCTCCGCGTGTTCGGCGCGCCGCCTCGCGAGGTCGACCCCGCCCGAGTCGGGCTGCTCCCGCAGTCGTTCGACCCGCCCGCGCGGCTCACGGCCCGCGAGCTGGTCGACTACTACGGCGGCCTCTACGACGCGGCCCGCGACACCGAGGCGGTCCTCGAGGACGTGGGGATGGCCGACGACGCCGACGCCTGGTACGAGACGCTCTCGGGCGGGCAGAAGCGCCGCACCTGCGTCGCGACCGCGGTCGTCAACGACCCGGACCTCCTCTTCCTCGACGAGCCGACGACGGGGATCGACCCCGCCGGTCGCCGGGCGATCCACCGGCTGATCGAGCGGCTCGCGGCCGGCGGGACGACCGTCTTCCTCACGAGCCACGCGATGGACGAGGTCGAGCGGCTCGCCGACCGCGTGGCCATGCTCCGCGACGGGCGGGTCGTCGCGAGCGGGGCGCCGGACCGGCTGGTCGCGGAACACGGCGGCGCGCCGCGGCTCGACGCCGCGACCGCGGGGCCGGCGACCGACGAGACCGTCGCGGCGGTCGCGGCCGGCGTCCGCGAGCGACTCGGCGATGACCCCACCGTCGAGGCGACAGACGGGGGGATCCGGGTGCGCGGCGTGCGGCCCGAGGCGATCGGCGCGGCCGTCGACGCGCTCGACGGCGCCGGGGTCGCCTTCGACTCGCTGTCGTGGTCGGAGCCGTCGCTGGAAGACGTGTACCTGCGGCTGACCGGCGAGGAGTACGCGCGGCGGGGAGCCGATGGGGGACCGACCGTGGCGGTCGGCGACGGGCGTCGCGCAGCAGACGACGCGGCGTCCGACGGGGGCCGCGCAGCAGACGACGCGGCGCCCGACGGGGGCGAGCGATGACCCGGCTCGGGCGGATCGGGACCGAGGCGGTCGCGGCGGCGCGGTCGTTCACCCGGCGCCGGACCGCGGTGTTCTTCACCTTCTTCTTCCCGGTCATCCTCGTCGTTATCTTCGGCGCGCTGGTGCGGACGCAGCCGACCGGCGGCGGCCTCTTCGCCGAGCCGGCGGGCTACTACATTCCCGGCTACCTCGCGGTCGTCGTCCTGTTCACGCCGCTGTCGCGGGTCGGCTCCGAGATCGCGCGCCACCGCGACGGCGGGCGGTTCGAGAAGCTGGCGACCACGCCCCTCTCCCGCGCCGAGTGGCTCGTCGCGCACACGCTCGTCAACGTCGGCATCATCGGCGCCGCGAGCCTGCTCATCCTCGGCCTCGTGGTTGCGGTGACCGACGCGACGCTCGTGGTCTCGCCGTCGCTGGCCGCCCTGCCGGTCTTCGTCGCGGTCGCGGTCGCGCTCTTCTGCGGGCTCGGCGCCGTCCTCGGCGCGCTTGCCGACTCGCAGGACGGCGTGATCGCCGCGAGCAACACGGTCGCGCTTCCCCTGCTCTTCCTCTCCGAGACGTTCGTCACCCCCTCGCTCCTGCCGGAGTGGTTCCTGCCCGCGGTCGCCGCCTCGCCGCTGACGTACTTCGCGCGCGGGGCCCGGGCGATCACCTTCACCGGCGGTCGGTGGGCCGGCGACCTCCTCGTGTTGACCGCGCTCGCGGCGGTCTTTCTCGCTGTCGGCGCGTACGCGGTACCGCGGACGGAGTGAGCCGGTCGGAACCGTCCATTTATGTCCGCAGACCGCATCCGGGGGGAACGAGAGGGTAAGCGTTGACCACCGTTCACTTCACCTGTCCGGACTGCGAGCAGACCATCGAGGTCAACGACGCGATGCGGGAGACCATCCTCGACGCCGGCTGTCCGGTGTGTACCGCGGCCGCGGCGGAGGAGGACTTCGCCGTGACGTGCGAGTGACCGCCGCGATCCGGTGGCGTCGGTTCGACGCCGGACCCCGTCGGAAACCGGAGCGACGCTCCCGCCGCCGTCCCGCCCCCGCGACCGCCACGCGTTCGCACATCGCATCCGGTTGCTGAGCCTTTTTGCGTCGACCGCGACAACCGTTCGGCGATGACGCCCGAACTCGACGAGATCGATCTGGGAACCGTGCCGCTGGGTCGGACCGGCCTGCGGACGAGCGAGCTCCAGTTCGGCACGTGGCGGTTCGGCCGCGTGACCGAGGCGGGGAACGTTGAGATCGACGAGGAGCGCGCCCACGAGCTGCTCGACGCCTACGAGACCGCCGGCGGGCGGTACATCGACACCGCCGACGTGTACGGCGGCGGCGACTGCGAGCGCTGGATCGGCGACTGGCTCGCCGAGCGCGACCGCGAGCGCTACACCGTCGCCTCGAAGGTGTACTGGCAGATCCGCGACGGCGACCCGAACAGCCGCGGGACGAACCGCAAGAACGTGCGCCACCGCGTCGACGCCCTGCTCGACCGGCTCGGCACCGACTACGTCGACGTCCTCTACATCCACCGCTGGGACGACGAGACCCCGGCCCGCGAGCTGATGAAGACGCTGAACGGGCTCGTCGAGTCCGGGAAGGTCCACTACCTCGGCGCCTCGACGCTCCGCCCGAACGCCTGGAAAGTCGCCCGCGCCAACGAGATCGCCCGCAGCGAGGGCTGGGAGCCGTTCACGGTGCTCCAACCGCGCTACAACCTCGTCGACCGCGAGATCGAGGGGGAGTACCTGGAGTTCGCGCGCCAGCGGAACCTCGCCGTCTCCCCGTGGAGCCCGCTCGGACAGGGCTTCCTGACCGGGAAGTACGACCGCGACGCCGACCTGCCCGGCGACTCGAAGGCGGCGGAGTCGAGCCGGTTCCAGGAGGCGTACCTCACCGAGGCGAACTTCGACGTCCACGACGAGTTAGACGCCGTGGCCGAGGAAGTCGGCGCCTCGCCCGCGCAGACCGCGCTCGCGTGGCTCTCGCACCGCGACGGCGTCACGGCCCCGATCGTCGGCGCCCGGACCGTCGACCAGCTGCGAGAGAACCTCGCGGCCGCGACGATCGACCTCTCTGACGAGCAGGTCGACCGCCTGACTGCGGCCAAGCCCGGCCCGTACGACGAGCTCTAAGCGGGGCGGACGCGGTCGCCGACTACCGTTCCGCGCAGTAGTCGACGAAGTTCCGCAGGATCGTCAGTCCCGTCTCGCCGCTCTTCTCGGGGTGGAACTGCGTGCCGAACACGTTGCCCGCGTCGTTGGCGACGACCGCCGGGAAGTCGACCCCGTAGTCGGCGGTGGCGACGACCGCGTCGGCGTCGTCCGGCGCGGCGTAGTAGGAGTGGACGAAGTAGGCGTGCTCGCCGTCGACGGACCCGCCGGCGGACTCGGCCGCCCCCGACTCCTCCGCCCCGTCGACGCCGTCGACGATCGGGTGGTCGCGCTCGACTTCGAGCTCGTTCCAGCCCATGTGCGGCACCTTCCGGTCGACCTCGAAGCGGACGTTGGTGCCGGGGATCAGGTCGAGCCCCGTCACCTCGCCTTCGCCCGCGTGGTCGGCCTCCTCGCTCGTCGTGAGGAGCATCTGCATCCCGAGGCAGATCCCGAAGAGGGGGCGCCCCGCCTCGGCGTGGTCGGTCAGCGCCTCGCGCAGCGGCCCGGCGTTCTCCATCCCTTCACGGAACGCGCCGACGCCGGGGAGGACGACGCCGTCGGCGGCCGCGAACGCCTCGGGGTCGTCGGTGATCTCGACGGACGCGCCCGCGCGCTCCAGCCCGCGGGTCGCGGACCGGAGGTTCCCGAGCCCGTAGTCCACGAGCGCGACGGACACCTCGGCGCCCGTTGGTGATTCGTCCATGGTTTCGGTTCGCGACCGCGGTGGAAGTCAGTTTCCATCCGGGAACTGTTACATAGCGGTATAGAGTCGTGTGTATATGTCAACAGCAACACTTTTGAAACGCCAGTAGAAGCATCAAATGGACACCTCATGGCGCAACGACGCAAATTCCTCAAGATCGCGGGTGCGGCAAGTATCGTTGGACTCGCAGGCTGTAGCGGCGGCGGCGACGGGTCCGACGGCGGTGACGGATCCGACGGATCCGACGGCGGCGACGGGTCCGACGGATCCGACGGGTCTGACGGCTCTGACGGCGGCGACTCGCAGATGTCGTTCGGCGGCGACGGGAAGGTCGACTTCGGCATCTCGCCGTCGGTCCCGCAGGAGGACCTCGAGGTGCAGTACTCCCCGCTGCTCGACCACGTGGGCAGCTATCTGAAGGAGAACTACGAGGTCCCCGACGGCCTCTCGGTCGAGGGGAACGTCGGCAGTAACTACAGCGCGATCATCCAGTCGCTCGGCCAAGGCACGACCGACGTCGCGGAGACGGGGCCGTTCGCGGCCGCCCTCGGCGTGAAGACCGGGAACGCGGAGATCATCCTCCAGCGGTTCGGCTACGGCGGCTGGACGTACAAGAGCATCATCGCGACGCCGAACGACAGCGACATCACGGAGCTGTCGGACCTGTCCGGCAAGACCGTCGCCTTCTCCGACCGGCTGTCGACCAGCGGTGCGCTGTACCCGCTGTACAGCATGTCGAGCCAGGGCGACCTCGACATCGGCGAGCTCCCCGAGGGCGACGGCTCGCAGGCCGAGTTCGACGCCCGCTTCGCCGGGGGCCACGTCGGCTCGTACACCCTGCTCGAACAGGGCCAGGTCGACGCCGCCGCGATGGGCGGCTTCGTCCGCGACACCGGCACCGGCCCCGCGCCGGAGGAGTGGCAGGAGGTCGCCACCACGCTCCACGAGGACGAGGGGCTGCCGCGCGCGCCGATGGTGGTGTCGCCCGAACTGAGCGACGACGTGAAGTCCGCCATTCGGGAGTCGTTCCTCGAGGCGCCGGACAGCATCTACTACGGCGCCGACGGCGAGTCCGACACCGACGACGACCTCTGGTTCAGCAAGGTCCGCGAGGCGAGCCAGGAGGACTACCAGTCCGTCATCGACGTCGCCAACGAGCTCGGCGTCGGCACCGACATCTTCGACCAGTAAGGTCCCGTCTCCAACTTCGGATCACTTTTCATCCGATCCCTCCCCTTTCGGACAAAGCCACACCCTATGCCAACGATCGAATTCGAAAACGTCACCAAGAGATACGGCGAGGACACCGTCGCCCTCGACGACGTATCGTTCACCATCTCCGAGGGCGAATTCGTCATCCTCCTCGGTCCCTCCGGCGCCGGCAAGTCGACGATGCTGCGCGTGCTGAACGGACTCACGCAGCCCACCGAGGGGTCCGTCCGCATCGGCGGCGAGGAGATACAGGGTAACCGCAGCAGCGTCGGCATGGTGTTCCAGGAACACTACCTCATCGAGAGCAAGACCGCGTTCGGCAACGCGCTGTCGGGCGCGCTCTCCCGGAACGGCCTCCTCCGGAGCGCCCTCGGGATGCACGACGACGACGACAAGCGGACCGCCCTGGAAGCCCTCCAGACGGTCGGCCTCCTCGACGAGGCGGGGCAGCGCGCCGAGTCGATGAGCGGCGGGCAGAAACAGCGCGTCGGGATCGCCCGGGCGCTTGTTCAGGAGCCGGAGATCGTCCTCGCCGACGAGCCGGTCGCCAGCCTCGACCCGAAGGCGGCGCGGGACGTGATGCGGTACCTCAAGAAGGCGGCGACCGCACAGGACCTCACCACGGTCACCAGCCTCCACCAGGTGAACATCGCCCGCGAGTTCGGAGACCGGTTCCTCGGGATCCGCGACGGCGAGGTGATCTTCGACGGCGACGCCGACGACCTCACCATGGACGAGATGGACCGCATCTACTACGGCAGCGCACAGGACGGAAAGACGGTCCCGACCGGCACGACCGGCGAGGAGCTGGGCGAGACCGACGCCGAGGCTGATGCGGCCGCAGACGGGGGGCAAGAAGCGTGAGTTCCTCGTCCGACTCCGCGATTAGGGACCAGTTCCGCGCGCTCGAACGGCTCCGGCGACTCAAGTACCTGTTGTGGGCCGTGCTCCTCACCGCCGTCCTCGGCGTCACCTACTGGGGGCTCGGCTTCATCGGCTTCCAGCCGAACGTCGTCGCCGGACGGCTCCCGGCGATGTACGAGTTCATCGCGACCGGCTTCTTCCCGCCCGACTTCCAGAACTTCACGATCTACACCAAAGACCAGGGAATCACGGGGCTTCAGGCGATTCCGGCGAGCTTCGGCGAGGGCGGGGCCCGCATCGTCGAGAGCTTCCAGTCGCCGCGGCAGACGCTGGTGAAGGCGAGCCTCGTGACGCTCCTCCTCGGCTTCATGGGCACCGTGTTCGCCTTCCCGTTCGCGCTGATCCTCGGCGTGCTCGGCAGCGAGCGCGTCACGCCGTTCCCGTTCAACTTCATCTTCCGCGGCACGCTCAGCGGCATCCGCGCCATCCCCGCGATCGTCTGGATCTTCCTGTACATCCCCGTCGGCCCGCCGGGACAGGTGACGGCGGTGCTCGCGATCGCGACCGACAGCATCGGGAACCTCGGCCGCCTGTTCACCGACGACCTCGAAGAGATCGAGGAGGGGCCGATCGAGGCGATCCGGTCGACGGGCGCCTCGGGCACCCAGACCGTGAGCTTCGGCATGCTGAGTCAGGTCTCGCGGTCGTTCATCGCGTGGACGCTGTACATCCTGGAGATCAACACCCGGATCGCCATCTCGCTCGGGGTCGTCGGCGCCGGCGGCCTCGGGCTGATGATCCGGAACAGTCAGGACCTCTTCGAGTTCCAGCAGACCGCCGCGGGGCTGGTGATGGTGTTCATCGTCGTCCTCGGCATCGAGCTTATCTCCTCGCGGATCCGCGCCCGGCTCCGGCCCGGCGAGCACGAGGGGAAGGGACTGATCGAGGCCATCCGCGGCCTGTTCGACGCCAAGAAGTGGCTCGGTATCGGCGACGGTCCCAAGCGGGACTGAGCGCCTAAAACTCGCCGAGCCGCGACTGGCCGCCGCCGTTTTCGCCGCGCTCTCCGACGCCGCTCAGCTCCGCCGCCCGCGCGATCGTCTCGAAGAAGCCGTCGCGTTGACTCCGGTCGTACAGCGTCGCCGCCGGGTGGACGGACAGGAGGACGCGCCGCGACGCCCCGGCGAGCCGCGCGTCCACCACGTCGCCGGACGCCGAGGTGATCGCCACCGACCGGTCGAGGAGGTGCTCGCTCGGCACCTTCCCGAGCGTCACGATCAGCGCCGGGTCGAGGCGGTCGATCTCCGCGTCGAGGTGCCCGCGGCAGTTCGACAGCTCCTCGGCCGTCGGGTCCCGGTTGTCGGGCGGGCGGCACCGGACGCAGTTCGTGATCCGCACGTCGGCGCGGGCGAGCCCCGCGTCGCGTAGCGCCTCGTCGAGCACGTCGCCCGACCGCCCGACGAACGGCTCGCCCTCCTCGTCCTCGGTGGCGCCCGGCCCCTCGCCGACGAACAGCAGGTCCGCGTCCGTCGGGCCGACGCCGTCGACGATCCGGCTCCGCGAGGCGACCAGTTCCGGGCACCGCTCGCAGGCGGGCACGCGGAGGTCCTCGTCGAGGCCGTCGCCGCCGTGTTCGCTCATACCCACGGCTCCGGGCGCGGCCGTCTAAGGTGCGTCGGTCGCCCCGGGGGGATCGCTCGCCGTCACCGCCTCGCGGTGGGCGCTCGCGGCGAGCGCGGCGATCCGGAGCGGCTCGCAGCGCCGGAAGCCGTCGCGGGTGAGCGCCCTGACCGCCGCGGCGGCGCGCTCGGGGTCGAGGCCGACCGCGCGGACGAACCGAGGCTCGCCGCCGTCGGGAGCGTCGCCGCCGTCCGTGTCCGCGGAGCTGACCGGAACGCGGGGCGGCAACGACCGGTACGTCGCGAGGCGCTCGGCGAGCGCGTCGCCGTCGAAGGCGTCGCGCAGGGCCGGTTCGAGCCCGGGGCTCGCCTCGTAGCTCACGGCGTACACCGGGCGGTCGAGCGCCTCGCGGAGTCGGTCGAGGTCGAGGAGGTTGAACCACGCCGGCGCGACCCCGGCGCAGGCGACGTGGCGGACGTCCTCGCGGTCGAGCGCGCGCCAGCAGTCGAGGGCGGCGTCGGTCGCGTCGGTTCCCCCGACGGTACACCGCGCGAACGCGACGCCGTCGGGCGTCCCGTCGGCGCGGACGACGACGCCGGCCGCGTAGCTAACGTCGCGGGCGTCGGAGAACGCGACGCCGAGCGTGCGGCTCGGCGCGGTCACTCACGCGTCCTCGGACTTGATCTCCTGGAGCCGGTCGAGAAGCTCGTCGTTCGAGGCGCCGGGCTCGTAGTCGACGGACCCCTGGTGGGTCTCCTGGGCAGCCCGGACACCGTCGTCGTCGTCGAAGTCCGCGTCCAGGTCCTGATTCTCCTGTTCGGACTCGTCGTAGCTGCCGAAGCCCATCTGTGTGTGAAGTTAACGGCGGGTGTCAAATAAATCCACGGCCGCTCGCGGGGAGAGACGCCGCGCGGCCGCGGCTGTACCCTTTTGTCGCTCCGCGAGCGAGTACGGGCATGGAGCCGATCACCGTCACCGCGGACGCGGATGAGTTCACCTGTAACGCGTACCTCGCCGTCGGGGACGCGACGACGCTCGTCGACGCGGGAACGATGCCGGGCGTCGACGACGTGATCGCCGACGCGCTCGACGACGCCGGCGTCGACGGGCTCGACCGCGTCGTGATCACCCACCAGCACCACGACCACGTGGGCGAGCTCGACGCGGTGGTCGACCGGTTCGACCCCCGGGTGTTCGCGTACGCGGACCACCCGCGCCGCGACGTGGCGCTCGAAGACGGCGACGAGGTGCTCGTCGGGAGCGAGGCGTGCGAGGTCGTCCACACGCCCGGCCACGCCGACGACCACGTCTCGCTCGTCGGCGAGGATCGGCTCTACTCCGGCGACGTGGTCGTCTACAACGACGGCGCCTTCGACGACGGCTCGTTCGGCCGGACGGACATGGCCGGCCAGTCCCGCGAGCGCCTGATCGAGAGCCTCCGCGAGATCCTCGACCGCTTGCCCGACACGACCGCGGCGATGTTCCCCGGCCACGGCGACGTCTACCGCGCCGCCGACGGGCCGGACACCGTCCGCGAGGTGATAGAGCGCGCGACGGAGCGCGCCGAGCGCCGCGAGCCGAAGTACCCCGACGAGTGAGCGCGGGGCGCGACCGAGGCGGGGGCCGCGAGGGGGACGCGCGGCTGGCCGTCGGGGAGGAATAGCTCGGAGGAAGGGCCGAGGGCGGCCCGGCGGCCGACCGGATTACGCGGCGCGGCGCTCGGTCGCCTTCGGGCGGAGCTTGGTGTAGCCGCACTTGCGGCAGCGCTCGGCCTCGGAGGCGTTCCGGGCGTTACAGCGCATACAGATCTGTCGGTCGAGCATGCGGCGTTCGGCGGCGTCGAATTTAGCCATACCGTCACTGCGCGTGCGGTGCTGTAAAAGGTTGCGAGACGCCGCGGCGGCGGGTCGCGCCCCCGAAGCGGCCGTCTGAAAGCGTTCGGGTGCGGCCATCGGCCGCGAGAAGAACGGCTACCGAGCGGGACCGACGGTCAGGCGCCCGCTTCCGTGAGGGCGGCCTCGATGTCCTCGCGCTGCGTGACGCCGACGAAGCGGTCGACGACGCCGTCGTCGTTCTCGACGATGAGCGTCGGGAGCGAGCGGACCTGGTACTGGTTCGCGACGTCCTGCTCCTCGTCGACGTCGACTTTCTGGAGCTCGAACGCGTCGCCGAGGTCCTCCTGAATCTCCTCCAGGATGGGGTCTTGGGTCTTACACGGGCCGCACCACTCGGCGTGGAAATCCAGCAGTCGAACGGTCATAGTCGGCGTCAACTATCGCCGGCCCGCGCATAAGGGTTTCCCACTCGTGTACGCGGGCGGTCCGCGCGGCGCGATCGGCGGCTGCGACCCGTCGGCTCGGACGGCGAACGAAACGTTTACGCCGCGTCGCCGTCCAGCAACGGACATGAGTGGTTCCAACTCCGGCGGGCTGATGTCCAGCGCGGGACTGGTCCGCTACTTCGAGAACGAGGACCGGAACGCCATCTCGATCGACCCCAAGACGGTCGTCGCGTTCTGCGTCCTCTTCGGCGTGTTCGTCCAGATCCTGTCGCTGACCGTCGCGTAGACGCTCCCCCTCTCCTCGCACCGACGGACCGAGCGCGAACCGTTCGCCCGCGTAGCGCGCCCTTTTTCCACGCGCCCGCCCCACCTGTTCGTATGAAAGCAGGCGTCATCGCCGTTCAGGGCGACGTGGCCGAACACGCCGCCGCGGTCCGCAACGCCGCGGCCGCCCACGACGAGTCCGCGGAGGTCGTCGAGGTCCGGGACGCGGGGATCGTGCCCGACTGCGACGTCCTCCTGATGCCGGGCGGAGAGTCGACCACCATCTCCCGGCTGATCCACCGCGAGGGGATCGCCGCCGAGATCGAGGCACACGTCGCGAGCGGGAAGCCCGTCCTCGCGACCTGCGCCGGGCTCATCGTCTGCTCGAACGACGCGAAGGACGACCGGGTCGACCCGCTGGGGCTGGTCGACGTCTCCGTCGACCGCAACGCGTTCGGTCGACAGAAGGACTCCTTCGAGGCGAAGGTCCCGGTCGCCGGGCTCGACGACCCCTTCCACGCCGTGTTCATCCGCGCGCCCGCCATCGACGAGGTCGGGCCGGGGGTCGAGACGCTCGCGACCGTCGACGGGCGCCCGGTCGCGGTGCGGGACGGCCCGGTCGTCGCCACCGCGTTCCACCCGGAGCTCACCGACGACCCGCGGATCCACGACCTCGCCTTCTTCCCCGAGCGGGAGGTGGTCGCGTGAGCGATCGGGGTCCGGAATCCGGCGAGGGGGCGGCGCCGCCCGACGCGGTCCTCGACGAGCTGTTCGCCACCATCGAGTCGCGGAAGGAGGAGCTGCCGGAGGGGTCGTACACGGCCTCGCTGTTCACCCACGAGAAGGGGGAAAACGCCGTCTTAGAGAAGATCGGCGAGGAGACGACGGAGGCGATCCTCGCGGCGAAGGACGACGACCGCGACGAGCTCACCGCGGAGAGCGCCGACCTCGTCTACCACCTGCTCGTGCTGTTCGCGATGAAGGACCTCGACGTCGACGACCTGCGCGGAGAGCTCCGCGACCGTTTCTGATCCTCAGCGCTCGCGTTCGAGCTCGCGGTCGATGTCGTCGACCTCCTCGGTCTCTAACTCCTCGCCGATGCGGCGCTCGAACTCCGACTCGCTGATCTGTCCCTCGACGTACTGCTGGCGGAGGCGGTCCTGCCGGCTCGTCGCGGCGTCGGCGGAGGCGGACGACGAGGACCCGATCGAGTCGAGCGAGTCGGCGCCGGCGTCCCCGTCGCCGAGCAGCCACGAGCCAGCCTTGTACGCGGCGTACGCGAGCCCCGCCAGCACGGCGAGCGTGACGATCCCGGAGACGACCGCCCACGCGAGGCTCAAGAGGGCCGAGACCACGCTGACGACGACGCTGATCCCGACGAGCACCGCGATCGCGATCGCCGCGTAGTAGAGGGCCTGCTTCCCGTCCATGCTCCGGAATCGGGCTGCCGGCCGCAAATACCTTCTCCCGGGCGAGCGCGGTCGCCGGCCGAGCGTCGCCGACCGCGAGCTTTTGTCCGCGGGGCCGAACTCCTCGACGAGGACGGCCCCGTGAGCGACACTGAGCCGACCGGATCCGGTGCGGAGACCTACCCGTCCCGCAGAGCGGTGCTTCGGCGGTGCGGGTCGATCGCGGTCGGCGGGGCGGCGGTAGCCGGATCGACCGCCCTCGCGGGCTGTGTCGGGCGGGACGGCGGCGGGGCGACCGAGGCGGGCGGCGACCGCAGCGACCTCGGCCCGCCCCTGATCGCGCACCGCGGCTTCGCGGCCGAGAACCCGGAGAACACCGTCGCGGCGGTCGAGGCGGCCGCGGCGGCGACCGACCGGACCGAGCTCGACGTGCGCCGCTGCGGGACGGGCGAGCTCGTGGCCTTCCACGACGCGACGCTCGGGCGGGCGACCGACGCGACCGGGCGCGTGAGCGAGACGCCGTACGAGCGGCTCGCGGCCCTCTCGGTCGAGGGCTCCGGCGAGCCGGTGCCGACGCTCGCGGACGCGCTCGACGCCGTGCCGGCGGACGCGTGGGTCATGCTCGACCTGAAGGAGCGGGGCGTCGCGGCGGACGCGGTCGCGGCCGGCGCGGACCGCGACTACGACCTCGCCGTCGCCGCCGACGACCCGGCGGTTATCGAGGCGGCGACCGCGGCCGACCCGGCGGTGCCGACCGTCTACGGCGTCCGCGAGTCGGTTCCGGCGCGGGCCCTCCGACCGCTTATCCCGGGGCCGCTCGGCGGCGCGTCGCCGCCCCGGTGGGCGTACCCGCCGCAGGACGTGGCGAGGGCGATCGAGACGGCGACCGAGCTGGGGTGTGCGGCCGTCTCGCCGCGGTACGAGCTGTGCCTGCGGACCGACCTCGTTCGGCGGGCGCGGGAGGGCGGGCTGCGAGTGCTGCCGTGGACCGTCGCCTCGGCGCGCGAGTACGACGCGGTGGCGGCGGTCGGCGGCGTCGACGCGGTCGTCTCCGACGTCTTCGTCGAACGGTGATTTGCGGCGGTCGACCGCGCTCGGCGCGGTCGAGGGCGGGCAGGGCAGCGGAAGGGTTATTCCCCGCTGTCCCATCGTTCGGACGAATGGCTGGGTCCGACGGGAACGAGGACCCGAACGGGACCGTCGGCGGCGACGGCTCGGACGGGTCCGGGACGGCCGGCGGTGGCGTCGCGGAGGCGGACGGGGCGCGCGTCGACCGCCGGACGGTACTCGGCGGCCTCGCGCTCACTGGGAGCGTCGCGCTCGCCGGGTGCGGCGGCGACGAGGCCGACGGCGGCGGCGAGGCCGACGGCGGCGACGAACCGAGCGGCGGCGGAGCGGGGGAGGACGGCGGCTCGGGCGACCGGTCGACGGCCGGACTCGACCGCGAACGGCTCGACGAGCTCGCGGCGCGGTTCGCGCCGACGCTGTACTTCGACGCCGCGGAGCCGTGGTTCCCGACCGACCCGCGACCGTACGCGGTCGAGGAGGACGGCGAGACGGTCGTCGACAGGTTCGAGGCGTTCAACGGCTACCACGAGCGGTACGACGAGACGGGCGAGCCGCCGGCCCCCACGGTGTTCTACAACGGGATGCGGTACGAGGACTCCCCGCTCGCGGTCGTCCAGTTCTGGTTCTACTCCGCGTTCGACCAGTTCACGGCGAACTTCCACTGGCACGACTGGGAGGTGCTCCACGTGTTCGTCGACCTCGACACGGGCGACCCCCAGCTGTACGTCGCCAGCTCGCACTCCCGGAGCGTCCCGAACAACGAGTTCCTCGACCCGGACCCGAACGTGGTCCCGCGGATCCTCCCCGAGCTCGGCTCGCACTCCAGCACGCTCTCGGTCAACGAGATCCCCGACCGGTTCCGCCGCGTCGGCGAGGAGGGGCTCCTCGCGGACATCACGAACACGACGATAGACACCGTCGAGGACCTCCTCGGGGTCCCGGTCGCGTACGGCCTCCCCCGGGACGAGGGGGCGCGGCTCCCCTTCGTCGTCCCGGAGTACGAGGGCGAACCGATCTACGACCATCCCGACCTCCCCGCCGTCAGCGAGGGGTCGCTCGTCGACGGCGCCCTGACGGTCCGCTCGCTCGACGCGCTGCGGTCGCCGCCGACCGACCTCCCGCTCCGCGAGACGGGGATCGCCTTCCGCCACGGCGGGCGCCCGGCCGACGGCGAGGACGCCGCGCTCGCCGAGGAGGCCGCCGAGTCGGTCGTCGAGTACGACCTCGTCGAGAGCGCCGAGCTGGAGGACATCTCGGCGTTCACCGGCCCGCAGCTCAGCTTCGAGTTCGCGGTCCCGCAGGCCGTCGAGGACGCCGTCGCGAGCCACATCACGACGACCGGCGTCCCGTGGGACCAGCCCCGCTACGAGAACCCCGCGCTCGACATCACGGCCGGCAACCACCGGTCGGAGATGGCGGCCCGGTACGACGCGATCGCCGACGACCCGTCGTTCGGCGACGACGCCGCAGAGGCCCTCGACTCGGTCGTCGCCCGGGTCACGCGGGCGACCGAGAGCGACGAGGCGCCCGACGGCGAGGGGCTGACGACGACCGGGTCGAGCGTCGAGTCGTTCGTCCTGATCGAGAGCGACCCCGAGGCGGTCCCGACGTTCGCCGGCGGCGTCGCGGTCGCGAACGGCGTCCCCGAGGGCGACCACCGCGTCACGGTCAACGGCGCCGGGCGCGCGCCGCACAGCGAGACGCTGACCGTCTCGCCGGACGAGGCCGTGACGACCGCGGGCGTCGACGGCGAGATCCCGCTCGTCGCCCGCGAGGACGCGCGGAAGGTGGAGCTGTCGGACGCCGACAGCGACGTCGACCTGACCCGGACCGCGATCGAGGACGACTTCGCCGGGCGGATCTACGACTCCGCGATCGACGGGAGCGACGCGGCCTACGTCCACGCCGGCGGCGCCTACACGACCGAGGTCCGCGACGCCGACGACGAGCTCGGCGCGTACCGGGTCAACCCGGACCCGTCGGCGTCGGGGAGCGACGGCGACGGCGGGGAGGGCGGCCCCGAGCCGATCCGGATCGAGCGTCCCGAGACGGGCGCGGCCCCCCTCGCCGGCTACGTCGCCGACGTGGCCGAGGAGACGCGCGCCGCGGTCGCGGCCGCGGCTGCGGAGAGCGGGGACGGCGGCGACGACGACTCCGGCGGCGGGAACGGCTCGGGCGGCGGCGGGGGCTCCGGCGGCGGCCCGTCGAACGCGGTCAACGGGCTCGAACGGGCGCTGGCCGCCGCGGTCGACGCCGCCGAGCGGGCCGAGGAGCGCGCCCGCGAGGGCGACGCCCCGGGCACCGAGCGGCAGCTGGCGAACGTGCTCGACCGGATCGCCCGGATCCAAGAGCGCCTCGCCGCCGCACGCGAGGGGCTCCCGCCCGGGCTCGCGAACGCCACCGGGAAGCGCGTCGAGCAGGCGACGAAGCGCGTCGAGCAGGCGCGGAACGCCGACAAGCTGTAGCCGGCGGCGTCGTCGAGGCGGCCGCTCGCCGCCCGCGGGGCGGTGTGTCACGGGCCACCAGTGGATGGAAAGCTATACGACGCCGAACCGACCACGAGTATATAAGCAGATGTCTCAGGAGGGATACGACCACGCGACGGTCGAAGAACGCTGGCAGGAGGCGTGGGAGGACGCAGACGTGTACCACGTCCCGGACGACGCCGACGATCCGACGTACGTCCTCGGGATGTACCCGTATCCGTCCGGGAAGCTCCACATGGGGCACGTCCGCAACTACACCATCACGGACGCGTACGCCCGCTACCGACGGATGCGCGGCGACGACGTGCTCCACCCGATGGGGTGGGACGCGTTCGGGCTGCCGGCCGAGAACGCCGCCAAGGAGCGCGACACGAACCCCCGCGACTGGACGTTCGACTGCATCGACACGATGCGCGGGCAGATGAAGTCGATGGGGTTCGGCTACGACTGGGACCGCGAGGTCACCACCTGTACCCCCGAGTACTACCGGTGGAACCAGTGGCTGTTCCGCCGCTTCCACGAGGCCGGCCTGGTGGAGCGCCGCGACGCCGAGGTGAACTGGTGTCCCTCCTGCGAGACCGTCCTCGCCGACGAGCAGGTCGAGGGCGACGCGGAGCTGTGCTGGCGCTGTGACACCCCCGTCGAGACCCGCGAGCTCGACCAGTGGTTCCTGAAGATAACGGAGTACGCCGACGAGCTGCTGGAGGCCATCGACGAGCTGGAGGGGTGGCCCGACTCCGTCCGGCAGATGCAGCGCAACTGGATCGGGCGCCAGTACGGGAGCGAGGTCGACTTCGAGGTCGAGGGCCACGGGCCCGTCACCGCGTTCACGACCCGGATCGACACGATCCACGGCGCGACGTTCTTCGCCGTCGCGCCCGACCACCCAATCGCCGAGGAGCTGGCCGCGGAGGACGACGACGTGCGGCGGTTCATCGAGGAGGAGGCCGACCCCGACGGCGACGAGCCGAACGGCGTCGAGACCGGCCTCACGGCCACCAACCCCGTCACGGCCGAGGAGATACCCGTCTTCGTCGCCGACCTCGTCCTCTCGGACGTGGGGACGGGCGCGCTGATGGCGGTCCCCGGCCACGACGAGCGCGACCACGCGTTCGCGACGAAGAAGGGCGTCGAGATCCGGCCCGTGATCGCGCCGGAACCGGACGACTGGGACGGCGAGACGGCCCCCGACGCGCCCGACGTGACGGAGGAAGCGTTCACGGAGGACGGCGTGGTGATCGACTCGGGCGAGTACACCGGCCTCGACAGCGAGACCGCGCGGGAGCGGATCACGGAAGACACCGAGGGCGCGAGCGAGGCGACCCAGTACCGCCTGCGCGACTGGGGCATCTCCCGGCAGCGCTACTGGGGGACGCCGATCCCGATGGTCGACTGCGACGACTGCGGGGCGGTCCCGGTGCCCGACGAGGACCTGCCCGTCGAGCTGCCGGAGTTCATCAATACGACGGGCAACCCGCTGGACGCCGCCGACGAGTGGCAGGCGACGACCTGTCCCGAGTGCGGCGGGCCCGCGACCCGCGAGACGGACACGATGGACACGTTCGTCGACTCCTCGTGGTACTTCCTGCGGTACGTCTCGCCGGACCTGACGGACGCCCCGTTCGACCTCGACCGCGCGAACGACTGGATGCCGGTCGACCAGTACGTCGGCGGCATCGAGCACGCCGTGATGCACCTGCTGTACTCGCGGTTCTTCACGAAGGTGCTGGCCGACGAGGAGGGCCTCGACCACCGCGAGCCGTTCACGAACCTGCTGGCGCAGGGGATGGTCCAGCTGGAGGGCGAGAAGATGTCCAAGTCGAAGGGGAACGTCGTCTCGCCCCAGCGGATCGTCGACGAGTACGGCGCCGACACCGCGCGGCTGTTCATGATGGAGGCCGCCCAGCCCGAGCGCGACTTCGACTGGTCCGAGGAGGGCGTCCGCTCCACCCACCGCTTCCTGACCCGTCTCAACGACCTCGTCGCCGAGTACGCCGCGGGCGACGTGGCGCTCGCCGGCGACGACGCCGACCGCGACGAGATCGACGACTACGTCGCCGAGGAGACTGACGCCGCGGTCGCCATCGCGGGCGCGGAGTACGACGACCTGACGTTCAACGTCGCGCTGCGGGAGGCCCAGGAACTGGTCCGCACCCTCCGGAGCTACCGCGAGGGCGCCGACCCGCACCCGGCCGTCTTCGAGCGCGGGCTGGACGTGGCCGTGCGCCTGCTGGCGCCGGTCGCGCCGCACCTGGCCGAGGAGCTGTGGGAGACGCTCGGTCGCGACGGGTTCGTCGCCGAGGCGGAGTGGCCGACCGCGAGCGTCGACCGCGACACCGTCGAGAAGCGCCGCCGGCTGGTGGCGAACACCCGCGAGGACGTGCGCGACATCGTCGAGGTCGCGGGGATCGAGGACCCCGAGCGGATCGATGTGGTCGTCGCCCCCGACTGGAAGTACGACGCCCTGTCGATCGCGATCGACAGCGACGCCGACAACCTGATCTCGGAGTTGATGGCCGAGAGTCACATCCGCGAGCGGGGCGACGACGCCGCCTCGTACGGCCAGGACCTCCAGGCGAACCGCGAGGCGCTGCGGGAGACCCTCGACGGCGACGCCGAGTACGACGCCCTGCGCGCCGCCGCGTGGCTGATCGAGCGCGAGTTCGACGCGCCGGTGCGCGTCGAGCGCGCCGCCGACGCCGACGAGGGCGTGGTCAGCAAGGCGGAGCCCGGCCGCCCCGCCATCGACATCGTCGAGTAGCGGCCGACGCCCGGCGAGGGATCCGGCGGGCGCGGCCGCCCCCGGAAACGCTTAGTCGCCGGCGCGGTCCCTTCCCGTATGGACGACCCGTACGCTCCCGCGCGCGCGGCGCTCGCGGGCGAGGGGCTCGGTAGCGGCGGCGATGACGGCACCGGCGGCGACGCGGGCGGCGCCGACCCCGCCGTCCTCGCCGCCCGGCTCGACGACGCGGACCCGCTCGCCGGGTTCGCGGACCGGTACCGGATCCCGGACGACCTGCTCTACATGGACGGCAACTCGCTCGGCCCCGCGAGCGACGCCGCCCTCGCGAGCCTCGACCGCGTCGTCGACGAGTGGCGCGACCGGCTCATCGCGGGGTGGACCGACGCCGACCCGCCGTGGTTCGAGGTCGGCGAGCGGCTGGGCGGCGCGCTCGCGCCGCTGGTGGGCGCCGACCCCGAAGAGGTGGTCGTCGGCAACTCGATCACGGTGAACATCCACACGCTCGTCGGCACCTTCCTCGACGAGCTGCTGGCCGGGAACGGCCCGGACCGCGAGGAGTTAGAGCGCGCGGACGGGGAGTGGGCGCCGGAGGGCGACCCCGAGGACGACCCGGCGGTCCTCGTCAACGAGCTCGACTTCCCGTCCGACCACTACGCGATCCGCGCCCAGCTCCGGCAGCGGGGGATCGACCCCGACGAGAAGCTCCGGGTCGTGCCGAGCCGCGACGGGCGGACGATCGACCCCGGAGACGTCGAGGCCGCGCTGGACGCGCACGACGACGTGGGGATCGTCTTCATGCCGACCGCGCTGTACCGGTCGGGCCAGCTGTTCGACGTGGAGCGGATCGCCGAGGCGGCCCACGAGGCGGGCGCGTACGCCGGCTTCGACGCGGCCCACTCCGCGGGCGCCGTCCCGCACGAGTTCGGCGCGGCGGGCGTCGACTTCGCGGTCTGGTGCACGTACAAGTACCTCAACGCCGGCCCCGGCTCGATCGGCGCGCTGTTCGTCGCGGAGCGGCACCACGGGCTCACGCCCGCCTTGGCGGGCTGGTGGGGCCACGAGAAGGCGACGCAGTTCGAGATGAACATGACCTACACGCCGGCCGACTCCGCGGGCGCGTGGCAGATCGGTACCCCGCCGCTGCTCGCGGCCGCGCCGCTGGAGGGCTCCGTGGAGCTCCTGCGGGAGGCCGGGATCGAGCGCCTCCGCGAGAAGTCGCTCGCCCTGACCGACTTCCTGATCGCCCTGGTCGACGACCGGCTCCCCGCGGTCTCGGTCGGGACGCCGCGCGAGCGCGACGCCCGCGGCGGGCACGTCGCCCTCGAACACCCCGAGGCGGAGCGGCTGAGCGCGGCGCTCAAGGACCGCGGCGTCGTCGTCGACTTCCGGCCGCCGAACGTGGTGCGGGTCTGTCCCGCGGCCCCGTACACGTCCTTCGCCGACGTACTCGAAGTGGTCGACGAGGTCGAGGCGATCCTCGACGCCGGCGCACACGAGAGGTACGCGACGAGCCAGGGCGGCGTGACATAGCGGGCGCGGGACCCTCCAGGTCGGAATAACTTATATTGCGGCCGGCCAACGCCGACGTATGACGGATCGGCAGCGACCGGCCCCCGAGTCGGAGTCCGATCTCGCGGTCGGGGACGAGGAGCGGGGCGTCTACGAGACGATCTTCTGCGAGATGGAGGACGCGGTCTTCCTGATCGACGTCGAGGCCGGAGACGCGGGGTACGACTTCCGGTTCCGACGGACCAACGCGTCTCACCAACGGCTCACCGGGATCTCCCTCGAAGAGATCCGCGGCAAGACGCCGCGGGAGCTGCTGGGCGAGGAGCAGGGCGCGGCGGTCGCGGAGAACTACCGCCGCTGCGTCGAGGCCCGCGAGACGATCGAGTACGAGGAGGCGCTCGCGCTGCCGGAGGGGCGGAGAGAGTGGCAGACGCGGCTGAGCCCGGTCGTCGACGAGGGGTCGGTGACGCGGATCGTCGGCGTCGCTCGCGACGTCACGGAGCAGCGAGAGCGGGAGCGGACGGTCCAACGGATCAAAGACCGACTCGAACTCGCGGTCGAAGGCGCGAACCTCGGCGTCTGGGACTGGGACGTGACCACTGACGAGGTCGAGTTCAACGACCAGTGGGCGGAGATGCTGGGCCACTCGCTCGACGAGATCGAGCCGCACCTCGACGCGTGGGAGCGCCGCGTCCATCCCGACGACCTCCCGGCGGTCGAGGACGCCCTGTCGGCCCACGTCGACGGCGAGACCGAGTACTACGACGCGGAACACCGGATGCGGACCGCGTCGGGCGAGTGGAAGTGGATCCGTGACATCGGGAAGGTGGTGGAGCGCGACGAGGACGGCGGACCGGTGCGCGCGGTGGGGATCCACCTCGACGTCGACGAGCAGAAGCGACGGGAGGAGGAGCTGCGACGGACCCGGCGACTGATCGAGCGAACGCAGGAGAGCGCGTCGATCGGGTGGTGGGAGGTCGACCTGGTCGACGAGTCGCTGACGTGGAGCGACGAGGTGTACCGCATCCACGAGCTACCGACGACGGAGTCGGTCGAGCTGGAGGACGGAATACAGTTCTATCATCCGGACGACCGCGACGCCATCGAGAGCGCCTTCGAGCGGCTACGAACGGAGGGCGAGTCGTACGACCTCGAGCTGCGGATCGTCACGACGACCGGTGAGACCCGGTGGGTCAGGGCCATCGGCGACCCTCGGTTCGGCGAGGACGGAGCGGTCACCGGAGCGCTCGGACTGTTCCAAGACATCACGGAGCGGAGAGAGTACGAGGCCGCCCTCGAATCGACGCGCGAGGAGCTCCGGCAGATCATCGACCTGGTGCCGGACCTCGTGTTCGTGAAGAACCGCGAGGGCGAGTACCTCCTGGCGAACGAGGCGACCGCGGCGGCGTACGGAAAGACGCCCGAGGAGGTCGAGGGGAAGACCGAGGCGGAGATCATTCCGGACGTCGAAGACTCGGAGGCGTTCCGACAGGACGACTTGGAGGTGATCGAGTCGGGCGAGCCGAAGGCGGTCGGCGAGGAGACGCTGACCACGGCTGACGGGGAGACGCGCATCTTCCAGACGACGAAGATACCGTACGAGGCCCCGGACACCGGCGAGGACGCGGTGTTGGGGTACGCCCGCGACGTGACGGAACTCAAGGAGTACGAGCGGACGCTGGAGGAACAGCGGGACAACCTCAAGCTCCTGTACCAGGTCGTCCGCCACGACATCCGGAACCAGCTGATGGTCGTCGAGTCGTACACCGAGTTCCTCGAGGAGTCGCTGCCGGACGAGCAGAGTCGGACGTACGCGCGGACGGTCATCGGCGCGGCGCGGCAGGCCGCAGACATCACGGAGACGGCCAGAGACGTCACCGACGTACTGCTACAGGTCGGTGCCGATCAAGAGCCGGTCGACCTCCGCACCGAACTCACCGAGCAGATCGAACAGATCCGGTCGGACAAAGACCGCGCGACGGTCACCGTGGACGAGACGATTCCGGACGTGACGGTGTTGGCGGACGACCTGCTGGAGGCGGCGTTCCGGAACCTCCTGACGAACGCCGTCGTCCACAACGACAAGGACGTGGCGGAGATCACGGTGTCGACCAGCGTGTCGGACGAGACGGTGCGCGTGTCGATCGCGGACAACGGTCCCGGGATCGCGGACGACCACAAGGCGCAGATCTTCCAAGAGGGCGAGAAGGGACTCGAAAGCGGTGGAACGGGGATCGGGCTGTACCTCGTCAAGACGCTCGTCGACAGGTACGGCGGCGACGTGTGGGTCGAGGACAACGAGCCGACCGGGAGCGTGTTCACCGTCGAGCTCCGCCGCGCCGACTGAGCGCGTCGGGGCGGGGCGACGGCCCGGACGGGGGAAGCGGATCGATCGCGCACGGCGACGGGCTTAATCGCCCGAGCGCCCAATCGAACACGATCAGAGCATGTCGGAGCCGTCGGGGATGGACGCGTTCGCGCACCTCGGGAGCGAGGTCCGCGAGGCGCTCTCGGACCGGGGGTTTTCAACGCCCACGGAGCCCCAGCGCGAGGCGATCCCGCCGCTCGCGGCCGGGCGGAACGCGCTCGTCTTAGCCCCCACCGGCACCGGGAAGACGGAGACCGCGATGCTCCCCGTGTTCGACGCGCTCGCCGAGGCCCGAAGCTCTCCCGGCGACCCGCCCCGCGAGGGGATCTCCGCCCTCTACATCACCCCCCTCCGCGCGCTCAACCGCGACATGATGGACCGGCTGGAGTGGTGGGGCGAGACCCTCGGCGTCGAGGTCGCGGTGCGCCACGGCGACACCACGCAGTACGAGCGGTCCAAGCAGGCCGACGACCCGCCGGACGTGCTCATCACGACGCCGGAGAGCCTCCAAGCGATCTTGACGGGCTCGAAGATGCGGGCCGCGCTCGAAGACGTGGCGCACGTCGTGGTCGACGAGGTCCACGAGCTGGCCTCGGCGAAGCGGGGCGCGCAGCTCACGGTCGGCATGGAGCGGCTCCGCCGCGTGGCGGGGCCGTTCCAGCGGATCGGGCTCTCCGCGACGGTGGGCGATCCGGAGGAGGTCGGCCGGTTCCTCGTCGGGACGGGGACCCGCGACCCGGACCGCGAAGGGGACCGCGACTTCGAGACGGTCGAGGTCGCGGCCGGGACGCGGACCGACGTGCGCGTCCTGGACCCGTCGATCACCGACCGCGACACGACGCTCGCGGGCGAGCTCGCGGTCGACGAGACGACCGCGAGCCACGTGCGGACGATCCGCGAGATCGTCGCGGACAACGAGTCGACGCTGATCTTCGTCAACACGCGACAGACCGCGGAGGCGCTCGGATCGCGGTTCAAGACGCTCGCGGAGAAGGAGCGGGAGCGCGGGGTCGACGCCCCCACCGAGATCGAGCTCCACCACGGGTCGCTCTCGAAGGAGGTCCGGATCGACGTTGAGGACCGCTTCAAGTCGGGCGACCTCGACGGGCTCGTCTGTACCTCCTCGATGGAGCTCGGGATCGACGTGGGGCGCGTCGACCACGTGGTCCAGTACGGGAGCCCGCGCGAGGTCGCCCGGCTGCTCCAGCGCGTCGGGCGCGCTGGCCACCGCCGCGACCTCGTCTCCGAGGGGACCGTCGTCGCGCAGGGAGGCGACGACACCCTGGAAGCGATGGCCATCGCGCGGCGGGCGGGCGAGGAGCTCGTCGAGCCCGCGAACATCCACCACGGCAGCCTCGACACGGTCGCGAACCAGGTCGTCGGCCTCGTGATGGACGAGGGGGAGCTCCACGCCCGCGAGGCGTACCGGACGATCACGGACGCCTACCCGTTCAGGGACCTCTCCGAGCCGCGGTTCCAGGAGGTCGTCCGCGAGCTCGACGGGAACCGGCTGCTGTGGCTCGACGAGGAGACGGACACCTTGGAGAAGTCGGGCGGCACCTGGCAGTACTTCTACGCGAACCTCTCGATGATCCCCGACGAGGCCACCTACGAGGTGTACGACATGTCCTCCAGACGCGGCATCGGGACCCTCGACGAGCAGTTCGTCGTCAACTTCGCCGGGCCGGGCGAGACGTTCGTCCAGCGCGGCGAGATGTGGAAGATCACGGAGATCGACGAGGATGAGGAGCGCGTGAACGTGACGCCGATCCCCGACCCGACCGGCGAGGTCCCCTCGTGGGTGGGCCAGGAGATCCCCGTCCCGAACCCCGTCGCCGAGGAGGTGGGTCGAATTCGCGGCGAGGCCGCGGCCGCGCTGGAGGCCGGCTCGACCCCCGAGGCCGTCGCCGCCGACCTCGCTGAGCGCTACCCGACCGACGCGGAGACGGTCGCGGCCGCGCTGAAGTCCGTTGTCGACCACGTCGACGCCGGCCACCCGGTCCCCACGGACGAGCGGGTCGTGATCGAGGGGAGCGCGCGCACCGTCGCGGTCAACGCCGCCTTCGGCCACGAGGTCAACGAGACGCTCGCGCGCCTGCTCGCGGCGCTGGTCGGCCAGCGTGCCGGCTCGTCGGTCGGCATGGACGTCGACCCGTACCGGATCGAGTTCGAGGTCCCCGGCGGCGTCGGCCCCGGGACGTTCCGCGAGGTGCTGGAGACGACCGACCCCGACCGGCTGGAGGCGTACCTCGAACTCGCGGTGAAGAAGTCGGACGCGCTGAAGTTCACGCTCGCGCAGGTCGCCGCGAAGTTCGGCGCCGTCAAGCGGTACAAGGAGGGGCGAGGGAAGTTCGGCGGCGACCGCCTGCTCGCCGCCCTGGAGGACACGCCGGTCTACGACGAGGCGCTCCGCGAGGTGTTCCACGCCGACCTCGCCGTGCCGGAGACCGCGGACCTGCTCGCGGCGGTTCAGGACGGCTCGCTCGACCTCGCGATCGCCCGCGAGCGGACGCCGCTCGGCACTGCAGGCCGGTCCGCCGGCACGGAGTTCCTCGTCCCCGACAACGCCGACGCCGACGTGATCGAGACGGTCAGAGAGCGCATTCGAGACGACCGCGTCATCTGCTTCTGTCTCCACTGTACGGACTGGAAGCAGACGACGAAGGTCCGACGCGTCCGCGACCAGCCCGAGTGCCCCGAGTGCGGGTCGACGCGGATCGCGGCGCTGAACCCGTGGGACGACGAGACGGTCGCCGCGGTGCGCGCGCCCGAGAAGGATGACGAGCAGGAGCGCCGCACCGAGCGGGCCCACCGCGCCGCGAGCCTCGTCCAGACCCACGGGAAGCGCGCGGTGATCGCCCTCGCCGCCCGCGGCGTCGGCCCCCACAACGCCGCGCGGATCATCAACAAGCTCCGCGAGGACGAAGACGAGTTCTACCGCGACGTGCTCCGCCAAGAGCGGGAGTACGCGCGCACGCAGTCGTTCTGGGATTAGTTCGCGGACACGCTCTTTTTTGTGTGGCACGGCCGAAGCGAGGGCATGGACCTCTCCGCCGCCGTCTCGGCAACGACAGCGACCCTCCGTCGCCGCCCCGCACAGCTTCTCCCCTTCTACCTCCTCGGCACCGCGGTCCCGGTGATCGCCCGCCTCGGCACGTTCGCCGCGCTGGCGGGGATCTACCTCCACCTCGAACTCTCCGGGCGGCTCGCGGCCGTCGGCGACGCCCTCGCCGGGGTCGAGCCGCCGCCGGAGACGCAGGACCCGGAGGCGCTTCAGGCGTGGGCCGAGGGCCTGACGCCCGCGTTCGAGCCCCTGTTGACGCCGACGGTCGGGGCCCTGTTCGTCGCCGGCGTGCTCGTCTCGGTCGTCCTCGCGATAGTCGCGTACGCCGTCGTCTCGGCCGGGCAGCTCTCCGCGGTCATCGCGAGCCTCCGGGACGAGCGGGGGCTCGTCGGCGGGATCGCCGGCGCTCGGTCCCGCTGGCTCACGTTCCTCGGGGTGTACGTCGCCGAGCTCCTCCTCTGGATCGCCGTCCTCGCGCTCGGGTCGATCGCGGTCGGCGCGGCGTTCCTCGCGAACCCGTTCCTCGGCGCCGCGGTCGCGGTCGCCGCCCTCCTCGTCGGGTTCGTCGCCTTAGCGCTCGTCCGGATCCTGTTCGCGTTCGCGCCGGTCGCCGTCGTCGTCGACGACGCCGGCGTGGTCGGCGCGGTCGAGGGCGCGGGCGGCTTCGTGCGCTCGAACCCCGTCGACGCCGCCGCCTACCTCGTGGTCGCGATCGGCTCGCTGGTCGCCGTCGCGTCGGTCGCCTCCGGGCTCGCGTTCCTCGGCGGCGGCCCCGTCGTCGCGCTCGCCAGCGCGGTCGTCGTCGCGCCCGCGCTCGACCTGCTGAAGACCGTCCTCTACGGCGACTACCGCGGCACGGTCGACCCCGTCTCGCCGCCCGAGGCCGGCGTCAGGGCGCAGTTCGTCGGCGGGGCCCGCCGCGGCTGGCGGGCGCTCGGGAGCTTCGTCCGGTCGACGCCCGGCAGTCACGCCCTCGCGCTCGCGGTGGCCGTCGGCTTCGGCGCGGTCGGCTGGCTGGGCGCCGCGCCGTTCGCCGAGACGGTCCCGACCTCGATCGAGTCGCGGCTGGTCGGACAGATCCCGCCCGTGGCGACGCTGACGTACTTCGGGAACAACTGGGGCGTCGCGATCGCGACCGCCTTCTCCGGGGCGGGGTTCGTCCTCCCCGCGCTCTCGTCGCTCGCGTTCAACGGCCTCGCGCTCGGCGCCACCGCCGCCCTAGAGGAGAACCTCCCGGCGCTCGTCGCGTTCGTGGTCCCCCACGGGATCTTCGAGATCCCCGCGCTCATCGCCTCGGGGGCGCTCGGGATCCGCCTCGGCGCCGTGTCGTGGCGGGCGTTCCGCGGCCGCGCGAGCCGCGAGCGGTTCGCGGACGCCTTAGAGACCGCGTTCTGGGTGACGGTCGGGCTCGGAATCCTGTTCGGCGTCGCCGCCGTCATCGAGGGGTTCGTCAGCCCGTTCTACTGGCGGCCGTTCCTGTAGCGCGCGGACCGGCGACCCGCCCGCGGCCGTCGCAACGCCGGAAGGGTCGCAGACCCCGTCGTGTTAACTTAAGCATGATTCCACCAGACGGCGTGGGCTTGCAACCACGTTTCCGCGGTCGGTGGATCGACGTGGCTAAAACAGTTTGAAAACGAAGAGGTTCGTCGTTCTACTTCTCGAAGGACACGTTCGACAGAATTTCTGAAGCCGTGTTGTTCGACGCGGTAGCTGTAGTTTTCGCGGCGAAGCCCACCGATCAGATCGTCTGCGTCATCGACGAGAAACAGCGCGTCTTCGACATCGTGTTTCTCAGCTAATTCAGTGAGAAATTCTCGTGCGATCGGGATCGTATACGTCGGAAACAGCCGTGAGTGAAGGATTCTGTTCGTTTCGGGATCGACAGCAGCGTACAGCCAGTACTGCTCGTCGTTGATCCGGATCGCTTTCTGATCGACCGCAACACGATCCGGGCTCTCACCGCCAGCTGGCTGTAGATCGGCTTTCTGTACCCAATTGTGAACAGCGACACGACTTCGTCGGACACCCAATTCTTCAAGAAGAATAACTGTATTCGAAAGTGATAATCCAGCGAGATGGTGACGAATACCCTTTTCAATGATCTCGCGGGGTGTCCGCTCTCGCTCCACAAACTCCAAGTCGATCCACTCGGTACACTCGGTGAGGCGGGCGGTTTTCGGCATAGAGCACTGAATCCTCGTCCCGCCTCTTCCTTAACTTAACACCGCGGCAGACCCCGCCCGCAGCCTTATTACCGCGCGGTCGAAGCGACGGTATGACACCGCTCGTCGCCGTCATCCTCGTCGGCGTCCCGCTCGCGTGGCTCGTCGGCTTCGCCGCCTACGCGTACGTCGACGCGCCCAAGTACGGGATGGATCCGCGGAAGTGGGCGCTGATCGCCTTCTTCGTCCCGCTGTTCGGGTTCTTCGCGTATATTTTCGAGCGCGGCGAGCGCGATTACGACTCCGAGACCGACCCGTACGCCGGCGGGAGCGACGGCCGCACCGGCGGCTTCGCCGTCCACGAGTCGCGGCAGGGAGAAGAGCGGCTCGGTCCGGCGGGCACGGAGGCGGACGACGGCGACGACGACGAGTGGAACGACCCGGACGGGGTCGACCTGTAGGCGCTCGTCGCCGCGGTCGCGCTCGCCGCGGCCGCCGACCCGCTCGACGCGCGTCCGCTCAGAGCGCGTCTATCAGGGCCTTCCGGCGGCGGTCGAGGTCGAACGCGGCGTCGGCGGCGTCGAGTCGGCCGAGGAACGCGAACACGTCCGCGCCCGCCCCCTCGGCGTGACGGACCAGGGCCTCGATCGACGCGCGGTTCGTGGCGAACGACTCCAGCTCCCCGCAGCAGAGCGCCAAGGCGATCCCGGCCTCGCCGGACGGGAAGGCGGGGTCGACGCGGGCGAGGTCGGGGTCGTCGGTCGCCGCGCCCGCGACGCCCGCCTCGTCGGCCGCGGCGACGCGTAGACACCGCGTACAGATCGCCGCCGGATCGGCGGGGGCGTGTTCGCGGAGCGCCGGCGGCACCGCGAAGGCGACGGCCTCGGCGCCGCAGTGTGGACAGGACACGCCCGTCGCTACGGGCGGGGCGGGCTAAAAGCCGACGGCGGGAAAACGAGCGGCGACCGGCGCGGAAGCGGTGATGGCGACTCGAGAGAGGCGCCGCGAGGACGTCAGTCGGCGGGCTCGGGCTCTTCGGTCTCCGCGGCCGCGACCTCCGCGGTCGCCTCCTCGGCCTCCGCCCGCTCTTCTTCCTCCTTCTTCGCTTTGATCTTCTTCATGCGGAATATCTCCTCGCGCTCCTGCTCTTCGAGCTTCTGCTCGATGTACTCCTGGTTCTCGTAGAGCGTCGGGAGCAGCGTGAACTCCAAGGCGTTCACGCGGCGCTTCGTGGTCTCGATCTCGGTGAGCATCTTCTTCATCGCCGTCTCGACCTCGGCCGCGAGGATGATCTTCTCTAACAGCTCCTCGTAGGCGTCGGCCGCCTCGTCGATCCGCGCCGAGGAGCCCAGCAGGCCGTACCCGCGCTCGTCGAGGCTCTTCTGGACCTTCGAGGACTCGATCTGCGGGACCACGACGCCCATGATGTTCTTCGACTGGGTCGTGATCTCGGGGTGCTCTTTCAGCGCCGCGGCCGCGCCGCGGACGGCGACGTCGCCCTCCATCGCCCGGGCCATGTCGATCTTGCGCTGGGCCGTCTCGTAGTTCTCGGAGACCTCGGACCGGACGTCCTGCGCCTGGTCGAGGATGTCCATGAACTCCATGATGAGCCCGTCGCGCTTCTGTTCGAGCGTGTCGTGACCGCGCTCGGAGAGCTCGATGCGGTCCTCGATCGCCATCAGGTTCTTCCGCGTCGGTTTGACGTCCTTGGCCATCTTGGGAGAAGCTTCCGCTCCGAGGCGGTTAATTCTTTTCAGACGCGGCGGATCGCCCCGACGACGACTGCGAGCGACGGCGAGCAGCGCCGCTGTCCGGACGCGGCGTCGCAGGCGTCAAAAAGTGAGTCGGGCCGTCAGTCGGCCGCTTCGAGGACTTCGCGCTCGGACTCGTCCTCGCGGTAGTGCTCTTCGATGAACTCCTCGTCGATCCGGTTGAGGGCGTCCTTCGGCAGCATCGAGAGGAGGTCCCAGCCGATCGAGAGCGTCTCGTCGATGTCGCGGTTCTCGTCGAAGCCCTGGTCGATGAACTCGGACTCGAACGCGTCCGCGAAGTCGAGGTACTTGTTGTCCAGCTCCGACAGCGCCTCGCGACCGACGATGTTCACGAGGTCGCGGAGGTCCTCACCCTCCGCGTACGCCGCGAACATCTGGTCTTTCACGTCGGCGTGGTCGGCTCGGGTGAGCCCCTCGCCGATGCCGTCGTCCATCAGCCGCGACAGGCTGGGGAGGACGTTGATCGGGGGCTGAAGGCCCTGACTGTTGAGGTCGGGGTCGACGTAGATCTGTCCCTCCGTGATGTACCCGGTCAGGTCCGGGATCGGGTGAGTGTCGTCGTCGCCCGGCATCGTGAGGATCGGGATCTGCGTGACCGAGCCCTCGCGTCCCTTGATCCGGCCGGCGCGCTCGTACAGCTGCGCCAGGTCGGTGTACATGTACCCGGGGTACCCGCGGCGGCCGGGCACCTCCTCGCGGGCCGCCCCGATCTCGCGGAGCGCCTCGCAGTAGTTGGTCATGTCCGTCAGGATGACGAGGACGTGGTAGTCCTTCTCGAAGGCGAGGTACTCGGCCGTCGTCAGGACCATCCGCGGCGTGACCGTCCGCTCGACGGCGGGGTCGTCCGCGAGGTTCATGAAGACCACGGAGCGTTCGAGCGCGCCGGTACGCTCGAAGTCCTCCATGAACTCGTTGGCCTCCTCCTGGGTGATCCCCATCGCGCCGAAGATGACGGCGAACTCGGAGCCCTCCTCGTCGTCGCCCTCCTCCTCTTCGGGCACGCTGGCCTGCCGCGCGATCTGCATCGCGAGCTCGCTGTGCGGCTGCCCGGAGCTGGAGAAGATCGGGAGCTTCTGCCCCCGGACCAGGGTGTTCATGCCGTCGATGGCGGAGACGCCCGTCTCGATGAACTCCTCGGGGTACTCCCGGGAGTACGGGTTGATCGCCGCGCCGACGATGTCCTGGCGCTCCTCGGGGACGATCTCCGGGCCATCGTCGATCGGGCGGCCGGAGCCGTCGAGCACCCGCCCGAGGAGGTCCTCGGTGACGGGCATCTTCATCGTCTCGCCCAGGAAGCGGACGGACGCGTCTCGGTCGATGCCTGAGGTGCCCTCGAAGACCTGGATCGCGACCACGTCCTCCGAGGATTCGAGCACCTGTCCGCGCAGCGTCTCCCCCTGTGCCGTCTCGATCTCGACGATCTCGTCGTAGCCGATCGCCTCGTCGACCTCGGCGTACACGAGGGGACCGCTGATCTCGGTGATGGTTTGATACTCTTTCATGGTCAGTAGAGGCTCCGGAGCTCCTCGGTGATCTCCGCTTTGAGATCCTCGACGTACTCCTCGTAGTCCTCTTGGACGCCGATACGGTTAATCCGCGGGGCCGAGTCGATGTCGATGATCTCCTCGACCGGGACGCCGGCGTCGAGCGCGTCGAACGCCTCGTCGTTGAACGTCTGGATCGTCGTCAGCATCAGGTACGTCTTCTCCGGCGGACAGAACGTGTCGACCGGGTGGAACGCGTTCTGCTGGAGGTACGCCTCGCGCAGGTAGCGCGCGACCTCCAGGGTGAGCTGCTGGTCGTCGGGCAGGGCGTCCTTCCCGACGAGCTGGACGATCTCCTGCAGCTCCGTCTCCTCGTCGAGCACGTCGACCGCCCACTGGCGCCGCTCGGCCCAGTCGTCGGCGACCTCGTCTTCGAACCAGGGGTCGAGCTGGTCTTTGTACAGCGAGTAGGACTCGTTCCAGTTGATCGACGGGAAGTGGCGGCGTTCCGCCAGGTCCGCGTCGAGCGCCCAGAACGTCTTCACGATACGCAGCGTGTTCTGGGTGACCGGCTCGGAGAAGTCGCCGCCGGGCGGCGACACCGCGCCGATCGCCGAGACGGAGCCCTCCGTCCCGTTGATGTTCTCGAAGTAGCCGGCGCGCTCGTAGAACTGCGCCAGGCGGGCGGCGAGGTACGCGGGATACCCCTCCTCGCCGGGCATCTCCTCCAGCCGGGAGGAGATCTCGCGCATCGCCTCCGCCCACCGCGAGGTGGAGTCGGCCATCAGCGCCACGTCGTACCCCATGTCGCGGTAGTACTCGGCGATCGTGATCCCCGTGTAGATACAGGATTCACGCGCCGCGACGGGCATGTTCGAGGTGTTCGCGATGAGCGAGGTGCGGGCCATCAGCGGGTTGCCGTTGGCCGGGTCCTCCAGCTCGGGGAAGTCCTCGATGACCTCCGTCATCTCGTTGCCGCGCTCGCCGCAGCCGACGTAGACGATGATGTCCGCGTCGGCGTACTTCGCGAGCTGGTGTTGCGTGACCGTCTTCCCGGAGCCGAACGGCCCGGGAATCGCGGCCGTCCCGCCCTTCGCGATCGGGAACAGGCCGTCGAGGATGCGCTGGCCGGACACCAGCGGCGTCCGGGGCGTCTTCTTGTCGTTGGCGGGGCGGGCCTCGCGCACCGGCCACTCCTGGTGCATCGAGATCTCCTCGCCGTTGTCCAGTTCGACGACCGTTTCGGTGACATCGAAGGTCCCGGACTCGGCGGCGACGACCTCGCCGCCCTCGTAGTCCGGCGGCACCATGACCTTGTGGTCGATGGTGACCGTCTCCTCGACGATCCCGACGATGTCGCCGGGCTCGACGACGTCGCCTACCTCGACCTCGGGCTCGAACTCCCACTCCTCCTCGAGGTCGATGCCGGGCGCGTCGACCCCGCGGTCGAGGTACGGACTGCCCATCTTGCCCTCCAGCACGTCCAGGGGGCGCTGAACGCCGTCGTAGATGGCGTCCAGCATCCCCGGGCCGAGGTCGACCGACAGCGGCTCGCCCGTGTTCTCGACGGGTTCGCCGGGGCCGACACCGGAGGTCTCCTCGTACACCTGAACGGTCGTGAGGTCGCCCTCGATCTCGATCACTTCCCCCATGAGCCCTTCGTCGCCGACGTAGACGACGTCGTTCATGCGGGCGTTGAGATCGCGGGCGGTCACGA
The DNA here is from genome assembly GCF_005435115.1 of Halorubrum sp. ARQ200. Lineage (NCBI taxonomy): Archaea > Methanobacteriati > Methanobacteriota > Halobacteria > Halobacteriales > Haloferacaceae > Halorubrum > Halorubrum sp. ARQ200. Next base: position 43,876 of record NZ_SGTZ01000003.1, on the reverse strand, counting down.
CCGGACCGCTCACGCTCTGAATGACGCCGCTGTCTGTCTCGGCGTCGGTTGTGTCTGCTTTGCTCATATTAGTCGTCTTCCTCCATCAGGTCGATGCCGATGGCGCGTTTGATCTGGTCGCGCAGCCCGCCGCTGCCGGCGCCGGAGCCGCCGAGCGTCACGAGGACCGGCTCGATGCTCCCCTCGACGGCCTCGCGGGTCCCCCGCGAGAGGTGGTCGAGGTCGTCGTCGTGCATCACGATGATGCCGACGTCGTCGTCGTCGAGCGTCCGCTCGACGGCGTCGTCGAGCGCCTCGTCCTTCTCCTCGTCCGGCACGTTCTCGAACGCTCGGACGCCGGCGAGGCGGAATCCGGTCGTGAACTCCGGGCTGCCGACGACCGCTATCTCCTGGCTCATGTTATCACCAGCTCCGATTCGATCTCGTCGGGCGAGAGGCCGGCCTCCTTCCCGCGGGCGATCGCCCGGATGTTCTCCGTCTCGCGCTCCTTCGCGAGGATGTAGGAGATCACCGGGGTGACCGACACCGGGTGGATCGTGCCGAGCCGGTCGCCGTACGCCAACAGCGCGCCGTCGATGGCGTGCTCGAACGCGATGAGGCTGTCCGCCTCCTCGAGCTCGCGCAGCGCGGGCCCGAGCTCGTCGCCGTACTGGCTGTCGCCGATGTACTCGACCAGCTCGTCGAGGTTCTGCGCCAGCCGCGCGAGCGACGAGCGGGTGAACAGGTCGCCGCCCTCGATGAAGTACGCCGCGGGGTCGATGTCCGCGCCCGAGCGGGCGAGCCGGAGCGCGTTCGTCGCGTTCCGGAAGTCGACCTCCGCCTTGAGGAACGACTCGTACTGCCGGGTCGGCTCGTCGCCGCCGAGCCCGGAGAGGAGCCGCTCGTAGAACGCGCGGTCGACCGCGTTCTCCAAGGGCACCAACACGCCCGCCTCCTCGTACTCGGCGAACGCTTCCCGAAGCGGCTCGCCGTAGATCGTGTCTTCGAGGACCTCGATCACGCCGTCGATCGAGTCCGCCTCCAGCAGTCGACGGATGCGCCGGTCGTCGAACTCGCCGGCGCGGATCAGGTCGACCTCGACGGCCGACTGGTCCGCGTCGGTGTAGACGCCGCGGATGACCGTCTTCACGTTCCAGGCGTCGAACTTCCGGAGGTAGCGGGCGATGAGGTCGTACAGCGGCCCCTCGCTCCAGTCGAGGATGGCGTCGAACTGCTCGGCGAGGTTCCGGTTTAACGCGTACTCGATCAGGTCCACGCCGCCGTGGCGGCTGCCGAGCGCGTTGATCTCCTCGCCGTAGCTCGACTCCTCCATGAACCGGGCGATCTCGGCCGGCCCCATCCGGGTCAGCTTGCGGTACTCCTCGTCCCCGTAGAGGCTGCCGCGGCGGGCACGAACCCGCGCGACGACGTACTCGGGGTTCGAGCTACCGGCGGCGCTCATTGGTCGAACAGCCGCTCCGAGATGTTCTTCAACTCGTCGTCCCAGACGGACTCCAGGACCGAGTCGAACGTGTTGTTCACGCGAACGCGGGAGGTGTCGCTCTCTGCGACGACGCCGCCGAGGCAGTCGACCTCGCCGTCGACCTCGGCGTTGCGGTCCGCCACGAGCTCCTCGAGCAGCTCGACGTCCTCGGCGCGGGTGTAGACGGCGACGTCCTCGTCGTCGTCGAACTCCGCGAGGGTCGCGTCGAGTAAGGCCTCCGTGAGGTCGCGGCGGTCGTCGCCGTCGAGGTCGGCTATCGCCGCCTCGACCTCGTCGTGGACGTCCTCCAAGACGTCGCGGCGGGCGCCCAGCCGCTCCTGTTTGGCCTCGAGCTTCGCCGACGAGAGCGTCTGTTCGCGCTCCTGGTCGATCTGGCTCTCGACCTCTGCGAGCCGCTCCTCGCGGATGCGGTCCGCGTCGGCCTCCGCCTCCTCGATGACCTCGTTGGCCTCGGCCTCGGCCTGTTCGCGGATCTCCTCCGCACGCGCGCGGGCCTCATCTTCAACGTCCTCAACGACGGTTTCCAAACTCATTGGTTGAAAAACGCTGGAGAGTTACCCGACGATGAAGACGACGACGAGCGCGAGGATGACGATCGTCTCGGGAAGGACCGTCAGGATGAGCCCGTTGACGAAGAGGTCGTCGTCCTCGGCCATCGCGCCGACGGCGGCCGACCCGATACCGCGCTCCGCGTAGCCTGCGCCCAGCGCCGCGAGCCCGACGGCGAGCGCCGCCGCGGCGTTGGGGTCAGTCAGCGTTCCACCGGTCGACAGTACGAGGTTCCCGAGTTCGTTGGTAGCTTCAAACATTGGTAGTAGTTGCTGTTGCTCGTCTCCGAACGGTTGCTAGTTGCCCCTAGAGGAGTCATAAAGCTTCCCAAAACGACCGAACGGGATCCGGGAGAACGGCGGGGAAAGCAGGCGCTATCCGCGTCAGAACCCGACGGGATTGCCGGGTTCGACCGCACGCGAAGCGGCGAGACCGAGCGGCGACCGACGGCAGGGCGTCGTCAGTCGTCGCGGGTGTACTTCCGGTCGCGGCCGAACGGGAGGTACGCGCGGCCGCCGCCCTCGTAGAAGTTCCCGAAGAACTCCACGTACTCGAGGCGGACCGCCTGAATGCCGGCGGACGTGACCCCGAGCAGGAGGACGACGACGTGGCCGACGAGCGCGACGACGATGCCGCCGACGAGCGCGACGATCCCGACGAGGCCGATCGAGGCCGGGTCGAACGCCGTGGTGATCCCCGCGAACACGAGCTCGTAGTCCGCGGTCTCTTGCACCTTTGCGAGGTAGTCCGCGCTGAAGATGAAGTGGAAGCTCCCGTCGCCGCCGTTGTCGATGTAGGCGCCGAACGCGAGCAGGTTGACCGCGAGCGCCATCCCGCCCTTCGCGAGCAGGACGGCCATCAGCCGGGCGTACGAGATGACGTTGACGACCGGCGAGAGGAACTCGGCGAGCTCCGGCGGCTCGCCGATCCCGAGCAGGACGAGTCCGAGCACCGCGGCGGCCGCGCCGGCCCAGCCGACCAGGACCGGGAACCCGCCGAACGAGACGGCGCCGAACGTCAGGACCGAGACGGCCTCGAACAGGAAGTCGGGCTTCGAGTTGGGGAACACCCGGCTGAAGATCCAGATCCACGCGCCGTTGAGGATCAGGAGCCACGAGCCGGCCTCGTAGACGGCGTGTTTCAGGTCGTGCTGCTGGGCGGTGCTCACGAACGAGAGCACGTGACCGACGTTGAGGTGGACGATGCCGAACACCACGCTCACGACGAGGAACGAGAGCCCCCAATCGAGGTCGGCGGGCGAGAGGCCCTTCCCCTCGACCGGCCAGTGGATCCCGAGCAGCTGGTAGGCGTGGTAGCCGAACAGGTCGATACCGTAGTAGATGCCGAACAGTATCGTGAAGCCGCCGGCCCACATCGCGACGGAACCCAGTTCGCGGAACGCGCCGTCGAACTTGGAGTACATGAAGAACCCGATGGCGGCGTAGAGGACGCCGTACCCGACGTCGCCGATCATGAACCCGAACATCGCCGGGAACGTGAGGAAGACGAGGAGCGTCGGGTCGAACTCCGAGTACTTCGGCCGCCCGAACGCCTGAACGAGGAGTTCGAACGGGCCGGCCGCGCTGCCGTTGTCCTGGACGACCGGCGGGTCGTCGGAGCCGTGCGCCGCGTGGCCGCCGTCGGTGGCGACCGCCGTCTCCGCCTCGCGGTCCGCGGCCGCGGCGCTCGCGCCCTCAGCGCCGCCCGACTCGTCGTCGACCGGCTCGGCGTGGTGGTCGCCGTCGGGGGTGAACGAGGCGCGTTCGAGCTCCTCGACCTCGACGTGGTCGCCGACCGCGTCGACGATCGCCGCCTCGAAGTCGGGGTACGTCTCGGTCGGCACCCACCCCTCCGCGACGAAGGCGTTCTCGGTGGTCGCGAACGAGAGCGGCGCCTCCTTCTTCTCGGCCTCGATGGTGAGCTGCTCTTCGGCGCGCAGCAGGAAGCCCGCCGCCTCCTCCTTCACCGATTCGAGCCGGCGCTCGACGCCGGCGAGCTCGTCGCGGAGGTCGGCCTGCTCGGCCTCCAGCTCCGCGACGTACTCCTCAGGGCTGGCGTCGGCGTCCGGCACGTCGAGCAGCGCGATGTCGACGCCGACGAGCGCGTCCTGGACGACGCCCTCGGCGTCGGGATCGGCCGGCCGCGCGACGATGGCGAGCACGTCGCCGCCGACGAACACGTCGAAGACGTCGATCGAGTCGGCGTCGGCGAGCGCGGCCTCGACGGCGTCGGGCTTGGCCTCGCCGACGACGACCTCGACCGAGTCGTAGCCGCGCAGGTACTCGAGGTCGATCCCGAGGTCGGCGAACGGCTCCATCCGGTCGATCTCCTCCTGGCGGTCGCGGATCGCGGCCTGGAGCTCGTCGCGCTCGTCGTTGAGCTGGTTGACCCGCTCGCGGACCCGTTCGAGCTCGGCGACGAGCTCGTCGTCGTCGAGCGACCGGGCGACCTCCGCGTCGTCCTCGTCGACGTCGAGGATGCTCTCGAGCGATCGGACCGTGACGAGGCGCTCGTTGACGGTCTCCGCGCCGTCGAGCGACGTCCCGGGCTCGAACCCCTCGTACCGGTCGTCGTAGTCCGTGACATGCAGGGAGTGGTGGGCGTACGCCGCCTCGATGACGTCGTCGATGACGCGCTTCGAGCCCGTCACCGACACCCGGCTCATCTGCTCAGGCCTGAGCATCCACCGCCTCCTCGGCCTGGTCGTGGACCGCCGCCTCGAACCGTTCTACGGCGTATTCGACGGCCGATTCCACCCGCTTGCGGGCCTCGCGTTCGAGCTCGTCGCGGTCGTCGCGCCCCGATTCGAGGATCTCCTCGCGCCGCTCCTCGATCTCTTCTCGGGCCGCTTCGAGCCGCTCTTGGGCCTCGGCCTCCGCTTCCTCCTCGGCCTCGGCGCGGATCTCGTCCGCGCGCTCTCGAGCTTCGGCGAGGCGCTCCTCGGCGTCCGCTTCCGCGTCAGCGATGATCTCGTCCGCCTCCCGTTCGGCCTCCTTGATCGAGTTGAGCACCTCTGGTCTCGCCATGCTACTAATCGCCTGAATCTCTACAAGCGACGTATAAGGTGTTTGCGAAAGCCCGCGGGGTTGCGCGCCGATTCCGGGGCGATCTCGCCCGGATTCCGGCCGGGACCCGGCCGCGACGGGCGGCAGATCCGCTCGCCGCCGCCTACATTTAAGTAGCAGTCGCCGGACCCTCACCGTATGGCAACGGTGTATGCGGTCGCGTCGGCGAAGGGTGGGGTCGGGAAGACCACCACGACGGCCGCGCTGGCGACGATCTTGGCGGATTCGGGCGCCGACGTCGTCGCGATCGACGCCGACCTCGGCATGGCGAACCTCGCGGGCGTCGTCGGGGTGACGCCCGGCGAGACCACCCTCCACGACGCCCTGGCCGGCGAGGCGGACCCGGAGGACGCGGTCCGCGAGGGGCCGTCCGGCCTCCGGGTCGTCCCGGGGGCGACCGATCTCGACGCGTACGCCGCCGCGGACCCGTCGGGGCTCCGCCGGGTCGTCGAGGCGTTCGACGACGCGGACTACGTGTTCGTCGACGCGGGCGCGGGGCTGTCCCACGACTCCACGCTCCCGCTCGCGATCGCCGACGAGACGCTGCTCGTCTCGACGCCGGAGCGGAGCGCCCTCGGCGACACCGAGAAGACGCGGCAACTGACCGAGCGGCTCGGCGGGACCGTCGTCGGCGCCGCGATCACCCGCGCGACCGACGACGCCGACGAGGTCGTCACCGCCCTCCTCGACGCCCCCGTCCTCGGCCGGGTCCCGGACGACGATGCCGTCGCACGGGCCGCGGCGGCGAACCGCCCGCTGCTGGCCGTCGCGCCCGACGCACGGGCGATGCGCGCGTACCGCGACCTGGCCCGAGCGCTGACCGGCGCGGACGTGGAGGGGGCCGGGCTCGACGAGCCCGCGGCCGAGGCGGCCGCCGGCGCGAGCGGAGTCGAAGCCGAGGGCGAGTCCGACGGCGACGGCGAACCGGCGAAACCGCAGGAATCCGAGGACGAGACCGGGGAGGAACGGCCGGACGCGACAGACGACGACGCGGTGATCGTCGACGACGACCCGGACGAGGACGGAAACGGAGGCGGCGGAGAGGAAGACGAGGCGGAGGGCGGCGAAGCGGCGGACGACGGCGACCCGGACGACGGCGACCGGGAGGACGAGGACATCATCGTCGCGGACCCCGACGCGGCCGGCGTGGCGGAGCCGGGCGACGGCGACGACATCATCGTCGCGAGCGAGAGCGAAGCGGCGGGGGACATCGCGGACGACGACACCGACGAAGACGGCGACGACGACACGGGTGACGGCGGGAGCGAGGGCTCCGACGATGACGGAGGCGAGACGACCGACGAGGGAACACCCGACGACGGCGACGAGCCGGAGGAGTCCGTCGACGAGGGCGACGGGGCGGCTCGCGAGGGCACCGACGCCGACCAAGAGGCGACCGAGAGCGACGAGGCCGGCGGACCCGACACCGGCGACGAGTCCGTGAGCGGCGGGAGAGCGGCCGCCGAGCTCGAGGCCACCGGCCCCGAGGCCGCGACGGACGAGGAGTCGGACGCGATCCCCGACGCGGGCGAGACGGCGCACGGGGCGACCGCCGAGCGCGACGCCGGCGGCGACGGGCCCGAGGGCGGTTCGGGCGCCGACTCGGAGACGGACGACGACATCGACGACGAACTCGCGGGCAGCATCCCGTTCCGCGACGACGACACCGGGACGATGAACACCGTGCTGTCCGAGGAGGACGACGAGAGCGAGGCGGACGACGGGGACGGCTCGGCGGACGCGGACGCCGAGACGGAGTCGACCGCGGACGCCGACGACGAGGAGGAGGACGGCGGCTTCTTCAGTCGGTTACTCGGCCGGTGAGGGCGGAAGCTCGCCGGCGGGAGTGAGACGGGAGAATCGGGTGGGGCGCGGCGGTCCGGTCAGGCCTCGGAGGGGGCGCGGGCGCGGTCGCGGATCAGCTCGCGGATCTCCTCGGGGTCGGTGACCTCGGCGAGCTCCTCGCAGGAGACGAGGGCGGTGCCGTCGACCGACTCGCGCTTCTCGTCCTCCTCCGTGAAGTACACCGAGCGGGTCCGGGCAACCTCGCCGATGGAGGACATGATCCGGGCGCGCTTCTCGGCCGCGGCGGTGAACGCCGAGTGGCCGGTGAGCACGCGCGTCGTCGGGCTGTCCTCGTCCTCCGAGACGGCCTTGAACGGGGCGCGGGCGGTCGGGTGGACGGTGAAGCCCGCGCTCGTGAGCACGTGGAGGACGTGCTCGTCGTCGGGGTCCGCCTCGGGCGCGGAGGGGGTGGGCTCCGAGTCGCGGACCTCGTCCGCGCCGTCGAGCACGTCCACCGGGCTGGAGAACGGCTGGTCGAACAGCTCCTCCAGCTGGATCGCCACCTCGATGGAGGCGTTCATCCCGTCCTCGTACTTCGAGACGGTGCGCCGGGAGACGCCCAGCTCGTTCGCGAGCCGGCCGAGCGACCACCCGCGCTCCTCGCGCTCGTCGGCCAGCAGGTCGCCGTCGAGGCTGACGTACAGGCCGCCGGGGGCGGCGTAGATGAGCGGCGGCATCCCCTCGACGAACAGGTCGTAGGCGGTGTCGGGGTTGATCACCGGCACGCCGTGTCGGAAGTAGACGACGCCGGGCTTCAGCTCCTCGTCGCGGGTGCGGATCCCGATCACCATCGGCGTCCCCCTGAGGTACTCGCCGAGCCGGCGCATCTCCGCGCCGGTCTCCGCGTCGAGCGCGTCGACGTTGCCGAGGATCTTCAACAGGAGGAGGTCCTCGTCGCGGCGGGCCGCCACGTCGAAGCTCTTGGGCCGGACCGCACACCGGTCGCTGACGAGGAACCCTGCGTCCTCCAGCATCGCGGTGACGTTCCCGATGAGCGCAGTCCGGGACATAGCCGGAACAAGCGTCTCGCCGTATATATGCGTTGTGTCGTCGGTGTAGCGACGAAACTGCCGCCCGCCTGCGATTTCCGCCGTTCGAGGCGGGAAACGGTTAAATACTCGACCGGCCGCGAAACGCGGTCGGCGAACCCCGGAGTTCCGTTCTGCGGTCGGCGGGGGCCGGCCTCGAAAGGGGCTTGACGCGCCGCCGCGAACGCGGGCACATGCCGATCGTCGCCGTCGACGACACCGACTCCCGCGAGCGCGGGATGTGCACGACGTACGTGGCGACGCGGATCGCGGCGCGGCTCGCGGACGGCGACGCCCGAGTTCGGCGGCGCCTCCTCGTCCGCCTGAACCCGGCGGTGAAACACAAGACGCGCGGGAACGCCGCGGTCGCGCTCCACGTCTCCGGGGTCGACGCGGAGCGGGCCGCGACGGTCGCGGTCGAGACGGTCGAGGAGTTCGCGGCGGCGGCGGACCCGCGGACCTCTCCCGGCGTCGTCGTCGCCGACCGCGACGCAGACGGCGACCCCTTCGACCCGACCGGCGCGCCGATCCCCGAGGCGGTCGCCGCGTTCGCGCGGCGCGCGCTCCGCGAGCGGCTCTCCGTCGCGGAGGCGGTCGAGACCGCGGAGGAACACGGGTTCCGACACGCCGCGGTCGGCCCGGCCGGCGGGGCGGACGGAGCGGACGAGGCCGTCGCGGGGCGGGGGCGGATCGGCGCGCTCGCGGCGGTGGGCGCGCCGGCCGTGTTCGACGACTGGACGTTCGAGCGCATCTCTTACCGCGAGCTCGATCGCTGCGGGACGCCCCGCGAGGTCGACGCCGAGAGCGTCTTCGACGCCGCGGCGGCGGGGTACCCGACGGTCTGGGACACCGTCGACCGCGAGACCGGCGCGGCGGTCTGCGTCCCGAACGCCCCCGGCCCGATCCTCCACGGGATCCGCGGCGACGACCCGGCCGCGTGCCGCGCGGTCGCGGAGAGGATCGAGGGCGAGCCGGTCGAGCGCGCGGCGACGTTCCTGACGAACCAGGGGACGGACGCCCACCTCGCGCCCGGCCGGATCGGCGACCTCCGCGACGGCGCCGGCTACCGGATCGCCGGGACGGTCGCGGGCGAGCCGGAGACGAGACGGGGGGGACACGTCCACGTCGACGTCGCGGGCGACCGCGCCGCGGTCGCCGTCGACGGTGCGTCCGGCGCCGAGGACGGGAGCGACGCGGAGAACGGGGCCGACGCCGACCGGCTCCGCGCCGTAGCGTTCGCGCCCACGGGTCGGTTCCGCGACCGGGTGCGCGCGCTCCGGCCCGGCGACCGGGTCACCCTCTGCGGCGAGCACGAGGTGCGGCCGGACGCGGCGGGGCCCGAGAGCACCCTGAAACTGGAGAAGTTCGCCGTCCGCGACCTCGTCCGGACCGCGCCCGCGGTCCCGACCTGCCCCGACTGCGGACGGTCGATGTCGTCGGCGGGGAGCGGACAGGGGTACCGGTGTCGCGACTGCGGGACGAGCGCGCCGGGGAAGGTCGCGGAGCCGATCGAGCGCGACCTCGAACCGGGGTGGTACGAGGTGCCGCCGAGCGCGCGCCGCCACGTCGCGAAGCCGCTCGTCCGCGGGGGGTTCGACGCGCCCGCGCACCCGGAGCGGTGAGGTCGCGTCCGGCGACGTCGACCGCGTCGCCCGGAGCGATGAAGTGATCGCCGCCCGAGCGAACGGACGTGACCGGAATCGTCTTCCACGCGACGGAGCGGCGCGAGGCGGTCGTCGAGTTCTACCGCGAGCGGCTGAACGCGACCGTGCGGCTCGAACAGCCCGACTGTACGATCCTGGCGTTCGACGGGTTCCTGTTCGGGTTCTGCGAGCGCGACGCGGCCGACGACGGCGGCATCCTCACCTTCGTCTACCCGGACCGCGACGGGGTCGACGCCGCGAGCGAGCGGCTCGGCGACGCGGTGGTGACGGAACCGCGAGAGAACGAGACGTACGACATCTACCAGTGTTTCGCCGAGGACCCCGAAGGGCGGACCGTCGAGTGTCAGGTCTTCCTCGACGAGGGCGTCGACATCGAGTAGGTGCCCGCGCTGCGCGTCGGAGGCACGCCCTACCCGTCGAGGTCGCGCTCCTCGCGCCACGCCGCCGCCCGCTCCTCGGCCGCGTCCCGGCCGTCGAACCGCTCGCGCTCGTAGGCCGACTCGTCGGTCGCCTGTTCCATCACGTCGAGGCGGACGACGAAGCCGCCGGCCGAGCGCTCGCGGAGCCTGACGGTCGCGTACCCGTCCGATCGCTCCCACTCGGTGACCGTGCCGTCGTCGCGCTCCAGCGACCAGCTCATACCCGGGCGGACGCGCCCCGCGGCTAAAGCGGTGCGGTTCCGCGGCGGCCGAGCGCGCACCGTCCGCCGGCCGGCGGTCCGGGTCCGGCACCCGGCGTCGGTGAGGTCAGTCGCCCGTGCTCGGCGACCGACCGGCGCTCGGCGACCGACCGGCGCTCGGCGACGCGGCGTACCCGCACACCGGACAGAGGACGTAGCCGAGCGAGTCGTACGGCACCGACGTCGAGGGGGCGCTCACGTCGCACTCCGGGCAGTCGAAGGTCGCAGCGTTCTCGGTCGACATGCTATCACATAGCGACCGATCCGGCGTAGTTATGCGCCGCTTGTTGTCACCGCAAGGCCACCCTACTTATATACCGAGGCCGAACCCCGGCCCGTGACCGACGACGCACACGCGGACCGGTCGGGAGGGGAGCGACCGGCCGACCCGCACGAGCGGCGGCGCGAACTGGCGGCGCAGCGGCTGGACGAGGCCGGCGCGGCGGGGCTGGTCGCGTTCCCGAGCCGCAACCTCCAGTACCTCACCGGCTTCGCCGAGGAGCCGGGCGAGCGGCACTTCTTCCTCGTCGTGCCGGCGGCGAGCGCGGCCGACCCGGAGCCGGCGCTGCTCGCCCCGGCGCTGTACGAGACGCAGGTCCGGGAGGCGACGACCGTCGGGGAGGTCCGGACGTGGAGCGACGGCGACGACCCGGTCGCGGCGACGCGCGAGCTGCTCGCCGACCGCGGGCTCGACTCGGGGCGGCTCCTCGTCGACGACACGATGTGGGCGCGGTTCACGCAGGACCTCCGCGCGGCGGCACCGGACGCCGAGTGGGGGCTCGCGAGCGAGGCGCTCGGCGACCTCCGGGTGCGGAAGAACGAGGCGGAACTGGCGGCCCTCCGCGAGGCGGCCGCGGTCGCGGACGCGGTCGTCGGCGACCTCCGCGACCTGGGCGCCGACGCGGTCGGGATGACGGAGGCGGCGCTCGCCGACTGGATCGTGGACCGGCTGACCGAGCGCGGCGGGCGCGGGGTCAGCTTCGAGACGGTCGTCGGGGCGGGCGAGAACGGCGCGAGGCCCCACCACGGCCACGGCGACCGCGAGATCCGGGCGGGCGAGCCGGTCGTCTTGGACTTCGGGACGCGCGTCGACGGCTACCCGTCGGACCAGACGCGGACGCTCGCCTTCGGCGGCGAGCCGAGCGAGGCGTACCGCGAGGTCCACGAGGTCGTGCGCGAGGCGCAGGCGGCCGGCGTCGAGGCGGTCGGGCCGGGCGTCCCCGCGTCGGCCGTCGACCGCGCCGCGCGCGAGGTCATCGAGGCGGCCGGGTACGGCGACGCGTTCGTCCACCGGACCGGCCACGGCGTGGGCCTGGACGTCCACGAGGAGCCGTACCTCGTCGCGGGCAACGACCGCCCGCTGGAGCCGGGGATGGTCTGCTCCGTCGAGCCCGGGATCTACCTCGACGAGCGGTTCGGCTGTCGGATCGAGGACCTCGTGGTCGTCACCGAAGACGGCTGCGAGCGCCTGAACCGGACCGACCGCGGGTGGGAGTGACCGGCGGCGAGGCGAGCCGCGAGACCGGCGACGCGTGGCCGTGGCCGTCGCCGAGGGCGCCGCGCCGCTCGGCGCCGGTGTAGTGAACGGAAAGGGCGGAGACCGGCGTGCCGGCGTTCGACACGCGAGTACGGGAGTCGTGTGCCGTGCCCCCAACCGGTAAATGTAGCCGGATGATATAACAGTATTACCGAATTATTCCGGGTGTATTCTCCAAGTCGGACCGAGCGGGCGGGGATCGCCCCGCGAGCGACCGGACGGCATCGAAACCATTAGTGTCGCCCGAGCGGAACCGCGGGGCATGAGCGACACCGATGCGGACGAGGACGAAGAGGCGGAAGCGGCGCCGGCCGTCGGACTCGGCGACGGGCCGGACGTGGCCGGCGAGCCGGTCGCCCGCGTCGCGTCGCGGCTCACGTGGCCCGCGACGCGCAGCGACGTCCGCGAACAGGAGGGCGACGCCGAGATCCGGACGCCCGACGGCCCGCAGACGCTCGACGACGTGCTCGCGGACTCGGAGGTGCCCCTCTTCGAGAGCCGGAGCGACTTCCTCCAAGCGGTCGAGGACGTCGTCGGCCGCGGCCCGGTCGCGACCGAGTAAGCGCCGAGGGCGGCGACCCCGTTTCTACGAGACCGCCGAGACGACAAGAGATGTCTGCTCCCTGGCGGTGGCGCGTGCCGACGAGCGCCCGACAGGGCGCGAGTCGCACGCGCGAGGGACGCGGTGAGCGACGGGCGACCGAAGGGAACCCGGAGCGAACCGCGAGGCTGGGGAGGCGCGAGGTGCCGTGCAGTCGCGGTCGGGTGGGAATCAAAGGGGCAGCGGTGAGGCGGGCGCAGGCGTTCACGAGAGCGAAGCTCTCGTGAGCCAATCAGAACGCGTTGCGTTCTGGTGACGACGTAAGGACCGCAGGGAGGAGAGCGAGCGAAGCGAGCGACCGACTGAGGACCGCGGCGAGCGTGCGCCCGCCTCACCGCTGGGGCTTTGGCAGTGTTCGTCACCGGTCCGTAGTCGCTACCAGGCAAACGAGGAGCTGCGTCGCCGAAGTCCTATCCGCTCGCCCCACTGCCGTCCGATACGTCCCGATCCAGCCACGAGGTCGCGAGCGACTCGAACGGCGCCGAGTGGCTCATCAGCGTCGTCCCGAGCACCGCCATCACGAGGACGTAGGCGACCGCGAACGCGTTGATCGTCGCCGCGAGCGCCGGATCGAACGAGCCGGCCTCCGCGCCGGAGACCGCGACGGTCGCGATGATGAGCGAGAACTCGCCGCGGGTGGTCATCCCGAGTCCGACGCGCGTCGAGCGCCGGGCGTCGAGGTCGAACGCGCGCCCCGCGAAGTAGCCGGTGACGGCCTTCGTCGGCGTGGTCACGACGACCGCGAGGGCGACGAGCGCCGCCACGTCGGCGAACAGCGCGGGGTCGGTGACGAGCCCGATCCAGAAGAAGAACACCGCGGCGAACACGTCGCGGACCGGCTCCAGGATCGTCTCGATGTCGTGGACCCGTCCGGTCGCGGAGAACGCCATCCCGACGAAGAACGCCGCGACCGCCTCGCTGACGCCGAGCGTGAGCGCCGCGCCGGCGACGAACACGACCGCGGCGACGGCCCGGAGCGCGACGAACTCCATGTTGTCCGTCGCCACCAGCCGGTCGAACGCCGGCGTGCCGAAGCGGACGGCGGCGAGTAACACGAGGATGAACCCGACCGCGATCCCGACGTCCGCGGCGGCCGCGGCGACGTCGCCGCCGCCGAGCACGAGGGCGGACGCGACCGCGAGGTACACCGCGATGAACAGGTCCTCGTAGACGAGGGTGCCGAGCAGCGGCTCCGCCTCGTCGTTGGCGATCCAGCCGAGGTCGATGAGCGACTTCGTGATCACCGCCGACGAGGAGATGTAGACGATCCCCGCGATCAGGAACGCCGGGAGGAACGCCCCGAAGACGAGCCACCCGAGGACGAGCCCGACCCCGAAGTTCGCGAGGTCGATCGTCCCGGCCGTCCCGATCGGGCCCCGCCGGGCGAGCAGCCGGTCGAGGTTGAACTCCAGGCCGAGGAAGAACAGCAGGAAGACGATCCCCAGCTCCGCGCCGAGGGAGATGAACTCCGTCTCGGGGACGTAGGCGGTCCCGACGACCGGGAGCGAGAGCCGTCCGAGGACGTACTGCCCGAGGAGCGTCCCGACGAGGATGTACGCGGGGATCACGGACTGGCCGAGGCGGCTCGCGACCGCGCCGGCGGCCGCGACCGCGACGAACATGACGCCGACGTCGAGCAGCGCCACTACCGCTCACCCCGAGCGCCGACGGACGCGGTCTCCGGACCGCACGGAGCGGCCGCGGCGCCGAGGGGCGACGCGCCGAATCGACCGGTCATTCGGTGAGTATCTCTTCGAACGCCTCGCAGTTCTCCGGCGTGCCGACCCCGATCAGGGTGTCGCCCTCGCGGAGGGTGGTGTCGGCGCCCGGGCTGTCGAGCACCTCGTCGTCGCGCTGGATGGCGACGACCGCGAGCCCGGTTCGGTTGCCGATGTCGGCGCTCTCCAGCGTCTCCCCGACGAGCGGCGAGCCCGGTGGCAGCTCGTACCACTCCAGGAGGATACCGCCCGGCAGCGTCGTCTCCTGGGTCTCGGGCTCGACGGGCTGGAAGTACGCCCCCTCGATGATCGAGCCGATCGTGCGCGCGAGGTCGTCGGAGAACTCGAACGCCTTCTCCGAGTCGGCGTCCGGGTCGGTGCGCCGGAACACTTCGCGTTTACCCGTGTTGTGGATGACGACGACCATCTCCTCGCCGCCGCCCAGCTCGATCTCGAACTTCTTCCCGACCCCGGGGAGGTCGGACTCGGTGATCGTCATACGGAGCACAGAGAGCCCACCGTAATATGTCTGTACGTCGCCGGGCGAGGGGGACGAGTCCGGTCGACGCGTCGCCCGCTACGGGCCGTCCGAGTCCCGGCGGGCGCCCGCGTCGGACGCGCGTCGGTCGTCGCACCAAACGCTAAGTGGACCGGGTCCGAGGGGACGGGTATGTGGGGCTCCCGCGGGAGTCGGGACCGGCGGACGGTCGTGTGTATCGCGTGCGGCGACTCGGTGCTGCGGGAGGACGCGCGCGAGTACGACAAGGAGGGCGACCGCTGGAGCCGGCGCGACAAGGAGTTCGAGTACCTCTGTGTCGATTGCGACGACGAGATCTGCCACCAGCCGCGCGACGGGCTCGAATCGCTGCTCCGGTCGATCGAGGCGGACGGGCTCAGCGACGAGGAGTTCCTGGGCCGCTACGTCGACGCGGTGGCGGACGACGGCGGCCGGAGCGGCGAGGGCGACGCGGGCGCCCGGTCGGAGCGGTCGCGGTCGGACCGCACGCGCTCCGACCGCGACCGCTCCGACCGCGACCGGTAGTTCTACCAGGCGCGGATCAGTACCCCGACGGTAGGTATGTGTGCCCTCCACGCAGCGGCCGCGACGCCGGTTCCGGCAGCCGTCGACTCCCTCGATTCGGTCCCGACCGCCGTCGGCGCGGTCGACCCCGTCCCGACCGCCATCGGCGCCGTCGCGCTGGTTCTCGGACTCGTGTTCCTCGCGCGCGGCGCGAGCGGCGCCCGCGACGCGGCCCGGGTCTTCAGAGCGACGCCGACCGACCCGGCCGGACTCGACGGCGCGGAGCGGGAGATGCGAGTCACCGGCCGCGCCGCCGCGGTCGACGACGAGACGCTGCCGGCGCCGTTCGGCGGCGACCCGTGCCTCTGCGTCGAGTACGACGTGTCCGAGCTCCGCAGCCAGGGGAAGGGGCAGTCGTGGGTGACGATCGACGGGGGCGAGGCCGGCGTCCCCTTCCGCGTCGACGCCGGCGGGACCGGCGTCCGCGTCGACCCCGCGGCGGCGACGTTCTCGCTCGACGTCGACGAGAAGGTCGAGGTCGACGCCGGCGAGGAGCCCCCCGAGCGCGTCCGGGGCTTCATCGAGGCGGTCGACGGGGTCGACGACACGGAGACAGGGTACGAGGTCGGCCCGCTCACGATCGGCGACGACCCGCGGCGGCGGTACGTCCAGCGGACGCTCCGCCCGGGCGACGAGGTGACGGTCGTCGGCGACGCCGCGGCGTTCCCGGACGCGCCGGTCGGCGAGGTGAAGTCGCGGGTCGCGGACGGCGCGCCGTTCGTCGTCTCGGACGCGACCGCGCGCCGGACCGCGATCCGACTGGTCGGCGCGTCGGCGGTCCCGGTCGTCCTCGGCGCGGTCGCGCTCGCGGTGGCGGGGGCGACGCTGGCGCCGCTGCTCGCGGCGGCCGTCTGAGCTCCGACGCTCGGGCGGGCGCCGCGCGCCGCCTCACGCCGCCCGACAGGCCTTTCTAACGCACCCGCGTTGGTGGAGGTATGTCAGACGACGAGCCGAAGCCGGGGTCCGCCGAGGACCAAGGCCCCGTGACGATCACGCCGGCGCTCGCGGACCGACTCGCGGAGAAGCGCGAGGAGCTGTTCGAGGAGTTCGGGATCCGCGACGAGTTCCCGAGCGAGGTCCTCCGCGAGGCCGAGGCCCGGACCGAGGGCGTCTACGAGGAGATCGAGGCCGAGATCGACGAGCGCGAGGACCTCCGCGACCTCACCACGTGGACCACCGACCCGGTCGACGCGCAGGACTTCGACGACGCCATCTCCATCGAGCGCGAGGACGGGGCCTACCGGCTGTGGGTCCACATCGCCGACGTGACCCACTACGTCACGCCCGACACCGCGATGTGGGAGGAGGCGGTCGAGCGCGCCAATACCGTCTACCTGCCCGACTACACGATTCACATGCTCCCGCCGGTGCTGGCCGAGACCGTCTGCTCGCTCGTCCCGAACGAGGACCGGCTCGCCCACACCGTGGAGATGGAGATCGACGAGGAGACCCTCTCCTTCGAGGACATCGACATTTACAAGTCCGTCATCAACTCCGACGAGCGGCTCACCTACAAGGAGTGCGAGAACCGGCTCGACGACCCCGACCTCCCCCTGAGCGAGGAGAACCAGCTCGCCTTCGAGCTCGCCGACCGGATGCACGAGCAGCGCAAGGAGGACGGCTCGCTCGTCTTGAACCCTCGCCGCGACCGCGCGCACACTATCATCGAGGAGTCGATGCTGAAGGCGAACAAGGCGGTGACGCACACGCTGATGTGGG
Organism: Halorubrum sp. ARQ200; assembly: GCF_005435115.1. Classification (NCBI taxonomy): domain Archaea; kingdom Methanobacteriati; phylum Methanobacteriota; class Halobacteria; order Halobacteriales; family Haloferacaceae; genus Halorubrum; species Halorubrum sp. ARQ200. The sequence continues at coordinate 26,907 of NZ_SGTZ01000003.1, read as the reverse complement.
ACCGCGGCGTCGAGGCGATGTACCGCGTCCACCCGCAGCCGACCCCGGACCAGTGGAACGAGGCGCTCAAGGAGATCCAGGAGCTCGACGGCGTCTCGATCCCCGGGAAGGCGTGGGGCGACGACCCGCGGAAGGCGGTCAACGCCGCCTTGGAGGAGTCGCCGGAGCGCCAGCTCAACAAGATCCAGCGCGCCGTGCTGAAGGTGATGCCTCGGGCGAAGTACATGAACGACCCGTTCGGCGGTCACCACGCGCTCAACTTCGACATTTACGGCCACTTCACCTCGCCCATTAGGCGGCTCTCCGACACGATCAACCACTGGATCGTCCACGAGAACGACGTGCCCGAGACCCTCGTCGAGCTGTGCGACCACGCCAGCGACAAGCAGAAAGACGGCGAGACCGCCGAGCGCCTCTACAAGCAGTTCCTCCAGGAGCAGGGGCTCGATCCCTACGCGGTCAACAACCGCGGCGTCGAGGTCGTCGAGGACGCCGACGAGGCGAAGCACACCGCCTGAGCGGCGAGAGATATAGGCCCGTGCGGCCGCAAGGTGTGGTATGGACGCCCACGACCACGGCGACGCGGACCGGCACGCGAAGGACCCGCTCGAACCGACCGGCGACCCCGAACGCGACGCGGAGCGCGCGGCGACGGTCGGCGGGTTCACCGGGGCCGTCCTCGGGGCCCGCGGCGGCCCGATCGGCGCCGGCATCGGCGCCTTCCTCGGCGGCTCGACCGGCTACGCGGTCGGATACGCCCTGAGCGAACTACAGTCGGCGGACCGCGACGAGTTCGGTGACGACGGCGACGCGGACGGCCACGAGGCGACGGAGTCCGAATCGGACCCGACCGACGACGGACCCGTGACGATCGACGTCGAATCCGAGGGCGAGGCCGACGGCGACGACGACCCCGGCGCGCACGCTCACGAGGGCGACGGCGGGGAGAGCGACGACCACGGGAGCGACGGTAACCACGAAGAAGAGGTCGCAGGCGGGGCGGAAGATGCCGACCACGAGGGCGGAGTCGCCGACGACGAGGGAGACGACGACCGCGACGACTAACCGCCGTGCGCGGCGCGCGGCTGCCGCGGAGCGAACCTTGATTGCCGGCGGCGACGACCCGCTGCCATGGTAACCCAGCGCATCGTTGACCACTGCCTGTCGGTCGACGCCGACCGGCCGGACCTCCCGGCGCACCTCCTCGACTGGTTCGCGGTCGCGATCGGCGGCGCGACCCACGCCGACTCCACCCCGGCGATCCGCGACGGGGTCCGGAAGATCGCGGGGCCGACGCCCGACCCCGAGAACGACGTCGCCGCGACGGTCCTCCCGAGCGGCGAGCGGCTGACCCCGGCCGACGCGGCGCTAGCGAACGGGGCGCTTGCGCACAGCCTCGACTTCGACGACACCCACCTCGCCTCCTCGCTCCATCCGGGCGCGCCGGTGATCGCGGCCGCGCTCGCGGCGGCCGAGGGAGAGGGCCCGGAGACGCCCGCGGACCGGTTCCGCGCGGGCGTCGCGGCCGGCTACGACGTGGCGTGTACCGTCGGCGAGGCGGTCGGGCCGGACGCCCACTACGACCGCGGCTTCCACGTCACCGCGACCTGCGGGACGTTCGGGGCCGTCGCGGCGGCGGGCGTGGTCCGTGGCCTTGACGCCCGCGAACTTCGGGACGCCTTCGGGATCGCGGGGAGCCAGGCGGCCGGCTCGCTCCAGTTCCTCGCGAACGGCGCGTGGAACAAGCGGCTCCACGCCGGCCTCGCGGCGCGCCGCGGCATCGAGGCGACCGACCTCGCGGCCGCCGGGGTGGTCGGCGCGGCCGACCCGCTCGACGGCGAGCACGGCTTCTTGTCCGGCTACTCCGACGAGCCGAACCCCGCCGCCGTCGACCGGATCGGCGAGCACGACGCGGTCGCGGAGACGGGCCGCAAGCCGTACCCCTGCTGTCGCTACCTCCACGCCGCGATCGACGGGCTCCGGGAGATCGCCCCCGCGGTCGACCCCGACGCGGTCGAGGGGATCGAGATAGCGATCCCGAGCGCGGGCGTCCGGCTCACGGGCGAGCCGATCGCGGCGAAGCGGCGCCCAGAGGGGTTCGTCGACTGCCAGTTCTCCGCGCCGTTCGCCGCCGCCGTGACGCTGACCGAGGGGACCGCCGACGCCGAGGCGTTCCTGCGCGCGGTCGGGCGCCTCGACGGCCCGCCGCGGTGGGACGACCCCGCGGTCCGTCGGCTGATGGGCGCGACGAGCGTGGAGACCGACCCGGCGATCGAGGCGCGGTTCCCCGAGGAGTGGGGCGCGCGGGTGACCGTGACCGCCGGCGGCGAGACGCGCGAGGCGTCGGTGCGCGTCCCGCTCGGCGAGCCGGAGAAGCCGATGTCGGCCGCGGAGACGGAGGCGAAGGCGGCGGGGCTGCTCGCGGGCAGCGGCGTCGACGCCGACCGCCTCGCGGCCGTCGTCGAGTCGCTCCCCGAGCGGTCCGTCGCGGACCTCGTCGACGCGGCGACGGCGGAGTGAGGGGGCGTCTCAGTCCTCGGCGGACGGCTTGCCGACGATTACCGGTCGGTCCGCGTTGAGGATGACGGACTGGCTGACGCTGCCGAACAGCGCCTTCCCGACCGGGGAGCGCTCGCGCATCCCGAGCACGATCGAGTCGACGTCGCGGTCGGCCGCGACCGCGAGGATCGCGTCCGCGGCGTCGCCGACGTGGAGCGCCCGATCGTGGGAGATTCCGAGCTCGTCGAGCCGGGCCTCGACGGCCTCCAGCGAGTCGGGGATCCCGCGGAGGTCCTCGATCGACTCGTTGATCTCGTCGATGACCGACGAGCCCGCCTCGTCGGCGGGCGCGTCGACGGACTCGTACACGTGCAACAGCGTGACCTCGATCTCCGCGGCCTCGGCCGGGAGCGATTCGAGGATGTCGACCTGCGAGAGCGCGCGGTCCGTCTCGATGTCGACGGGCAACAGGACGTGGTACATGCGACTGGGTTGAACGCCGCCCTTGTTAAATACCCCCGCCGGATCCGAGGACCCGCGAACGCCGCGTCCTCGGCGAGTCAGTCGGGGATGAGGCGACGGCGCACCGGATCAGTCCCGGCGCGTCGCGAACCGGGTTACGGCGGTCGCCGCCAGCGCGCCGAGCCCCGCGATGACCGCCAGGACGACGAACAGCTCCCGGGGCCCGGCGCGGGTGAGGACCGTCCCGGCCAGCGTGGAGCCGAGCGCGCCGATCCCGAAGATCCCGACGTACGTGTAGCCGAACGAGAGGCCGCGCGCCTCGCTCGGCGAGTAGGCCGCGACCGTCGCCTGCGAGAGCGGCTGGACCGTGAACAGCGCGACGCCGAGGGCGAGCGACACCGCGACGAAGGTGGCGACCGCGCCGGTCGCCGGGACGAAGAGCAGCGCGAGCGCCGACAGGACGGCCATCACCGCGACGAGGCCCCGCTCCGGCGGGACGCGGTCGGCGATCCGGCCGCCGAGGTACTGGCCGAGCACCCCGACCGTGAGCACCGCCACGTAGAGGTACCGGCCCACGTCGAACTGGTCGGCGTAGGGGCTCTCGGGGTCGACGATCGGGAGGTCGACGAGGCCGCCCAGCACGTCGCCGAGGAGGTCCGGGAGGAACGTGAGGAACGTGCGGTAGTAGAGCCCGCTGAACGTGACGAACGCGAACACGATCAGGAAGCCGCCGGCGATCAGGAGCCGCGTGTCCGTCGCGATCGACGACAGCGAGACCTCGCCTTTGGTCCCGCCGGACGAGTCGCTCGACTCGCCGTCCGGGTCCTCCCCGTCCGGGCCCCTCACGTCCGGGTCCCCCACGTCCGGATCAACCCCGTCCGGATCCTTCTCGTCTTTGGACGGAAGCGCCGCGTCCACGTCGACGGTGATCCCGTACGCCGCGACGGCGAGCGCGGGCAGCGCGAGCGTCGCCGTGACCAGCCGCCAGTCGAACGCCAACAGCAGGAGCGCGGTCGCCAGGGGGCCGAGCGCGATGCCGAGGTTGCCGCCGATCCCGTGGTAGCCGAGCGCGGTCCCGCGCTGCTCGACCGCCTTCGAGAGCAGCGACAGCCCCGCGGGGTGGTAGACGCTAGCGGTGAGCCCCCAGATCGCGATGGCCGCCGTGAGGACGGGGAGCGTCGGCGCGACGCTCACGAGCAGGAACGACCCGGCCATCCCGAAGAGGCAGGCGAGGATGAGCGGCTTCGATCCGAACCGGTCGACCAGGATGCCGCCCGGTAGCGCCCCGACGCCGAACAGCCCGTAGCCGAGCGTGACGACGACGCCGAGCGCGGCGGCGGTCGTCGAGAACCTCCCGACCCACACCGTCAGCAGGATCGGGATCGACAGCTCGTAGGTGTGGACGAGCCCGTGCGACCCCGCGGTGAATCCGACGATCCGGCGCTCGGCGGCGTCCATGTCGGCCGACGGTTCGGCGGGTCGGCTGATAACGTCGGGGGTAGCCGCCGCGGTTGCCGAGAGTCGGGCGCGCCGGCCGGGGGACGGCGTCGCGGTCGCTACTCCGCCATCGCCGTCTCGCCGACCGGCGGCTCGGCGCGGATGACGGCGACGACGAGGACGGCGGCGACGACACAGATCCCGGCGAGCAGCGTCCAGCTCGCGCGGTACGTGGCGGTGTCCGCGAGGTAGCCGAACGCGGGCGGGGCGAACAGCGCCCCGGAGGTCAAGGCGACCTGACAGCCGGCGGTCGCGCTCCCCATCTGGTCGGCCGGGACGAGCGTCGCCATCACGGAGTAGTAGACTCCCGTGAAGCCGAGGACGAAGAAGCCGAGCGCGGCGAACGCGACCGCGGCGGTCGCCTCCGTTGAGGTCCGGGCGACGACGAGGAACAGCCCCGCGCTCGCGAGCGTCTGGACGAGCAGGATGCCGCCGATCCGGACCTGCGGGTCGCCGGGGAGCCGGTCGGAGAGCCACCCGCCGAGGAGCCGCCCGCCGCTGCCGAATAGCTGGACGACCGCCAGCACGGTGCCCGCGAACGCGACCGACGCGCCGACGGACTCCTCGACGTAGAGGACGGTGTACCCCGTGGTCGTGAACAGCGCCGCGCCGAGGAACAGCCCGGCGACGATGAGCAGGACGTACGGCCGGTTTCCCGCCAAACCGCGGAGGTCCGGACGGCTCGCCGCCCCGCCGCCGGCGCCGCGGTAGAGGACCCCGAAGACGAGCGCGACGAGGAAGCCGAACCCCGCGGCGGTCAGGAAGCCGGCCTGCCAGAAGAGGTACCCGGCGAGCCCGGTGACGAGCAGCGCGCTGATCCCGCTGCCGCCGGTGACGCCGACCTGCTTGATCCCCATCGCGGTGTTCTGTCGGCCGGGCTGGACGCTGTCGTATATCGCCTTGTTCGTGCCCGGCATCGCGACGCTGTAGACGGAGCCGAGCAGGAAGACGGCGACGAGGAGGAGGGCGTAGGAGGGCGCGCCGGCGACGAAGACCATCCCCGCGGCGAGGCCGACGAGGCCGAGCGAGAGGGTCTTCCGCTCGCCGACGCGGTCGGTTATCGCCCCCACCGGCAGCAGGAACAGCGCGTACCCGAGCGTCAGCGTCGTGACGACGAGGCCGACCTGAAGCCGGGAGAGCCCGAACTCGTCGCGGAAGAACGTCGTCGCGGCGAAGACGGTGTAGTAACAGACGCTCGCGGACACCTGCCACAGCGTCACCAGGGAGACGGTGCGCCAGTAGGAGCGGTCCATTCACCGCCCGCCACCACGTCCCGGTTCATAAGCGGTGCCGTCGCGGCAACCCGACGGCGCGACGACCCAGCGGAGCGACCGCTTCGGGCACCTCGGAGCGCTCGTTCGGCGGCGCGAACTGCCCGGTCACGAATCCTTATGAGCCGCGGCCGGGAAGTGATCTCATGACGCAGGACTGGCGGGACTCGGTCGAACTCACCGAGCAGCAGTCGCTCGTGCGGCGCAGCGTCCGGGACCTCTGCGCCGAGTTCGGCGACGAGTACTGGCGCGAGCGCGACCGGACGGCGACGTACCCCACGGAGTTCGTCGACGCGCTCGCCGACGACGGCTGGCTGGGCATGCTCGTGTCCGAGGAGTACGGCGGCGTCGGTATGTCGACGAGCGAGGCCGTGGTGATGATGGAAGAGATCGCTGCGAGCGGCGGCGGCTTCGCCGGCCCGCAGTCGATCCACGGCGGGATCTACAACTCCGTCCCGATCGTGAAGTACGCCGACGAGGAGCTGAAGGCGGACCTCCTGCCGCGCGTCGCCGACGGCGACGCCCGCATCCAGGCGTTCGGCCTCACCGAGCCGAACGCCGGCTCCGACTCGACGGCGATGGAGACCAGGGCCGAGCGGGACGGCGACGAGTACGTGGTCAACGGCGAGAAGGTGTGGATCTCGCGGGTCGAGGACAGCGACTACCTCCTCCTGATGGCGCGGACGACGCCCAGAGACGAGGTGGAGAAGCGCACCCGCGGCATCTCGATGATCCTCGTCGACCTCGAGGAGGCCTACGGGAACGGGCTGGAGATCGAGCGGATTCCGAAGACCGCGAGCCGCGCGGTCCACTCCTACCAGCTGTACTTCGACGACCTGCGCGTCCCCGCGCGGAACCTGATCGGCGAGGAAGGCGAGGGGTTCTACCAAGTCCTCGACGGGCTCAACGAGGAGCGGCTGGTGATCGCCGCCGAGTGCCTCGGACTCGGCGAGGTCGCCCTCGAACGCGGGATCGAGTACGCGAACGAGCGCGAGGTGTTCGGCAGCCCCATCGGCGCCAACCAGGCGGTCCAACACCCGCTCGCGGAGGCGTACGCCGACCTGCTCGCGGCCAAGAAGGTGATCTACAGCGCGGCCGACCGCCTCGACGACCTCGAACGCACCGCGGCGGGCGCGGAGGCGAACGTCGCGAAGTACCTCGCCGCCGAGGCGGCGTTCGAGGCGGCCGACGCCGCGGTCCAGACCCACGGCGGCTTCGGCGTCGCCCGCGAGTACGACGTGGAGCGCTACTTCCGCGAGGCCCGCCTGACGCGGCTCGTCCCCGTCACCCAGCAGCTCGCCTTGAACTACCTCGGCGAGCGCGTGCTCGGGCTGCCGCGGTCGTACTGAGCGACCGCTCGCGGCGCGGAGACGACGGTGAAGAAGGGAGCGGAGAGGGCGGAAGGAAAGCAGGACGACGGACGGCCGCGGAAGCGGGTCGCCGACCGGGTTACCGCTTCCGGCCGGAGATGATGCCCGCCGCGCCGCGCAGGGTCCCCAGCGGGTTCGGACGGCCGATGACCGTCTGGAGTCCGTACAGCGCGAGGACGGCCGCCAGGGCGCCGAACTGGACCATCTGCATCGGATGGACCATCGCCAGCACGCCGGCGACGAAGAAGGCGATCCGTAGCCCGTACGTCTGCCCGCGGCCGAACACGAACTTGTAGTTGATCCCGTGGATGATCGCGAGCGAGCCGAGCATCGCGAGCACGCCGGCGGACAGCGAGGCGTAGTTGAAGCTCCCGGAGACGAGTTCGGGGTGGTAAGCGAAGGCGAACGGGAGGACGAAAAGCGGCGCGGAGATGCGCAGCGCCTCTTTACAGCTCCCCCAGAAGCCGCCGCCGGAGATGCCGCAGGTGACCGCGACGCAGGTCGCGATGGGCGGCGTCAGCCCCGCCAAGATGGCGGCGTAGAACACGAAGAAGTGGCCCGCGAACTCGGGCACCGCGAACTGGTTGATCAGCGTCGGCGCGACGAGCAGCGCCACGACCGTGTACGCGGCGGTCGTCGGCATGCCGAGACCGAGGATAATACAGATGATCATCGCCAGCATGAACGCGACGATGGCGATGCCGCCCGACAGGTCGAGCAGCGTGAGCGAGATGGCGGTCGGGACGCCCGTCGCCATCAGGATGTCGACGACGCCGTTGATCGCCGCGAGGATGATCGTCACCGGCGCGACGACGATGACCCCCTCGCGGAAGCCGTCGATCGTCTGTTCGAGCGTCTCGACGAACGCCTCGCGGTTGCTCTCGCCGTCGAGGGCCGCCTGGATCTGCGGGACGCCGATCCCGAAGGCGATCATCGACAGCGCGGTGTACAGCGCCGCCGTCATCACCGTGTATTGGAGCACGCCCAGCACGTAGATCAAGATGACGAGCGGCACGCCGTACTTCACCGACTCCAAGACCATCGTCCGGCGGTCCATCTGATCGCTGATGAGGCCGTCCATCTCGGGGTCGTCGATCTGCGGGGCCGCCACGTAGTGGACGGCCATCGCGATGGAGACCACGAGGACGGCGGCGGGGATCAGCCCCGCGATGATGACGTCGACGTAGGTGACGCCGGTGATGAGCGACGCCATGATGAACGCCCCCGCGCCCATCACGGGCGGGAGCACCTGTCCGGCCGTCGACGCGACCGCCTCGATGCCGCCGGCGGTCTCCGGTTTGATCCCGTTCTCCTTCATCAGCGGGATGGTGAACGAGCCGGTCATCCCGGCGTTTGCGGTCTGACTCCCGTTGACGGAGCCGATGACCGCGCTCGCGATGACGGCCGTCTGGGCGATCCCGGAGTCGACGTACTTCGCCGAGCGGACCGCCAGCCGCAGGATGAGGTCGAACGCGCCGTACGCCTTCAGCAGGCCAGCGTACAGCAGGAACAACGCGATCCACGCGGCCACCAACCGGGTGAGGAAGCCGAAGAAGCCGTCGACGCTCACCACGAGGATCCGGAGGATGCGCGAGGGGCTCAGGCCGCCGTGGCTCAAGGCGCTGGGCATCTGCGGACCCGCCAGCCCGTAGCCGATGCCGATCAGCACGACCGCGAGGAAGGTGATCCCGAACGAGCGCCAGGTCAGGTAGATCATCGCGAGCGTGAACGCGAACGCCAGCATGATCTGCGCCTCCGTCGCGCGCCCGACCGTGTCGATCGCGACCTGCTGGTAGTTCAGGAAGAGGTAGCCGCTCGTTCCCAGGGTTATCAGCCCGGAGACGACGAGCAGCGCCGTTTCGATCCAGTTCCCCTCGATCAGCGGCTCGTCGAGCTCCGAGAGGACGTACAGCCCGAGGATGCCGCCGAGGAACGCGACCGCGTACTGCCCGCGGGGCATCTGCTGGGTGTACGAGTACCACATGACGATCATCCAGAACGGAATCGAGTAGCAGATGAGCGCCATCCGGAGCCGCTCTTCGATCCCGGAGCCGAGCCAGAGGATCGCCGCGGCCACGACGGCGACGCCGCCGACGCCGGCGATGCCGACCATCGTCGTCGACCCGTCTATCTCGGTGCCCAGCAGCGCGGGCGCGACGACGGTGGGGCCGAAGACGACGGCCACCCAGAGCGGCAGCGAGAGGAGGTACAGCCAGAGCTGTCTCCTGCCGCGGTCGCCGTCCGCGAGGTCGAGCGACTCCTCGTCGGCGAGCAGGCTGTCCTCCGCTACGTCGGGGTCAGTCGGCGGATCGGTCGGGTCGGGTGGTGTGTCGGGGTTAGTGGCCATCCGTCAAAGGGTGAAAGGGGGTGGTCAGGGTGGTTGTGCGCGCGTCGTCGGGGCTACTCGTCGCCGCGGCTCCAGGAGTCTTCCCAGACGTCGTTCTCCTCGAAGAAGTTCGCCACGCCGGCGTGGATGTCGATCTCCGGGATCACGGTCTGGGTCATCGCTTCGGGCGAGTACTCCAGCGTCGTCGGGTCGGACTCGCGGAGCGTCTCCTCGTGCTCGATGGCGAGCCGGCAGATCTCCTCGGTCGCGCGGGCCGGGATGTCGGGGCTGAACGCCCACTGGCCGGCGAGCGACCAGGTCGTCATCGTGTCGGTGTAGGCGGTGACGTCCTGCTCGTACCCGTACGGCTCGACCTCCTCAAGGATCGCGCCGGGGTGCTCCTCGATGACCGAGCGGAACTCGTCGTCGACCTCCAGCAGGTTCAGGCCGCCGCCGGAGCGGACGTCGACGTTCTGACACCAGCCGGAGAGGGCGACGCCGTTCGCGCCGTACAGACAGAGCGCGTCGACGCGACCCTCCTCGACGGCGCCGGGAATGTCGCCCGTGTCGAGGTTGAGGATCTCGTTCGGCTCCCACAAGCCGGCCTCCTTGAGGATCTCCTCGGTGAGCAGCCGCGTCCCGAAGCCGGGCTGGATCGGGTAGATCGTGTAGCCGCCCTCGCGGAGGTCGGCGACGGACTCAACGCTGTCATTGAGGCCGACCCAGTGGATCTGTAGCGAGGTGAACAGGAAGCCCTGGTTCGGCAGGGTGTCGACGGGGTCCTCCGCGAACGGCCCCTCCTCGTTGAGCGCCTTCGCCAGCGAGTTGTTGTCGACGCCCATCGCCGGGATGTCGCCGTTGTCGTAGGCGTATAGGTTCGCCGTCCAGCCCTGCGTCTCCTGAACGGAGATGTTCAGGAAGTCGCTGTGCTGGGAGGCGGCGCGGGCGAGCGCCTGTCCGGCCGCCTGCGTCGAGCTGCCGGTGGACGTGCCGCCGATGGTGACCGTCACGTCGCCGCCGCCGTCGCCGCCGTCACCGCCGTCGCCGCCGCCGGAACAGCCGGCGAGTCCGACGGCGCCCATCGCGGCCGCGCCCTTCACAACGTCACGTCGAGTCGTCTTGTCACTATCTACCATGTAGATCCGCCAATATCGTGGACCGCTAAAAGGGTATCGTCGCGCCCGAGAATTGACGGAAAGCGAGGGGATCGACCGGAAAACGAAACTACGGTCCGAGTAACAGTCCGGGTTTTTTCACTGCTTACGCGTTGGAAAAACAGATCTCGCACAGTTACGATTCAGTCGACTCCCACGAGAACGCCGAGGGCAGGTGATGGGGCGTGTTGCCGCCGCCCTCCGCCGCTCGCACGCGGTACGCCTCCAGGTCCTCGCGGAACGAGGGGTCGGCCACCGCGATCAGCTCCGCGGCGCGCTCCCGGGGCGACAAGCCGCGGAGGTCGGCGACGCCGTGCTCGGTGACGACCACGCTCGCGTCGTGTTCGGAGTGGTCGACGTGCGGCGTCAGCGGGACGACCCGCGAGACGTCGCCGCCGACCGCTGTGGAGGGGAGCGCGACGACGCCGAGCCGGCAGTTGCGGGCGAAGTCGCCGCCGCCGCCGATGCCGTTGACGACGCGGGTACCGCTGATGTGGGTAGCGTTGACGTTGCCGTACAGGTCGACCTCGACGGCGCTGTTGACGCCGACGACGCCGAACCGGTCGATGAGTTCCGGTGCGTTCGACACGTCGGCCGGGCGCAACACCACGTCCTCGGCGTAGCGCTCGACGTCCGCGAACAGCCGCTCTTGCCCCTCGCTCGACAGCGCGAGCGAGGTGGCGCTCGCGCCGCGGAGGTCGCCCGCGTCGAGCATGTCGAGGAGGCCGTCCTGGACGACCTCGCCGACGTACGCCACGTCTCGGTCGCCGAAGTCCACGTCCGCGAGCGCGCCCATCAGCGCGTTCCCGAGACTGCCGACGCCGAACTGGAGGTTCACGGCGTCGGCGAGCAGGGGATTGCGGTCGAGTTCGGCCTCCAGGAACCCGCCGAGGTTCGCCGCGATAGCCTCGTCGGTAGCGGAGACGTCCCGGAACTCGTAGGGGTCGTCCGGCCGGTCCGTCTCCACGACCGCAGCGAGCTTCTCGGAGTCGAACTCGACCGCCGGACTGCCGGTCTCGCCGAGGGGGTCGTCGAGCGGAATCGGCGCCCGGTTCGGCGGGTCGTCGCGGACGTGGACGTCGTGGACGCGGGCCAAGTCGATCGGCTGTGACCGGTTCACCTCGACGATCAGGCGGTCGGCAGCGCCCACGTACGCGGGCGTGTGGCCGATGGAGGTGGAGGGGACGAGCCAGTCGGGCCCGACCGCGACCGCCTCGACAACCGCTATCGTCTCGCCGCGCATCCCCGCGCGGAGACCGCCGAACCGCACCTCGTCGGCGAGCCGAGAGATGTGGCGGTCGTGGAAGGCGAGCCGGCCCTCGTTGGCCGCCTCGCGGGAGGTCTCGTTCGGGACGAACGGGTAGCGCCGAGCCATGTCGCCGGACTCGACCAGGTCGCGATCGATCTCGTCGCCGACGCCGCCGCCGGAGACCACCGTCAGCTCGCGCTCGCCGTCGGCCGCCGCCAGCGCCTCGGGGACCAGCTTCGGGTAGCCGACGCCGCCGAAGCCGGAGACGAGCAGCGTCGCGGTCTCGGGGACGAGCGCGGCCGCCTCCTCCGGGGCGGCGAACGGCAAGTCGCCGCCGAGCCGTGTCGCCGGGACCGGGTCGTCAATTGTGGGCGCCGCGGGGCCGGAGGGCGCGGGCGTCACTCCAGGTCCTCCGGCTGGGTGCCGATCCCCTCCGGCCACCCCGTCGGCTGCGCCGCGCTCGGCTGCGCGTGCGACCGCTTGAGCACCATCGGCGTGCGCTCTAAGGAGAGCACCAGCTCGTCGTCCTGGTTGTACGTCCGCAGCTCCGTGGTGACGATGCCGACGTGGTCGCGCGAGGAGGACTCGCGCTTCTCTATCACCTCGGACTCGGCGAACAGCGTGTCGCCGTGGAAGACGGGCGCGTGGTGGCGGATCTCGTCGTACCCGAGGTTCGCGGTCGCGTTCGCCGACACGTCGATGACGCTCATCCCGACCGCCAGCGCGATGACGAAGGTGCCGTCGACGAGGCGCTCGCCGAACTCCGTCTTGGCGGCGTACGCCTCGTTGAAGTGCATCGGGTTGAGGTTCATCGAGAGGTTGGTGAACCAGACGTTGTCGGTCTCGGTCACCGTCCGCCCGTAGGGGTGTTTGTACACGTCACCCACCGCGAAGTCCTCGTAGTAGCGTCCCTCCCAGCCGCCGACCAGCCGGCGATCCGTCTCCTCGCCGTCGTGTGCGTCGCTGTCGCGTGCCATACCGCTCCCGACAACGAACGACTAAAAGAGGATTGCGCTCGCGGCCCCGTCCGCCGGATCGGTCGCGCCGCCGGAACCGGCCGCACCGGCGTTACAGCGACGACGTGTACAGCAGCAGGCCGACGGAGATGACGGTGACGAGCAGGATCCACCCGACCATGATGATCCCCATCTGCCGGTGCGTGAGGTTCGTTCCCTCGAGTATCTCGGAGACGCCCATACGCCGACGGATTCGCCGAGAGTATTTAGTCGCTTTCAACGGACGAGGTGGACTCACGGGCCTACGAGCGAACGGAGTGAGCGCGGGAGTGGACTCGCGGGGATTTGAACCCCGGGCCTCTTCCTTGCGAAGGAAGCGATCTGCCACTGATCTACGAGCCCTCACGACGAAGCAATCGCCGTTCGTATTTGTACCTTACCTTTCGCCGACCGGCACGCGAGAGGGTCCCACCCGTCGACCGAACGGATTCGGCCGGTGCGGCCGACACCCGCGAACCCGGCCGGCACCGACGGGGTTACGTACCGCGAGCGCGAATTCGCTGACACGACGCGGATTCTCGCCGCCGGCAACCAATTAACGTTTTTGAGACGCATCCCATATTCGTTACTCTTTTGCCCGCGGGCGACCGAACGTTCGGTATGTCAGACGCGACGGCGACCGACGCGGCGGCCGACGTGGATCCGGCCGCGCTCGCGGCCCTCAAACACGTCGGGCTGGTCGGCGGCCTCTCCGAGACGAAGGTGTCGTGCGCGGCGCTGGGCGACCAACTCGACGCCTCCACGCAGACCGCCTCCCGGCGCCTCCAGACGCTCGAATCCGCGGGCTACGTGGAGCGCGACGTGGTCAGCGACGGGCAGTGGGTCCGCGTGACGGACGCGGGCGAGGCCGCGCTCCGCGCGGAGTACGCCGACTACCGCCGGCTGTTCGAGTCGGACGTCGAGCTCTCGCTCCGCGGCGCGGTCACCGGCGGGATGGGCGAGGGACGCCACTACATCACCCTGCCGGGCTACGCCGAGCAGTTCCGCGAGCGGCTCGGCTACGACCCGTTCCCGGGGACGCTCAACGTGAACCTCACGGAGGAGAGCGTCCGCCGCCGCGGCGAGATGGCGAGCATCGACGCCGTGCCGATCGACGCGTGGGAGGGCGAGGACCGCACCTACGGCGCCGCCACCTGCTACGGCGTCACCCTCGTCGCGGACGGCGAGCACTACGAGGAGGTCCACGCCATCGTTCCCGACCGGACCCACCACGACGACGACCAGCTCGAACTGATCGCGCCGGACCGGCTGCGCGACGCGCTCGACCTCGAAGACGGCGACAGCGTGGAGGTCCGCGTCGAGCCCGCGAGCCGCGCCGACGAGCCCGGGTCGGCCGCGGTCGAGACGGAGGTCGCCTGATGCGCGCCGACGTCGACGCCGACCCGGACGCCGCGGGGGCCGACGCCGGCGAGGCCGCCGATGGGACGGACCCCGTCGAGCGCGCGCTCGACGCCTTCCGCGCCGGCGACCCGGTCTGCGTCCACGACTTCGCGGACCGCGAGGGGGAGACGGACATCGTCTACCCCGCGGGCGCGGTCGACGAGGCCGCGGTCGCGCACATGCGTAACGACGCCGGCGGCCTGATCTGCGTGGCCGTGAGCGACGCGGTCGGCGACGCGTTCGACCTGCCGTTCCTCGCGGACGCGCTCGACCACCCCGCGGTCGACGACGACCCCGACTACGACAACCGCTCCTCGTTCTCGCTCCCCGTGAACCACCGGGAGACGTTCACGGGGATCACGGACGCGGACCGCGCGAAGACCATCGTCGAGGTGGCGGACGCGGCCGCGCGCGTCCGCGACGACCCGACCGCGTACGGGCCCGAGGAGTTCGCCGCCGAGTTCCGCGCGCCCGGCCACGTCCACGTCCTGCGCGGCGACCGCGACGGCCTCGACGGGCGGACCGGTCACACCGAACTCGGCCTCGCGATGGCCGAGGCCGTCGGCGCCGCGCCCGCCGCCGTGGTCTGCGAGATGCTCGACGACGAGACCGGCGACGCGCTCGCGCCCGCGGACGCCGCCGCCTACGCGGCTCGCCGCGACATCCCCTACGTCGAGGGCGCGGCGCTCGTCGAGGCGCTGAAGTAATCGACCGTCGTTTACTGTCGGCGCGCGCCTGCGAGCGGCCGCCCCCGGCGACCGCTCGCCAGCGCGTGCGAGGGACGCGGCGACCGGAGCGAAGCGGAGGGAGCCGCGAGGCTGGGGAGGCGTGAGGCGCTGTGCGGAGCCGCGCGGGACTCAAACGGGCAGTCACGAGGGCGGCGCAGGCGTTCACGAGAGCTTCGCTCTCGTGAGCCAATCAGAACGCGGAGCGTTCTGATGACGACGCAAGCACTGGAAGGACGAACGAAGTGAGCGACTGAAGCGCACAGCGAGCGTGCGCCGTCCTCGCGACTGAGGCTTTGGAAGTGTTCGTCGTCGATCCGCAGTCTATTATCTATAGGTGAACGGCTGGGGCTTCGGAGATGTTCGCCGTCGATTTCTCAGAGAACTCCGAACGCGATTTCTCGCGACAGCCCTGACCGGTTGTCACAGTTTTAAGCCCGCCGACCGCAACCACGAACCATGGGATTCGATGAGATGGACGTCGACACGATCTGGAAGAACGGGGAGTTCCTCGACTGGGAGGACGCGACGACCCACGTTCTGACGCACGCGCTCCACTACGGGAGCGGCGTGTTCGAGGGCGTCCGCTGTTACGACACCGAGCGGGGGCCGGCCATCTTCCGGTGGGACGAACACCTCGACCGGCTGTTCGACTCCGCGAAGATGTACGACATGGACATCGAGCACTCCCGCGAGGAGATAACCGAGGCGACCCTCGAACTGCTCGACCGACAGGACCTGGAGTCCTGTTACATCCGGCCGATCGCCTACTACGGCTACGACTCGCTCGGCGTCTCGCCGAAGGACTGCCCGACCGACCTCGTCCTCGCGGCGTGGCCGTGGGGCGCCTACCTCGGCGAGGAGGCGCTCGAGGACGGCGTCGACGTGATGGTCTCCTCGTGGCGGAAACACGCGTCCTCGCAGGTGCCGACGAACGTGAAGACGACCGGCCTCTACGTCAACTCCATGCTGGCGGGCGAGGAGGCGCGCCGGAACGGCTACGTCGAGGCCATCGTACTCAACAAGGAGGGCAACGTCGCGGAAGGGCCCGGCGAGAACGTCTTCATGGTGAACGACGGCGAAATATACACCACCGGGCCCGCCCAGTCCATCCTCGAAGGGATCACCCGCGACACCGTGATCGCCCTCGCCGAGGAGCGCGGCTACGAGGTCCACGACGAGGCCGTCATCTCGCGGGGGCAGCTGTACACCGCCGACGAGCTGTTCTTCACGGGATCCGCCGCGGAGGTCACCCCGATCCGCTCGGTCGACGACACGGAGATCGGCGCGGGCACCCGCGGCCCGGTGACCGAGGAGCTCCAGAGCGCCTTCTTCGACCTGGTCGAGCGCCGGACGGACGACCACGACGAGTGGTTCACGTACCTGTAAGCCGCGCGACCCCGTCTCGGTAGACCGGTCACTCACCGGAACGCGGACCGTCTACTCGCCGGAACCACCGCCGTCGGCCGCCGACCCCTCACCGTCGCTCGGGGTGCCGTCGGTCCGGACGTGACCGTAGCCGCCGGGAGCGCCCGCCCCGTCCCCCTCCTCGGGGGGCTCCTCGTGGACGGGAACCTGATGGGCCGACTCCGCGAACCCGGCCGAGAGGACGCGCGTCATCCCCTCCTCGACCGTCTCGCCGGTCTCCTCGATCCGCTCCGGCTCGACCTCGATGACGAAGCCGGTGGTGATGTTCGGCGCGGTCGGCATGAACAAGACGATCTTGCCGTCGCGGGTCTTCTTGCCCGTCCGGAAGGCCGTCATCCGGATCCCCGGCCACGTCTCGATGTACACCGGGCTCTGGAGCTCGTCCGTGCCGGAGATCGCCGTCTCGATCGCGAGCTTCGAGGCGTTGTACACCACCCGCAGCGCAGGGATCCGGTTTATCGCGTCGTCCACCGCCGACTCCGCCAGCCGCCCGAGCGTGGTCCGCATGAAGTAGCCGACCGCGAGGACGACGGTCGCGAACACCGCGAACGCGATCACCACGCGGGAGACGGGCTCGAGCGGCGCCGGGATGACCGCGGGCTGGAGCCCCTCGATCAGCGGGATCGACGCGATGTACTGGTAGATCCAGCGGAGGACCAAGAGGAGGACGAGGAGCGGCGCCAGCACGATGAGCCCGCTGGCGAAGTCGCGTTTCCACGTGGACATCTATCGGATCGGTATGTGTCGGCAATCCTTAAGAGGGCTTCCACGCGGCGGCGGCCTCGGGCCGGTCGGCGGTCGCCTCGCCTATCTCCCCAGCACCGCCCGCGCCGCGAACGTCAGGTTCTCCTTGCGCTCGCGGACGCGGCGGTAGAAGTACGAGAGCCACTTGCCGCCGTACGGGGCGTACTGGTACACGTCGATTCCCTGTGCGACGAGGTCCCGCTGCGCGTCCTCGCGGACCCCCATCAGCATCTGGACCTCGTAGTCGGCGCCGCCCTCGCGCGCGAGCCGGTCGGCGAGCGAGATCATCTCGGGGTCGTGGCTCCCGACCGCGATCCCGCGGTCGCGGCGCTCGAAGAGGAACCGGAGGTCGTCGCGGTACGCCTCGTCGACGCGCGCCTTGTCGGTGTACGCGATCGACGACGGCTCGTCGTAGGCCCCCTTCACGAGCCGGATCTTGCCGGGGACGTCGACGAGGCGGTCGAGGTCGTCCGCGGTCCGCTTGAGGTTCGACTGGATACACTGGCCGACACTCCACGGGTAGTCGGCCGCGATGGACTCGAAGGCGTCGAGGGTGGCGTCGGTGGTGTCGGCGTCCTCCATGTCGCACCAGACGAACGCGCCGAGCTCGTCGGCGCGGGCGACGATCTCGCGGTAGCGCTCCTCGAACAGGTCCGCCGACACGTCCATGCCGATCTGGGAGGGCTTCACCGAGACGCAGGCGTCGAGGCCGCTGTCGGCGATGTCGTCGAGGAGCTGGAGGTAGGCGTCGGCGTCCGCGCGGGCGTCCGCGGGGTCGTCGTAGTGCTCGCCGAGCAGGTTCAGGATGACCGCGACGCCGTCCTCGTTCGCCGCCCGAGCGTGGTCGAGGGCGGACGGGACGCTCTCGCCGGCGACGAACCGACTGGCGATGGGGGGAATCATACGAACAGTTCCGGTCGGGGCGAACTTTACCTTTGTCGACCCGGCGGCGACGACCGCAAGCCCGATCCGGGGTTTATAAAACGCCGCGCGCCGGCGGTGAGGACATGATCGGTACGCTCGTTGCGACCGCGTTCTGGGCGATGCTCCCGGCGTACGTCCCGAACAACGCCGCGGTGCTGGCCGGCGGGGGCCGCCCCGTCGACGGCGGCCGCGAGTGGCGCGGCGCGCGGCTGCTCGGCGACGGGAAGACGTGGCGCGGGACCGCGGTGGGGACCCTCGTCGGCGTGCTGCTCGCGCTCGCGCTCAACCGCCTCGCCGACCCGGCGAGCGCCGCGCTCGGCGCCGATCTGCCGACGTTCGCGCTCCCGGCGGCGTTCGCGCTCGCGTTCGGCGCGATGTGCGGCGACATCGGCGCCTCCTTCCTCAAGCGACGGTCCGGGCGCGAGCGCGGCGCCGCGTTCCCCGGGCTCGACCAGTTGGACTTCGTCGTCGGCGCGCTGGTCCTCGCCTTCGCCGTCGACACCGACTGGGCGCTCGCGGTGTTCACGCCGCGCGTCCTCGCGGTCGTCCTCGTGATGACCCCCGTCCTCCACGTCGTCACGAACGTCGGGGCGTACGCGCTCGGCGTCAAGGACGAGCCGTGGTGAACGCGACGGGAATCTCCTCGCGCGGCGAAATCCCATCCCGCGACGACCGGCGCGCGCCGAAGTTCCGCAATTGCGCTTCTGTTCGGAAAAGTTGATCGAGCGGTCGCGTAATTCGCAGCGACGAGAACGGTAGAAAGATATATATGCTGGTGTGACATACAGTGTCACGCATGTCCAGTAGTGCACCCAGCTCGGACGACGACGTGTTCGACGAGTTCCTCTCGGATCACGGCCACGAGACAGAGATCGTAAGCTGGGAGCGATCCTATAACAAGCTCCAGTGTCCCGAGTGCGGTGCGCTCCACGAGGAAGGAACGGCGCGGTGTTCGGTCTGCGACTGGCGGCCGAACTGACTCCCGCGGCACCGCCGCGGTGCGGGGATTTTCTTTCCGTCACACTCCCCGGTAGTATTATGAGGAATTACTCGATAGTGACTACCATGCCGACCTGTCAGAACTGCGGTTCGTTCGTCACGACAGATTACGTTCGGGTGTTCACCCCGAACGAGGTCGATCGGCCCCGCGTCTGTCCGGCCTGCGAGGACCTGGTCCGCGACGGCGCCGACGTCCGCGAGGCCCGCGCGACGCGGAGCAGCTGACGGCCGACCGGCCGGCGAGGCGCCCGTCCGCCGCGGCCGGGCCGAAGCCCGGGGCGACGACCGCCGAGCCACGGCGTTTAAGGAGAGTCGGAATCTGGGTGTACCAATGACTGATACCACGGTGACGCGGCTGTTCGGGGGTCCCGGGAGCGGGAAGACGACCGCGCTCCTGGACCGCGTCGAGGCGATTCTCGACGAGGAGGGGGCCGACGTGCGCGACGTGCTCGTCGTCTCGTACACGCGCGCGGCGGCGGCGGAGATCCGCGAGCGGCTCGCCGAGCGGCTCGGCGTCTCCCCGCGCAGCCTCCAGGGGAACGTCAGCACGATGCACGCGAAGGCGTACGAGCTGCTGGACCTCTCGCGCGGCGACGTGGTCGGCGAGGACGACAAGGAGGCGTTCTGCGAGGAGTACGGCATCGAGTTCGAGGACCAGCACGGCGGCGCCGGCCGCCGGACCGCGCGGTCGACGACCATCGGCAACAAGATCATCGCCACCTCGCAGTGGCTCCAGCGCACCGAGCGCGACGTGGCCGACTGGTACGACGTGCCCTTCCAGTGGAACGTCGAGGAGGTCCGGCTCCCGCCCGAGGAGGACCCGAACGCCCAGCAGGGGAACAAGTACACGCCGACGTGGCCCTCCGACGACGACCGGATCGACATCCCCGAGACGATCCGGGCGTGGCGCGCGTACAAGGGCGACAACGACCTCGTCGGCTTCGCCGACATGCTCGAACGGGTCGCGCAGCGCTCGCTGGTCCCCAGCGTCGACTACCTGATCATCGACGAGTTCCAGGACATCACGACGCTCCAGTACAACGTCTTCGAGGAGTGGCGCCCGCACATGGAGACGGTGCTCATCGCCGGCGACGACGACCAGGTCGTCTACGCGTGGCAGGGAGCCGACCCCGACCTCCTCCTCGACACCGAGGTCGACGAGGATGTGGTCCTGCCGAACTCCTACCGGCTCCCCTCGGAGATTCTCAACGTCGTCAACGCCGAGATCCGCCACATCGACAAGCGGCAGGAGAAGGACCTCCACCCGCGCACGGAGGGCGGCACCGTCGAGGCGATCGAGTCGCCCTCGATGATCGAGCTCGTCCGGAACGTCCGGTACACCGTCGAAGACGACGAGGGCGACATCATGTGCCTGTTCCGGGCGCGCTACCAGATGTTCGACTTCATCGACGAGTTCATCGACCACGGCATCCCGTTCACGATGCTCACCGACGGGCGCATGTGGACCGATCGGGTCCGGGACTACGTGAGCGCCATCGAGAAGGCCGAGGCGGACGAGCCCGTCACCGGTCTGGAGGC
The DNA here is from genome assembly GCF_005435115.1 of Halorubrum sp. ARQ200. NCBI lineage: Archaea > Methanobacteriati > Methanobacteriota > Halobacteria > Halobacteriales > Haloferacaceae > Halorubrum > Halorubrum sp. ARQ200. The sequence goes on along the minus strand of NZ_SGTZ01000003.1, from coordinate 6,324 downwards.
GCGGCGGCTCGCGGACATGCTTCAGGAGTCGGCGTTCGGTACCCACGACCGCGAGGAGTTCTACGACTTCCTCGACGACCGCGAGGAGGCGGCCGACGCCGACGACGTCGCCGAGATCGAGGTCGCCGCCGACACGCTGAACGAGTACATCCCCTTCATGCCGGACACCGCGAGCGCGGACGACATGGTCCGGAAGGTGACGAGCTTCCAGCGCAAGTCGATGGGCGCGTACTTCGACGGCGACTACCGGGGCACCGACCCGACCCGCGTCCGCGTCGGCACCATCCACTCGGCGAAGGGTCGCGAGGCCGACCACGTGTTCGTCGCCACCGACCTCACGGAGAAGGTGGTCGAGCAGATGGCGGCCTCCATCGACGACCCGACCGACGTCGACGGCGTCGAGGAGTTCACGAAGTCGACGAGCCCCGTGCCGGTCCTCACCGACAACGAGCGCCGCGTCTTCTACGTCGGGATGTCCCGCGCCCGCGAGCGGCTTGTGATCATGGAGAGCCTCATCAGCGGCGCGCCGACGCTCCCGATCAGCGTCCTCCTCTTCAACGAGCTCCGCGACGAGCCGGCCCAGGAGCTCGTCGACGAGGTCCAGGCGGAGCTGGCAGTCCCCGAGCCCGAGCCGTGAGCGGGGACGACGCGGCGCCGGGAGACGGCGAGGGGGGACCCCGCCCGCTGCGGACCGACCTCCGGCCCGTCGTTGAGGCGGTCCGCGAGGCGGACGCGGCGGCGTTCGTCGCCGTCGGCGACCGCTCCGACGACGACCTCCGGTACCTGACGCGCTTTTCCGGCCCGGACCGTCCGTACGCGCTGGTCGTCGCGCCGGGCGGCGGGACGACGAGCGACGGCGGCGCCCGCGACCGCGCGGTCCTCTGTGCCCCCGCGCTGTTCTGCGAGCAGGCGGAGCGGGAGTTCGTCGCGGGCGCTCGCGCGCCGGGCGGGGTGGCCGCTGCCGACGCCGAGGAGCGGTTCCACGACGGGGTCGCTCGCGAGGTTCGGACCGAGGCCGTCGGCGGCCACGCCGGCGAGCGCGCGGCCGCGGTCGTGGAGGACCTCGTCGACGGCGCGGGCGCGGCGGCCGAGGGCGCCGACCCGACCGTCCTCGCGCCCGCCTCGATCCCGCACGACGCGGCGGTGTACCTGGAACGCGCGGGGGTCGACCTGGCCTCGACGGACGCGGTCGCGGACGCGCGGGCGCGAAAGACGCCGGCCGAAGTCGACCGACTACGGCGCGTCCAGCGCGCGGCGGTCGCCGGGATGGCCCGCGCCGAGGCGGTCCTCGCCGAGAGCGAAGTCGACGGCGGTGGGAGCGACAGCGACAGGGGCGGCGGCGAGGAGGCGGAGACGGACCGCCGTCCCCCGCTCCGCTGGAAGGGCGAGCCCCTCACGACGGAGCGGCTCCGTCGGGAGGTGAACGCGGTCCTCGCCGCGCGCGGCGTCCGCGACGCCGGCAACACGGTGATCGGCGCCGGCCCCTCCGCGGCCGACCTCCACTGCGTCGGCGACGACCCGATCCGGCCCGGCGAGACGGTGCTGCTCGACGTCTCGCCGCGGGGCCCGGACGGGTACTACGGCGACGTGACCCGGACGTTCGTCGTCGACGGCGACGGCGGCTGGGAGCGCCGCGCGTACGTCGCGGTCGAGGCCGCCCGCGCGGCCGCACTCGACGAGATCGAGCCCGGAGTTCCGGCGAAGACCGTCCACGGCGAGGCGGCCGCGGAGCTGGCCGCGTACGGCTTCGACCCGAACGCGGGCGAGGGCGAGGCTGGCTTCACCCACGGCACCGGCCACGGCGTCGGCGTGAGCCTCCACGAGGGGCCGTCGCTGTCCGGCGCGGGTGAGCTACGGCCGGGACACGCGGTGACCGTCGAGCCGGGCGTCTACGACCCCGACATCGGCGGGGTCAGGCTGGAGGACCTGATCGTCGTCACCGACGACGGGTACGAGATACTGGCCGAGTACCCGTTCGGTATCGTGCCGGAGGAGCGGTCGGACGCGGACGACGTCTGAAGGCCAGCGAGCTACCGCCCCGTCGCGTCGTCGCCGTCGACCGCGCCGGCGTCCGTCGACCCGGACTCGTCGTCGCCCGCTCGACCCGAAGCCGTCCCGTCGGGATCGCCGCGAAGTTGGCGCGGCAGCAGCCCGGACAAGAGCCTGCGGGCGATCCGCGCGGGGTCGAGGAAGTACTGCGGGAGGACGACCATCGCGGCGGCGACGACGAGCAGCCCGGCACCGAGCGCGGTCTCGCCGGCGGCCAGCCGGATGACGGCGTAGTTGGCGAGCGGCAGCGCGAAGACGAGCGAGGCCGCCAGCCCGATCATGTCCAGCAGTCCCAGTCGCATTGCGACCCCGTTGATCCCCGGGGGGCAAAAGGGACGCGGCGCGGCCTCGCGAGCGCCCTCGGCGTCCAGGTGCGCCGCGCGGTCGCGGAGCCGGTCCGGTCGCGCGGCGCGACCGCGCGGACCCAGAACCGATATCCGTCGGCCGTCCCCAGTTCCGGTATGTTCACCGGCATCGTCGAGGGCACCGGCGCGGTCCGGTCGCGGACCGAGACCGACGACGGACTGCGGCTGCGGATCGGCGTCGACGGGTTCGACGACCTCCATCACGGCCAGTCGATCAGCGTGAGCGGCGTCTGCCTGACCGTCGAGGAGTACGCGACCGGCGGCGCGGCCGAGGCAGGGGGCGACGAGCCCGACTGGTTCGAGGTGTTCCTCGCGAGCGAGACGGTCGCGAAGACGTACCTCGGCGACGTGCGCAAGGGCGACGCGGTCAACGTCGAGCGCGCGATGCCCGCGGACGGGCGGTTCGACGGGCACGTCGTCCAGGGCCACGTGGACACGGTCGCCGAGGTCCGGGGGATCGAGCGCGTCGGCGAGGACTGGCGGTTCACCTTCGCGATCCCCGAGGGGCACGGCGACTACCTCGTCGACAAGGGCTCCGTGACGCTCGACGGCATCTCGCTGACGGTCGCCGAGAAGCGCGGCGACGAGTTCGACGTCGCGATCATCCCGACGACGTACGACCTCACCACGCTCTCTGAGAAGTCGGTCGGCGACCCGGTCCACTTGGAGGTGGACGTGATCGCGAAGTACGTCGAGAACATGCTGGACGGGTACGCGGGAGCGGACTGAGCGGGAACTGACTGCGCTGTTGACCGTTTCAGGCGTCCTTCGCGCCCTTCACCGTCTCGCGGACGGCGTCGACGCCCTCGTCGTGGAGCAGGTCGCCGACGACGATCACGTCGCTGTGGGCGGCCATCTCGTTGGCCGACTCGTAGTCGTGGATGCCGCCGCCGTAGAAGAGGGTGGCGTCGTCCAAGGCGTCGTGGGCGGCCGCGACCTTCTCCGTGTCGCCGAAGGTGCCCGAGTACTCGACGTAGACGATCTCCTGGCCGAACATGCGCTCCGCGATCTTCGCGTACGCCTCCACGTCGTCCGCGGCGAGGTCGCAGTCGGCCTCCGTCAGCTGGGCGACAGACGCCTCGGGGTTCAGCACGATGTACGCCTCGGTGTGGGTCCGGCTCCAGTCGAGGTCGTCGATGCGCACCCACTCCTTGTGGGCGCCCGTGATCCAGAAGGGACCGCCCGCGTTGAACACGGTGGGGATCAGGTAGCCGTCGAGCGACGGGGAGTCGATCACCACGCCCGGGTTCGACGGCTCCTGGTACAGCGGCACGTCGTACTCGGCGGCGGCGTCGACGACGCGCGTCATCTTCTCCGCGGTGACGTCGAGGGTCCCGCCGATCTCGATCGCGTCCGTCCCGGTCCGACACACGTCCTCGAAGGTTTCGCCCGGGCGGAGGTCCTTGTCGGGGTCGACCTTCAGCACGTGGTCCCAGTCGTCCCACGGGTTAGTCATCGGGCGAAACTCCACCGGGCGTGACCAAAAAGGTGCGGAACCTGTCTCGCGGGGGAGAGAGCGCCGAGCCTACAGCAGATCGTCGATCTCGTCGTTCTCGAACGCGGCCGCCGGGTCGGGGCGCTCCTCGCGCTCGTCGCGGACCGCCTGCCTGGCGCGCTCCAAGAACGCCTCGACGCGCTGGGAGCGCTCGACGCCCGCGAGGAGGACCAAGGCGGCGATCCGGTCGGAGTCGAGCGGAAAGTCGCCGCCGCGGACCTGCATCGACCCCGTCTCCTCCTGAAGCCACTTCCGGGCCTTCTCCGCGCCCTTCCGCGAGATCCGGTCCGGGTCGCCGGCGACCGCGACGAGGGCGGCGTCGGCGTCGGTCGCGTTCGGCAGCGAGAGCCCCGTCATCACCGCGCTGCGGACCGCGCTGGTCACCGTGGTGACGTTCTCCTGCGGGTCCTCGGCCGCGGGCGCCGACGCGAAGCCGACCGCGGCCATCCCGCCCGCGCGGAGCGTGTTGATCACCTCGCTCGTGTCGACGACGGACTCGCCGACGCCCTCGACCGCCTCGCCGGCGGCGAGGATGAGGCCGATCCGCTTCGCCATCGAGGCGTTGATCGCCTCGTAGCCGCCCTCGACTGACTCGCCCGCGGAGCGCCACGCGTCGTTGTCGAGCAGGATCGTCGCGTCCGCCTCGCGGACCAGGGTCTTCAGCGACCGCCCGGCGTTCACCTGGTACATCGTCCCCTCGTCGCGGCCGGGGAGGACGCCGATGGCGTAGACGGGCACGTCGTACACGCGGTTCAGTTCGCGGACGAGGACCGGCGCGCCGCCGGAGCCGGTGCCGCCGCCGAGACCGGCGACGACGAACACCGCCTCGGCCTCCGCGGTGACCTTCGGGGCGAGCGCGTCGAGCACCTCGACGGCGTCCTCGTCCATCACTTCGGCGCCCAGTTCGTTGTCGCCGCCGACGCCGTGACCGTTGACGCGCGACTGCCCGACGAGGACCGTTTCGAGCGGGAGGGGGTCGAGGTCGGCCGCGGCGGTGTTGACGGCGAGCGCGTCGAGGACCGCGCCGTAGCCGGCGTCGGCGTCGAACTCGGCGATGGCGGTCGCCAGCTTCCCGCCGGCCTGTCCGACACCGAGGAGGACTGCTTTCATGCGAGAACATTCCACTTCCCGCGACAATACCCTTTCCCCGAGGTTTAAGAGTGGAGCCGCGGGCAACGGGCCGCATGACCGATCACGCACGCGGGACCGAGCCGCCGAGAGCGGAGACGGAGGCGGAGAGGGCGACGCCGACGGACGCGGACGGTCCGAGCGACCGGATCGAGTCCCGGCTCCGCGCCGTCGAGCGCGCGGTGACCGGAGGCGACGCGCGGCCAGTGGACGCCGCCGGGGAGGCGCGGGCGACGGCCGAGCGCGAGCGCCTCGAATCGCAGCTCGACGACCTGGAGGAGCGCGTCGCGGAGTTGGAGGCCGCGACGCAAGCCGTCCGCGGCTACGCGGGAGCGGTCAGGGCGGTCAACGACGAGGTCGAGCGGCGGGCCGACCTGGCGCTGGCGCGGGCGACCGAAGCGAGCCGAGGGGCCGACCGGGACGGCGACCGCGACGACGGGCTCGGCCGAGCGACCGACGCCGGCCCCGACGACGGGGCGGTCCCGTCGGAGAGCGCCCTCGACGCCGCCCTGCCGGACGACGGGCCGGCGTCCGGCCCCCGTACCGGCGGCGGCGGGAGCGTCGGGGGCGACAGGAGCGACGAGGGCGGCGGGGGCGCGAGCGACGACGGCGGCGCGTGGGCCACGGACGCGCTGGACCGGCTCCGGGAGTCGCTGTGAGCGCGCCGTGATCCGCGTGGTCCTCACCGTCCTCGTGGCGGTCGCGCTGCTGGCGGCGTCGATGCCCGCGGTCGAGACGGCGCGGACCGCGACGACGGCGGAGCGGCTCGGCGCCGAGACGGACCGGCTGGAGCGAGCGATCGGCGGCGTCGTCAGCGAGTCGGCCCCCGTGGGCGATCCGGCGATGGCGGCGGGGACGACGGTCCTCGTCCGCGTGCCGACGGGCTTCGCCGCGGCCGAGACGGACGGCGTCGCGCTCGTCGAGTCGGCGGAGGGGCCGGGCGGCGTCGCGCTCGCGTACCGGATCGACGGCGGACCGAGGCGCACGCTCCGCGTCGGAACTGGTCCCGCGGAGACGGCCGTCGACCTCGTCGGCGGCCCGGTCGAACTCCGACCGGGACCCAACCGGGTCCGGATCCGGTACGTCGACGACGGGGGACCGACGGTCCGGATCGGTCGCATCGGCTGAAGCGGGTCGGGAGCGGAGGGGAGGCGAGTGAGCGTCGTGTTAACTTAAGCATGATTCCACCAGACGGCGTGGGCTTGCAACCACGTTTCCGCGGTCGGTGGATCGACGTGGCTAAAACAGTTTGAAAACGAAGAGGTTCGTCGTTCTACTTCTCGAAAG